>CABQIF010000238.1 GCA_902464115.1 uncultured Ruminococcus sp. | reverse complement strand
TTTCCAGGTGCCGTTCAGATTCTGAATCAGAGAGGAATTGTCTGCATCGGCTTCCAAATGATTTGCATAGATTCTGTGGTCGGAATGTGCTGCGATTCTGTTGACTGCAAACACTTCCGGATTGGTCAGCCAGTCGAGTGTATATTTCATATTGTTCCCTCCATTTTAGTTCTGTGATTCCATCACAACTTCATTTTCGGATATTCCAAGTTTTTCTTTGATTTCCGCATTTGCCTTTTCAACATTCATCTTAGAAAGAATAAATGTGATGATCAGATCCAGTGCAAACGGAACGATCAGATACATAATGTGAAGCATATTGATAGCAGAATCAGGCTGTACTGTCAAAGTGCCCTTGAATCCGCTAAGGTCGAGCAAAAGACCGACAATTGCTGTTCCAAGTCCACCACCAATTTTTACACCAAGTGATGTGCAGGAGTACATGATTCCATCAACGTGCTTGTGTTTGGTAAGCCAGCTATATTCAGAGCATGATGCGATGACTGCATTCATATCACCTTGCCATGGACCTTGACCGAGTGCTGCAAGTGCTGTAAATGCAAGCATCAGCGGAATGTTTCCCATGTATCCGGCAACTGCTACCAGAAGTCTGCCAACTGTTGCTACCATGTAGCTGTATTTGTTCAGCTTATACATGCCGTTCCATTTTTGTACGATGGTAGGAGTGAAGATCAAGGCGATAATCAAAGGAATATTGATAAACCACGCAAATGTGCCGAACATATTCTCATCTGCGAGAACATATTTTGCATAGTATGTTCCAACACCGATCATCGCACCATAGAACTGCTGCAAAATATAGGTTACTGTGATCATCACATAATATTTGTTGTGTACGAGAATTTTGAATGCTTCTCCCAAACTGTATTTGGTTTCTTCTGTTTTTGTTTCACTGTCTGCAAGTTCCTCATCAGAAAGTTCCTTTACAGAAAGAGCGGAAATTGTATTTACAATAAGACCGATAACCGCATAAATAATTGCGACTGTTCTCCAGCCATTTGCACCACCGCCCATTGCTTCAACAAATTGGAATGTAACAGCCTGAATCAGGAGGCTTGTTCCAAATGCGAAGATAAAGCGATAAGAACCCATCTGAACTCTTTCCTTGCTGTTCTTTGTAACAAGAGCGGTCAGAGCAGAATATGCGATGTTGTTTGCCGTATAAAATACACTGTTAAGAAGTGTGTAGCAGATAAAGAACCATGCGTACTGAGCAAAATTATCCATGTTCATCGGGATTGCAAATACACCAACCAAGGTAATTGCACAGCCGATAAAACCATAAAGCATCCACGGTTTTGCCTTGCCCATTTTCGTATGTGTCTTATCAATCAACGTACCAAAAATGATGTCTGTTATTCCATCAAAAATCTTCGATACAGCAATGAGAACGCCAATAACACCTGCGTTTAATCCAATCGTGTCGGTAAGATAGATCATTACGAATGATGTCAGCAATGCATAGACAACGTTCCCTGCAACATCGCCGGAACCATAACCGACTTTGTTATACCACTTTAAGTATGTTTTTTCTTTGCCCATAATAGAGC
>CABQIF010000237.1 GCA_902464115.1 uncultured Ruminococcus sp. | reverse complement strand
GAATCCGAGCCAATATATTGACCAACTTCGTCAATCATAAACAACAGGCGATTGTCTTTTCCTCTGCTTTCCACATATTCTTTGATTTCATTCACAAGTTGTTCGATGCTCAATTCAATTTCTTCTTCGCCATTGAACCAATTATGGGCAGCAGTTTCACTCATGCCAAGTGCTTCACACATTGCCGCTACAATGTCATCTTCAAAGAAAGAAAAAGAATTCCGTGAACTTTCCCACGAGCCGCCATTGATACGTTCAAAACTCTTTTGGAACGGTTCTGTCTTTCCGGATTTTGCAATAAACTGTTCCAATTTAGCAATTTTCAAATCATTGCCGTAAAACCCCTGATGTTCATAAAATACCTTTGCAAAAATCCGCAAAATGGCTGTTTTATCCTTTGTCAAAGGACTTTTAGAATCGATGTTGAAAAGAATTGTTTCCGTCGGAACTTTTACACAGTTTTCCAGTTGAGCGTACATCATCGGGTCGTCAAATTTGTCGGCAAAATACGCCACTGCTTTTTTTCCGCCAACGGTTCGATTGGAAAGCAAGTACGAGAGCATCTTCAAAAAATGAGATTTACCGCTTCCAAAGAAACCAGAAATCCAAACACCGATTTTATCTGTTGGCTGTTCCAGAGAGCGTTCATAGTGATTCAAAAAAGTGTTAAAGTGACGACGCAGTTCTTTTGTAATCACATATTCCGACAGTTCCTGAACGATGGAATGTTCATCATCTTGTGCAACTTTAATGACACCATTGATGTCACGGTTAATGTCCGATTTGTATATGTCTCGTAATTGCATAAAAAAGTCCTCTCTTAAATCATGTTGAATGCACGGTAATAGTTTCCATCTTGAAATTCATCAAAAAGGGAAAGTGCTTGTCCATTGTATGTACCAGGATAAAGCATCACCACTGGAATATCCGAAAAGATATGCTGAAGATTATCCAGAATATTGTGAGAACGCATGAACGGATAAACTTTTCCAACGCCCGTTATCAGCAAAATATCTCCGTGTGTATGCGGTTCATATTCCATTTTTTTCACAAAGTCTTCTGGTGAAATTGCCTTTTGCAGTTGCTTCAAAAGATAATCCGAACCTTTCTTTTTTTCCATGGCTGGAATGCTGTTCAAGATTCGTTTTTCCTCACAAATCTGTAAGAAAATTCGGTATAGGTCGCATTCTTTCAGATGAAACGCCTGATTCTCAGATTGGATTAAATCAGAAAAGAAACTGGAAACCAGCATTTCTTCTCTTGGGTTATAACAAAACACATGAATGCCAACTTCGTTCGATAATCCTTTGTTGCTTAAAAAGATATCATCCGAAAATCGTTTCTTTACTTCGTTCAATTGATCTATAATATTATTCATGGTTTCTCCCTCAATGAAAACAATTAAATGCTGGAAGTGCATCCAGATTGTTTTTTTGCCGAATCACTTCTTCTAATTCTGGATAGAGATACACCGACAACAGATTCTGCGATCTGGTGTTTTCCAGATAATCACACTCGATTAAAAAGCGTACCAGAACTTGTTTCAGCTTCTTTAGTGTAGAAGCACTCCATGTA
>CABQIF010000236.1 GCA_902464115.1 uncultured Ruminococcus sp. | reverse complement strand
GCTGCAACAAAATCAAACCTTGCTGCTGTGCCATGACCATGCATTCCTTTCCCAAAGAATGCCGCAAATCGAAACAGGATTCTTCCATTATGCCATTTCCGGCTGATCCCAAAGTGGCAACTTTACACCGATGCCCTTTGCAACGGCATTCCGGTAAACCGTTCCGCCCCATGCAATATCTTCTACCGGCATACCGCCAACGGAATAGACAATGATCTCATCATCGCTTTCTCTTCCAGCGTGCTTTCCCTGAATAACATCAGTAATATCAATGATGTCGCTGGCTTGAATCAGCCCATCATGAACCAAGTCGGTGAACTTTGTACCGACGATCTGTACTTGCGGATACGTCGGATAAGGGTATTCTTCTTCCCATGCTTCATAGAGCTTTGCGTTATCGACCACCAGCTTGCACTTCTTTGCCAAGAAATCATCGTCAAATCTGGCAGCAGACGGCATGCTGATCAAAGCACCTTTCTTGACCCACTCGCCGTTGATATACGGGAATGAAGCAACATCATCCCGTACAACTGTAGTCATACTGATAATATCGCTGTCCCGTACTGCCTCTTCCAAGGTGTCACATACGGTAATGTTCTTAATCTGCGGACATTCTTTTTTTGTAAATTCAATAAAGGAATCGATGGATTTCTGTCCTCTGCCTTTAATCTTCAGGGTGTCCAGATTCGGACAAACACTGACAAAAGCAGCGAGAGAAGTCTTTCCCATAACACCAGGGCCAACAATGGCAACCGTTTTCGCATCCTTCCGTGCCAGATATTTTGCACCAACGCCCGGAATCCCACCAGTTCGATAGGAGCTGACCAAGTTTGCAGACATCAACGCCAGCGGTGCTCCGGTATCCTTATCGTTCAGCATCATCATCAAGATGGAACGTGGCAGACCCTGCTTCTTATTCTCTACATTTGAGCCGTACCACTTCATGCCTGCCATCTGGTATTCGCCGCCCAAATAGGCTGGCATTGCCATGAACCGCCGTTCATCGGCATTCTTTGGCATGCCCGGAAATTGCGGGTCATCTGGGAACATAATCATACAGCCATGGGAATTGTGGTTCTTTCCGCCCATCACATAGTCACCCTTGTTCAGCGTAACCAGCAGCCGTTCCATGACTTCTACGCACTGCTTCATGTCTTTGACACCGGCTTTCACCATATCTGGTTCACTCAAATACAAAAAATCGACTTTCGTTCCCATCGTAATTCCTCCTATTTATTATATCAACTATTTTTGAACATTTCTCCTATTTTTTAAATCGCAGCATGAAATCGGTCATACCGAAATTCCTGCAAGCTCAGCATTGGGGTTTCTCCGGCTGCCAACTGTGCCAAAAGCTGACCGACAACCGGTGAAATGCCGAATCCATGTCCGGTAAATCCACAGGCAAGCAGCAAGCCCGGAACTTCTTCCACCTTGCTAATAACAGGAATCCCATCAATGCTAAGGTCTTCATACCCTGCCCACGTTCTGACAATCTTTGCATCTGCCAGCTTCGGAACATATTTCATGATTCCACGGCAGATACACGGAGCCGTCAGGCTGCTGGTGCGGTTTGTGCCATTGTCCAGTAC
>CABQIF010000235.1 GCA_902464115.1 uncultured Ruminococcus sp. | reverse complement strand
GCCATCTCGAACAGCAATCGAGGTGACAGCGTTTTTCTATCTTACGAATTATAATTCGTTAATTTTTCTTTGCAAAATCTTCTTTCCGAATCTGTGCCCGCTTGATCTTACCGCCCAGTGTCTTTGGCAGTTCTTCCACGTATTCAATAATTCTCGGGTACTTGTACGGTGCAGTGGTATGCTTTACATGGTTTTGCAGTTCCTTGGTCAGGGCTTCGCTTGGCTCGTAACCCTTCGCCAGAACAACCGTTGCCTTTACCACATTACCACGAATCGGGTCTGGTGCAGCAGTTACAGCACACTCTACAACTGCCGGATGTGCAACCAATGCACTTTCGACTTCAAATGGCCCAATTCGATAACCGGAACATTTGATGACATCGTCATTTCTGCCGACAAACCAGAAGTAGCCGTCTTCATCCAGTTCAAATACATCGTGGGAACAATACGTTCCATCGCCCAGAATCTCGTTGGTCATCTCCGGATTGTGATAATAACCGGTGAACAGTCCGATTGGATAAGATTCTTTCAGGTTCAACATCGTCAATGCACCATGTTCGCCTGCCTTTGCATCTACACCATCATCCGTGATCAAATGAATATCATATAATGGAGATGGTTTCCCTGTTGAACCAGCTTTCGGGGTCAGCCACGGAAAGTTTGCAATCAGAACAGACCCTTCTGTCTGCCCAAAGCCTTCCCGAATTTCCTTGCCGGTCAGTTCCTTCCACTTGTTGAATACTTCCGGATTCAGCGGTTCGCCTGCGGTTGCAAAGGTTTCAATGCTGGAAAGGTCATATGCCTTGACATCTTCCTGCAACATGAACCGATACATGGTCGGCGGTGCACAGAACGTGGTCAGCTTGTAATCCTGCATCTTTTGCAACAGATGGGTCGGAATAAACTTCTTCATATCATAAGCAAAAATCACTGCCCCACAAATCCACTGCCCGTAAATCTTGCCCCAGCCGAACTTTGCCCAGCCAGAATCGGAAACGCTCATATGCAGCTTGTTTTCCTGTACCTGCTGCCAGTATTTTGCTGTTACAATGTGTCCCAGCGGATGGGCATGGTTGTGCTGTACCATCTTCGGATCGCCGGTTGTGCCGGAAGTAAAGTAAACAATGGCGGTTTCATTTGCCTTGGTGGCAGCCTCTCCGGTCGGTCTTGGGAATACATCGGAATACTTGGCAATTTCTTCTTCAAAATCCTGCCAGCCGTCCCGCTTTCCGGCAACCAGAACCCGATGTTGAATGCTCGGGACTTCGCTCTGTGCAGCTTCTACCTGCTCGATAACATAGGCGTCATCCACACAAATCATGGTATGAATGCCGGCACTGTTGCCACGGTAAACCAAATCCTTCTTGGAAAGCTGCAAAGACCCTGGAATCAGGATTGCTCCGATTTTATGCAGGGCGACCGCACAAACCCAGTATTCCCAGCGGCGGCGGAGAATCAGCATGACAACGGTTCCCTTGCGAATGCCCAGATGCTGAAAATAGTTTGCGGTCTGGTTCGACAAACGGGAGATTTCTGTGAAAGTAAAGGTTCGTTCGTTTCCGTCGTCATCACACCAAACAAGGGCTTTCTTTTCTGGTTCCTGTTTTGCCCATTCATCAACGATGTCAAAACCAAAGTTAAAGG
>CABQIF010000234.1 GCA_902464115.1 uncultured Ruminococcus sp. | reverse complement strand
CCACAGCACCAGCAGCGAAATTCCAGCACTGAGCAACGGAATTCCAATTGCTAAAATCACGCCGGCAGCAGTCAAGCCGTTGGGCGTTTCCGGAAACCATTTCCGCAGTTGTTTTTCTGCTGCGGAAATGCCCTTTCCGATCCAAACTACCGGATGCGGCAACCAATACGGGTCACCAAAACAAAAATCCAGCAAAACCCCAAGCAGAATGCTACTGACAACACCAATTCCCATCATGGCTGTGCTCCTGTCCGCAGCTGCATGGAAAGTCCGCAGAAAATCCGTTCGACTGTTTCCGCTTGTGCAGCAAGCTGGGCGTTCATCCGTCCGACTGCCTCTCTCCACTGTCGGTCTTCTGCGGAAATCGGCACTAATCCGCAGCCGACTTCTTGTGTAATCAATATACAATCCTGCCAGTTCGGAACGGTTTCTTGCAGTAAGTTCAACGGGGCTTTATTCTGTTGCAGAGCCTGCGAAACAAGTGCTTCGAGATGATAAAGAATCGTCTGTCCATTCCATTCAGAAAGCGGCTGTGCCGCACAGTCAAACACATCCGCCATGTTTTTGTGATAGGTTTTTAAGACATAGGATAACCGCCCCTGTGCATATCCACCAAAAATCAAATGCATGAAATTCCTCCCAACAATGCCACGATACCCAGCCAAGCAGTTTCACATAGAACTAAAAAATATCCTGCCAAATCGCCTGTTACACCGCCAAACTGTTTCTTCTGCATACGGGCATAATACCAAAAAATCAGCCCTGCCACGGCACAAGCAATCACACCCAAAAACTGATAACCAGCCGTCAGAATAACCGCAGAAAACAGGCTGATGACAATCAGTGCCGTTCCAACTTGTTTTCCGGCATGTTCTCCGAACGTCTTAACCAGCGAACTGGTCGGCGTACATGGAAACCGTGTGACAGAGATACCACTCAAACAACGAGACAGCCAAAATCCACCTGTCAGCAGCCCGATGATTAAGCGGTTCTGTTCGGTATAAATTTGAGCATAGGCAGCAACCTGCACCAACAATACCAAAATAACAGCAAATACCGCAAATGGGCCACAGTTTGGATCTTTTAAAATCCGTAGCTTTTCCTCCATTGGTCGGCGAGAATACAGAGCATCTGCGGTATCACAGAAGCCATCCAAATGAATGCCGCCTGTAATCCAAACATTCACCAACACCGCAAGTACTGCAAACAAGAATGCAGAACGGTGCAGCAGCTGGCAAACTGTCCAGACGAGCCAAAGTCCACCGCCGCAGAGCAGCCCGACCACAGGGAAAAATAACATTGCAAGCCGTAAATTTTTTTCGTTCCAGTTCAGGCACTTCACAGGCAAAGTGCTGTACATAGATAGGGCAATCAACAGCGACTCAAAGCATGATTTCATGAAAAAGTGATGCTCCTTTCCAGCAGATGGGAATCCCACTGCATACTTCTATTACAACATCTGACCGACTTGCCAATACTTGATTGATATTACCCAAGTTTTGCAGATATTGCTGCATGGCAATATCACTCGATACTCGGTCAGTAAATACTTCATTGGTGACAATTACAACAGCATCCAGTTTTTTTTGCAAGGCTGTCATGCCGTCTAAAATCGCCGTCACAGGGTCTTCCTGCGAACCGCCAAATTGT
>CABQIF010000233.1 GCA_902464115.1 uncultured Ruminococcus sp. | reverse complement strand
TTGCTGTGCCTGCCGGAAAATCTGATTCAGGGCAACCACAGGAACTTGTTCGCTGTCAATCAAATCTTTCAGGACATTGCCAGCCCCTACCGATGGTAGCTGGTCACTATCACCCACCATAATCAACTTACAACTAAACCGCAATGCACGCAGCAAGCTTTCAAATAACAACACATCCACCATCGACATTTCATCCACAATCATCACATCACAAGTCAGCGGATTGGATTCATTGTGCCGGAATTTTGTTGCCCCTGCCATGTCAAATTCCACCTCTAACAAACGGTGAATGGTCTTTGCCTCATAGCCTGTTAAATCCGAAATTCGCTGTGCAGCTCGTCCAGTCGGAGCAGCCAACATGACTTGATAGCCTTGCTTTTCAAACAAAGAAATCATGCCGTTTAGCGTGGTGGTTTTTCCTGTTCCAGGCCCGCCTGTCAAAATCAACAGGCCACGAGATAATGCAGATAAAATGGCTTTTCGCTGCAATTCTGCATATTGAATGCCCTGTTCTGTTTCCTCTCGTTTGATTAAGTCTAGATAAATTTCTTGGTCTTCTGGTGCAGAAAAATCCCGCAAGACGCCGATTCGGTCTGCAATGTATTGTTCTGCCTCATAATATGCCGGTAAATAGACAAATTCCCGTGTTCCTTTTTGATAGGAAACTAGATTTCCCTCTTTCTGTGCTGCCTGATAGGCTGACAGAAATTCCGACTCTGAAACCTGTAAATATTCACACACTTTCGGCTGTAGGCGATCCAACGGCAGACAAGTATAGCCGTTGTGCGTGTTGTGCTCCAGAATATAGCACGTTCCTGCTAAAATTCGCTGTTCTGCATTTTTCGGAACTTTTAAATCATCCGCAAGAACCTCTGCCTTTTCAAACGGCAATTCGATTCCCATTCCACACAACAAATAGGGATTTGCCAGAATCATTTCTTTTGCACCGCTGCCATAACACTGATAGGCTCGCATCGCATAACGAGAGCGAATATTATATTGTTGCAGAAACAGCATCAAGCTGCGTAATGCAAAAATTTTCTGTACTTCCTGTGCGATTGCCTCGCATTTTTTCGGAGAAATGCCCCGAATTTCCATCAGGCGAGTGGGCTGTTTCTCCATAATCTCCAGCGTCTGGCTGCCAAATGCGGTTACAATTTTCTTTGCCAGAGCCGAGCCAATGCCTTTAATCACACCAGAAGAGAGATACCGCTGAATGTTGACAGCATCTTCCGGCAGCTTTCGTTCTACATACTGTGCCTGAAACTGTACGCCAAAGCGAATGTGATTGACATAAGTACCATCTACGGAAAGCTGTTCGCCCTCTTCCACATCGCCCAGCTCTCCGACAACCGTAATCAATGTTCCATTCGCATCCAAATCCAAAACGGTATAACCGTTCTGTTCATTGCGATACAGCACCTGTTCTACCGTTCCTTCGATATGCAAAACGGTTTCCTGTTCCAACGGAACCCCTCCTCTCTCAATCAGTTTACGTTATCTTTTATTATACTATTTTTTCGGACAAATTGCAATCATTTTTCGATGGAAAACGACATTCCATTAAAATTTTCTGAAATTCCGAAAATGTTCCGCATTGGAACCGGGTGTGGTCTTGGCAATACTGTCGAATTTCTTCTGATTGCAGGGTTGGTTC
>CABQIF010000232.1 GCA_902464115.1 uncultured Ruminococcus sp. | reverse complement strand
GCTCGCCCACACCTCGCCAACATTTTTGAAAAATTGTTGGATCAAAAAACTTTTTGGTTGCCTGCGGCTCATATTTTGCAGGCGATTATTTATCTTTCGGATGAAAACAAATGGCTGCCAGCAATCCAAACCCCAATGCGGCTGATAATCCACCGGCAGCCGCTTGCAGTCCACCTGTAAATACGCCTAAAAATCCATCTTCTTGAATTGCATCCCGTACACCCTGTGCCAGCAAATTCCCGAATCCCGTCAGCGGAACACTTGCTCCACCGCCAGCCCAGTCGATGAGTTTGGGATAAAGTCCGACCGCAGACAGCAGAACCCCAGCAACAACGTATCCGGTGAGAATGCGGGCAGGGGTTAATTTTGTGTAGTCAATGAGAACTTGTCCGATTGCACAGAGCAAACCGCCGACCAAAAACGCAATCCAGCAATCTTGAATCATGCTGTGACACCTCCTTTTTATGTTGTTTCACGGGAAACACTTCCCTGCACTTCTACTAAATGGCTGATAGATGGAATGCTTTCGCCCTGCTGAATCAGCATCGGAGAGAGCAACGCACCCGTTGCAGCAAATAAAATGCGGCGAAATGTTCCGGTTTCCAGCTGCCGATAGAAGTGCCCACAGAACAGACTACCAGCACAGCCGCAGCCAGAACCGCCAGCATGAGTGTCCTGTGTTTCCGGGTCGAACATTTTTGCTCCGCAGTCCTGATGAATGCCAGCGACGTCGTAGCCCTGTTTCATCAGTAAGTCACAGAATAAATTGCTGCCGATGATGCCCAAATCTCCGGTAACAATCGCATCATAATCTGCAGGGGAAGTTCCGCTTGCCTGAAACCAGCGGATATAGGTATCTGCTGCCGCTGGAGCCATGGCAGCCCCCATGTTGTTGGCATCGGTTACGCCGAGGTCTTGAATCCGTCCGATGCAGCCGCCAGTAATGCAAGGCGTTTCTGTTTCAGCGGTTGCAGCCAGAACTGCCGCTCCGGAGGCGGTGCATGTCCATTGTGCTGTTGGTGTTCGCTGTGCTCCGTAGGAGAGCGGAAAGCGAAATTGCCGTTCTGCGGTGCTGAAATGAGAGGAAGTTGCAGCAATAAAATGCCTGCCTGCTCCGCTGTCCGCTAAGAGCGATGCCAGCAATAATCCTTCTGACATGGTGGAACACGCTCCATAGATGCCCAGAAATGGAACTTCTAACCCTCGTAATCCATAGGAGCTGCTGGTGCATTGATTGACCAAGTCGCCGGCAAGGATGCCGTCAAGCTGTTCTGGTTGTAAGCCTGCTTTTTCGATGGCGAGAGAAACCGTTTCCCGTTGTAAAGCTCCTTCTGCCTGTTCCCAAGTGGTCTGTCCAAAATAGCTGTCCGAACAGATGCGGTCGAAGCAGGCAGACATTGGCCCTTGCCCTTCTTTTTCTCCGGCAATGGCAGCCGTTGCAAGGATGGGGATGGGATGCGAGCAGCGAAATACCCCTTGCCCAATGAAATTTGCCATAAGGAACACCTTCTTTTTCCGTAGTGATAAAGGTAGTATGGGCGATGGGGAGAAAAATATACAGAGAATGAAAAAATTGTAATGTTTCACATGAAACATTGCACAAACTAAAAAGTTTTTTGATCCAACAATTTTTCAAAAATGTTGGCGAGGTTCAGGGCGA
>CABQIF010000231.1 GCA_902464115.1 uncultured Ruminococcus sp. | reverse complement strand
ACTCTTAGTCGCTTTGCATAATTATTTCTTGAAAACTTTGTCTAACTTTTTGGGGTCAGTTCACGAAAAAGGAACAGACGCTGTTTTGTTTTCCATCAAAAATTTGCTCAATATGGCACAACAACCGTATCACAAGTATCATTATCATCACTGATGGTATGATAAGTTACAACTGCCTCGGCATCTTTCCAGGTAATCCAATAGGAAACCCCGTTGGAATAGACTGCATTTCCATCTGCATCTTCGCTCCAAGTGCCATATTTTGTAAACGGCTGGTATCCATCATCTGTTCCGCCACTTCCAATCAACGTTTTTTCAACGCCATCTGCATCGCAGCGATAAACAGAAACCGTTCCGTTGAACAAATCCGAGTTCTGTAAAACAACAAGACTGTGTTTCTGGTTGGGGGCATCATAATACAGCCAGTCTGCATCATCTTCCGATGTTTCCCCAAATGCTAAGAATCCTACACTTGATATTTCTGAAAGCTCTGCCCGTCGAACCGCAGCAAATGCCAGATAATTGGTCAGCTGTTTTCCGCCTGCCTGCTGATAAGAGAGCAGAATTGCCAAAGCCTGATTCTTTTGAATTGCTGTATATTCCAATGGTGCTGCATTTCGCAATTGGAACGAATGAACCACCAAGGTGGATTCCGCAAAAAAAGCATCGTCATATTGCTGTAAATATTCAGGTATCTCATCCGGCTGTAAAATCGTTTCTAAATAGGTTTGCAGTTCCTCTGTGGAATCAATACGAGTTTCTGACCCATCAGAAAAAGCATCATTTCCGGTAACGGCACACCAATTCAAAGTGACCTCCGGCGTGACAGATTGCCATACGACTTGTTCATGATCCTGCATCTTTGGAATTGCCACCTGCATCCATGCAAACTGTTGGATTCCCGTTGGTTTTTCCTTTTCCCAGATACAACCATAGGAAACCTGCAAGGTTTTTGCATCTGCACCTGTAACCTGACAGGCATATGCCTTCATTGTTTTTCCCATCGGTTTCAACAGCAAAACAGACTCCGCAAAAAAATCGGCATCGTATCGTTCACAGAACGTTTCCCGTTCTGATTCCGTGGTGTATGGGGTCAGATAAGCGGTCAGTTCCTCC
Organism: uncultured Ruminococcus sp.; assembly: GCA_902464115.1. Lineage (GTDB taxonomy): Bacteria > Bacillota > Clostridia > Oscillospirales > Ruminococcaceae > Ruminococcus_C. Next base: position 572 of record CABQIF010000231.1, on the reverse strand, counting down.
ACAGAATGAATCTCCACTTCCGGCGGCACGACTCCGGCAGACGATGTGGACAGAATATCCGTTCGATACTGCTGTGTAACCTGCTTTTGCTGCAACAGTATCTGTTTTAAAAGGCAGAGGTCAACAATGTTCACCTGTGCATCTAAATTCAGATCCCATGCAGATTGTTCCTCTGGCATCTCTCCGGCTGTTTTTTGTCTCAGCAAATACAGCTGCATGGAAACCAGATCGGACAAATCAACCGTTCCATCCTGATTGCAATCTCCAACCAGAACGGTTTTTGGCGTTTTCACTTGTTCCGATAACGTTTTCGCCTGTGCAGAGATTCCCAGACCAGAAGCAGCCATTGCAGCACTCAATACCAGTGCAGCGATTCGTTTCTTGTTCATGTTTCGACACCCTTTCTAAATTGTTTCTTTTTCATAAAATAAAAATCCATTTTTATTATAACAAAAATATCATTTTCCGTCAATTGTAAAATACAAAAAAAGTGTGAATATTTTATATTAAAATAGTGCCTGTTCCCGAAAAAGGAACAGACGCTGTTTTTTGAATTGCTTTCAAAAATACGT
>CABQIF010000230.1 GCA_902464115.1 uncultured Ruminococcus sp. | reverse complement strand
CAGATAGATTCTTCGATTTGGAATAGGTCATTGCGGTCAGTGTATCTTCTTTTTCCTCTTCATCCGGTTCTTCCTCTTTGGGAACAACAGGCATTTTCTTCTCTGCAAACAGAATCCCGTCCACAAATCCCATCTCATGAGCCTTTTTTGCATTGAGCCATGTTTCATCGGACATCAGCTTTGCAATCTTGTTTCTGCTGAGGTGGGATTTGGTTTCGTAGGCGTTAATAATGCTCTCTTTGACTTCATCAAGCAAGATGATAGCTTTTTCCATATCCGCCTTGTTTCCCATAGCACAAGTGCTGGGGTCGTGGATCATCATTAGGGCAGTCGGTGCAATCAAAGTTTCATCGCCTGCCATTGCCACAACAGACGCAGCGGAGGCAGCAATGCCATCAATTTTCACGGTAACCTTGCCTTTGTGATTTTTCAGCATGGAATAAATCTGACTTGCAGCGAATACATCTCCGCCCGGCGAGTTCAGCCAGACAGTCAAGTTTCCGCTGACTTTTGCAAGCTCATCACGAAACAAAGCAGGTGTCACTTCATCGCCCCACCAGGTATCTTCCGAAATAGGTCCGTTAAACAGAAGTTCCGTTTCTGATGTATCTTCATTTTTTACAAAGTTCCAGAATTTCTTCATTCGGTTTCTTTCTCCTTTTCTTGATTTTGATTTGCAAATGCACCTGCATCAGCAAGTTTTGTAAAGCTGCCATTTACGAGGTACAGGTTTCCACCCTCTTTGTCTGCAAGCATATTCATATCTTCAAGTTCCCGGATGTCGTTAGCTGACATCCAGCCGTTCTGTCTGGCGGTAGCGTAGCCCTGCATTCTGGAAGCATAGTCACCACGCAAAAGCCCCTCTACATTGAATTTGATGAAATACTGTCCCTTTTCAGAATCAGAAAGAAGTGCTTTCTGCAAAGACTGCTCCCATCGAACGATCCAAGGGTCAAGGCTGTATTTGACGAAGTCTAATGACAGATGTTCCACATTTGAAAATGTTGCATGGTCGAGGTCACCGATCATATGGAGTGGCACTCTGTACATTCTTGCAATTTCTTCAATCTGAAACTTTCGAGTTTCCAGAAACTGTGCTTCATTATTCGGAATTGCAATAGGAGTAAATTTCATGCCCTCCTCCAAAACTGCGACCTTATGGGCATTTCTGCCACCGTAAGCCCTCTGCCAGGCATCACGCACACGTTCCGGATTTTTAATCACTCCGGGGTGTTCCAGTACACCTGACGGACTTGCACCATTTCCAAAAAACGATGCTCCATATTCTTCACAGGCAATAGAAATGCCGATTGCATTTTTGGCAAGTGCAATCGGCGAATATCCAACCAGTCCGTCAAATCCTAAACCCGGAATATGCAGAACTTCATCAGCATAAAGAACGATGTCGCCCTGTTCTTTCAGATTTGGATTTGCTTCATCATAACGGCTGTAAATGTATATCAGGCGGTTTTTCTCATCACGGTCAACCTTCATCTTGTCAGGCATCAAAGGATACAGTCCCAATGCATCACCTCTGCCATTTCGGATAATCTGTGCATAGGCATTGCCGTAAATCAGCAGATGGGACATTAATGTTTCCCTGAAAACAAAAGATGTCATTTCTGGATTTGGCTGATCATGCAGCAAAAAATAGAGCGGATGCCGTGGCACTCGCTCTTTTCCGCTATCGTTGTAT
>CABQIF010000229.1 GCA_902464115.1 uncultured Ruminococcus sp. | reverse complement strand
TGTATCACTTATTTTATGAATTTTATGTAAATTACAGAATCAAGGAGTTGGTCGTTTCAAAACCGTTTCTGCTATTTTTTGTCCGGTTGGCGTTGCAGCCAAGCCACCTTGTGCCGTTTCCCGAACCGATTCTGGCATATGCCGCCCGATTTCTCCCATCGCATCGATCACTTCATCGGCTGGAATTCGGCTGGTAATACCAGCCATCGCCAAGTTTGCACTGGAAATGGCATTCACTACCCCAATGACATTTCGTTTCACACATGGCACTTCAACCAATCCGGCAACTGGATCACAAACCAATCCCAGCAAGTTTTTCAATGCAATTGCACAGGCATTTCCGCAAGCTTCTGGTGTTCCACCTCGCAAAAATGTCAACGCAGCCGCCGCCATGGCAGAGGCTGCCCCAATTTCTGCTTGGCAGCCTGCTTCCGCTCCAGAAATGGATGCTCGTTCTGCAATGATGTTTCCAAATCCGCCAGCAAGGTACAGAGCATACACCATATCTTCTTCTGTTGTGTCCGGATAGCATTCTAGATACGGAATCAACGCTGCTGGAATCACACCACAAGATCCAGCTGTCGGAGCAGCAACAATTCGCTTCATACAGGCATTGCATTCACTCACTTTCAAGGCTGTGGCAATGGCTGCATTCCAATAGCAATCTCCCATCAGAATCCCAGATGCCCATGCTTCCGCATAACGTGCACCATCTCCGCCAACCAATCCACTGTAAGAACGCTGTTCCGATTGATATTGCGATGCGGAATTTTTCATGACTTCCCACATATGTTTCATTTGCTTCAGAGATGTTGCACGAGCTTCCGGTGTATCCTGATCCAAATCCTGTCGAAGAATCACTTCCCACATCGGCAACTGTGTTTCCTGACAAGCAGCAACCAACGCTGCAACAGATGAAAAGCCCATATTCTCACACCTCTTCCTCTACATTATAGCTGGTTACCTTGATGATACCGTCCAAATCTTGCAGCCATTCCAATGTATTTTTCGGGATTCCATCATCACATTCAATAATCATAACAGCATAGCCGCCCTGCGTATTTCGATATAGCTGCATGGTTGCAATGTTCACGTTTTTCTGTGCCAACGTGGTAGTTACCTGTGCGACATGCCCCGGTGTATCCATGTTGTGTACGATAATCGTATTATATTCACCAGAAAAGTTTGTGCAGATGCCATCAATTTCACAGATTTTGATTCTGCCACCGCCAATGGAAGACCCCACAACCTCCAATTCATTTCCATTTTCTCCGATCACATGAATTTTCGCTGTGTTCGGGTGAGCATTGCGGATGACACCATGTGTCAACTGAAAGGAAAGCCCTGCTTTCTCTGCCTCTGCAAAACTGTTTGGTAGTCGTTCATCATCCGGCTTGAATCCCAACAGCCCAGCAACAATTGCCCGATCCGTTCCGTGTCCAGAACCCGTTGAAGAAAAAGAGCCATGCAGCAGAATTTTTGCCTGAACCGGACGTTCTCCCAATAATTTTCTGGTTACATATCCAATTTTTGCCGCTCCTGCCGTGTGCGAACTGGAGGGTCCAATCATGACAGGGCCAATCACATCAAAAATATGCATCTTGTCCTCCCGGTTGTCTGAATTTCTTTTCTTCATTGTAGCACGACATTTCTTTTTTTGTCAAGGCTTTTCTGCTGATTTCAAAGGATTGTTCCCTTCTGCACTTAAAAAGTTTTCTTTTTTTC
>CABQIF010000228.1 GCA_902464115.1 uncultured Ruminococcus sp. | reverse complement strand
GGTGATGATTTTTTTCATGTTTGGGAATCCTTTCTTGTTTTGTTTCATTTTTTTGGAATGGAAGAATCATAGAAAAACACTGTTCCGGTTGCATCGATGAGAACAGCTGAAACAGCGTTTTTGAGCAAAGTTATTTTTTTCGGATATAAGAAGTGTCGCTCCGCTTTGGCATCGTTTTTTGAGAAGGGGAAGTGCTGCGGGTTCTGGTGGTAGTGGTTCTTGGCTTTTGTGTTGCCTGCGGATTTTTTTTGGTTGTAGATGTAGATTGCGATTTTGGCTGTTCTGATGGGTCAGGGCGATGATAGAAAACGGTGTCAGAAGAGCGTTTCCAGTTCTTCTGGTTGTTGTTTTCAATTCGAACTGCCTTTGGAATCAGATGTACAGATTTTTCTTCAATCGCCTTTTTCCGGCACTGATACGCTGCATTTGCACAGCGAGCAATATAAATCAGTGTCAGGGCAGTTGCAACCAAGATACTATACAGCATCATTTTAGAATGCGGAAATTCTTTCAGGGCGTTGAGATTCTGTTTTACCGCAGAACGCTTGACACTGCTGACTGAAACCAGCGGAACGGTGTCAATCACTTCGCCGGAAAATTTCAGTTCGAGTGTACCGAGTTGCTGCCCTTTTTCAATCGGAGCGTGAACATTTTCTTGTAAGTTGATATTTTTCTGAATGGCGGAGGTGTCCACATCTGTACACCACAGCGTGATACAATCGGATTCCGGACGTACAAGCACATAGTCATTTCCCTCTGCACTTTCGACCGGAACTTCTGCCAGTTCTTCATCATTCTTGACGAGTGTCACATAGGAGAAGTCTTTGAATGCCCAGTCCAGCAGGTTGGTGGCATCTTCCATGTGATAATATTGCAGTTCTCCGTCTTCATCATCAAACGGTGCTTTCATCAGAATCAGCAGGTAGGAAATATCGCCCTTTGTTGCCATGGTAATGATGTTTCTGCCATAGGATTCTAGGTTGCCCGTTTTGATGCCAGCAGCCCCCTTATAATAATATTGGTCGGTTTCATCCATCATGGTGTTGGTGTGCGTCCACTTCAGGGAGTTGGATGCAGGGTGATTGGCATTTTTAGAAGTGGGAACATACGATGCAGTCGTTGCAATTTCCTTGAACGTATCGTTTTGCAGGGCATATTGTGTAATTTTCAGCATATCCCGTGCTGTTGTGATCTGGTAGCTGTCATATAGTCCAGTCGGATTTGTGAAGTTTGTGCCGACACAGCCGATTTCTGCGGCTTTTTCGTTCATCTTCTTCACGAATTGGACTTCGTTGCCATCGCCGAAATAATCTGCCAGAACTTCTGCACTTTCACAGGAGGATGTCAGCAGCATGGCATACAAGTATTCTCGAACAGAGAATGTGTCGCCAGCCATAATATCGGCATAGCGGACATCTTCCTGATTCGTGTAGTCGTAGAAATAGGACATCGGATTCTGGGACATGGTAATTTTTGTGCCGTCCAAATCGTCGCAGGCATCCAATACGACCAGAGCCGTGACGATCTGTGCCAGATGAGCCGGCATCTGCTGTTTGTCAGCATTTTTTTCATAGATAATCATATTGGTATCCAAGTTCAGCACAATGCCGGATTCACTTTGAATGGTGAACGGCGGCGTAAAGGCAAATGCCTTTGCAGGAAGGCTGCAAAAGGACAGCAGGATTCCAAACGTGAGGAGCAACGGCAGCAGCCGCTGCAAGATGTTCCATTTTTTTCTCATAATTCGCATTCCTTATCAGTAAAATAATGTATGGATTCCAAAAAAGCGAGTACCACCAACTCA
>CABQIF010000227.1 GCA_902464115.1 uncultured Ruminococcus sp. | reverse complement strand
GCATTGCCGCAGCCCACCATACCAAAGCTGAGTGTTCCTGCTAAAAGAAGTGCAAAAATCTTGTTGTGTTTCATTTGAAATTCCTCTGTTATCTTTAATTTTCAGCCATGGGAGCAGGCGATGATCTTGAAATACCATGCCGCATGCTGCATCTGGTTCTGTGACGGGATGTCCGTTTCTGGAAACATCGCCATCTTGATAGGATACCAAACCGCAAATGATTTTCAAAAGCGTGCTCTTTCCGCAGCCGCTGTGTCCCACAATTGTTACAAATTCGCCTTTCTTGATGGAAAGATTGATATCTTTCAATACTTGAAGGGAGGTTCCGTCTTTCACAAATTCTTTGTTCAAGTGTGAAACGGTAATGATAAATGTTTGTTCGTTCATTGCAATCACCTTTTTCTGTATGATTCTTGGGATGCGTTCCCTTGGTGTGATTTCATTCTACCTTGTCCAGCAGGAAAAGTCCAGAAAGAAAGGTGACAGCGTTGTCATTTTGCAATTTTTTTCCGGAAAAACAGGCAAAATATTGGGATTCTGATTTCTATTTGGAACGAGAATCTTCTTTTTTTCTATTACAAATGAAAACGATGTCAAATAGAAAAAGCAGAAATATCGGGAGTTTTTGTTTTTATCCGACTATTCCAATCGGATTTATCATTGTTTTTATTTGACAACGATATCACTTCGCTTGACAATCTGATTTGGGGCCGTTATAATAAAACATATTATACAGATAGATTTTATCAGATGTGGGCTGGAAAAGATGTCAATTACAAAAATTGCTGCCATGACAGGGGCATCGGTTTCAACAGTCGCATGTGTTTTGCGAGATCCAGAACACAAATGTCATTCCATGGAGCTAAAAGAAAAGATTTTACAGACTGCACGAGAAATCGGTTATGTGCCAAATGAAGCGGCACGAGCACTGAAAAATGGAGATGCACCAAGAAAAATCTTTCACATCAACATTTTATTGACCCGTGTCAATTCCGATGAAACAGACCCGTTTTATAGCGAAATGCTTCGGTTGGTAGAAATTGAAGTGCGAAAAAGTGGGGGACTGATTGAAAACATCTGGCGGCACGCTGTTTTTTCCAGCGAGAAGAAAGCAGATTTTTCAGAGATTGAAAAGTTAGCAGGGCAGATGTTCCGTACATTAGAACAGAACCATGATGGGTTGATTCCCATTGGAAAATGTTCTCAAAAAGGCTTAAAAACACTAAAGCGTTATGAAAAAAATCTCATCTCTATCAACCGGAATTCTACAACCTATGAAGTAGATGAGGTTTTGTGTGACGGCAGAAAAATTGCACTGACAGCGGTCAACTATCTGATTTCCTGTGGACATCAAAAAATCGGTTATGTAGGGGATTGCCATAATGAAACAAGATATATTGGTTATCAGGAGGCACTGATTCATCATGGAATTGCACCAGATATCGACGATGTTTATGACATTATGCCAAATGAAAAGAATGGATATCATGCGATGGAATATTTTTCAAAGTTAGAAACGCCACCAACTGCCTTTTACTGTGCAAATGATATTCTGGCAATCGGTATGCTGAAATATCTGGCACAAAGCAAGAATTGGTATTATCATCCATCCATTATCTCCAGCGACAACATTGTAGAATCACAATATACAACACCCATGTTGACAACAGTTTCCCTGCCGAAAGCAGAAATGGCACATCTGGCAATTCAAATTTTGACAGATCGCATGGATGGAGGGCATAAGGCAATTGTAAAAACAGAATTACAGAGTACCTTAATCATTCGTCAGAGCGTTCGGCAATATATTTCTACCGAAAATGAGCCGGAATATTATATTTGAAAAATAATGATATTAAATAAATCAAATCAGTATATTTG
>CABQIF010000226.1 GCA_902464115.1 uncultured Ruminococcus sp. | reverse complement strand
AAACCAAAAGCGACATCGACATTGCCAAATCAGGTGTGTATCGTTATGCAGATTCTCCATATTTTGATATTCTGCTTTTTGCGTACTCCGTGGACGATGCCCCGGTGCAAGTGGTTGACCTTGCCTGCGGTGAACAGCTGCCGGAAGAAATCTTGAACGCTCTGATGGATGACCGCATCCAGAAACATGCCTTCAACGCCAGCTTTGAACGGGTCTGCCTGTCGGTCTGGCTGCGGCGAAACTATCCGGAATGCTTCATTTCCTATGGATTGCCGGAGGATGCCTGCGGCAACTACCTCAGCCCGAAAGCATGGCGGTGTACGATGGTGGCGGCTGCCTATCTGGGCTTGCCGCTGAGCCTTGCCGGCGTGGGGGCAGTGCTACAGTTACAGCAACAAAAACTATCTGAGGGGAAAGCCCTGATTCGCTATTTCTGCGTACCGTATGACCATGTAAATGGCATTCCGGTGTTTCATGCCCCGACCGATGCTCCAGAGAAATGGAACGTCTTTCTGGCATACAACAAACGGGATGTGGAAACAGAACAAGCGATTGAACAAAAAATCGCTCGGTTTCCTGTGCCGGAATTTGTCTGGCAGGAGTATGTCCTTGACCAGTCCATCAACGATCGTGGAATACAACTGGATTTGCAGTTGGTGCAGCAAGCAATTCGTATGGACACGCTCACGAAAGATAAGCTGCTGCATCAACTGAAAGATCTGACCAACTTGGACAATCCGAATTCTGTTCAGCAGATGAAACAGTGGCTGACGGAACACGGACTGGAGTTAGAATCATTGGGCAAAAAAGAAGTACAGGAACAGCTGAAAACCGCTCCGTCGGACTTGCGAGCCGTATTGCTACTTCGACAACAAGTATCAAAATCCTCGGTCAAAAAGTATCAGGCCATGCAAAATGCCGTCTGCTTGGATGGTCGTGCAAGAGGCATGTTTCAGTTCTACGGTGCAAATCGAACTGGTCGAGAGGCTGGTCGTATCATTCAGCTGCAAAACCTGCCGCAGAATCACCTTCCCGATTTGGAAGATGCACGGGAGCTTGTGAAGTCTGGTGATTTAGAAGCACTAGAACTGCTGTATGAAGACGTTCCAGACACGCTCTCACAGCTGATTCGTACTGCTTTTATTCCAAAAACCGGTTATCAGTTTCTCGTGGCGGATTTTTCGGCCATTGAGGCACGTGTCATTGCTTGGCTTGCAGGGGAAGAGTGGCGAATGCGAGCGTTTGCTGAGGGCAAGGACATCTACTGTGCATCGGCATCTAAGATTTTCGGTGTGCCAGTAGTCAAGCACGGCGAAAACGGGCATTTAAGGCAGAAAGGCAAGGTCGCAGAATTGGCATGTATCGCAGAAGGACAACTGGTACTTACCGATCATGGGCTGATTCCGATTGAGAAAGTGACTACAGACGACCTCTTGTGGGATGGAGAACAATGGGTACACCACGAAGGTGTCATCTACAAAGGCAAACGTGAGGTGATTACTTATGAAGGACTTACAGCAACCTCAGATCATCTCGTATGGATCGAAGGGCAATCGCAGCCGATACAGTTTGGAATCGCCGCCTCCTGCGGCTCACATCTCGTACAAACCGGAGATGGTGGGAAAGCAATACGGCTGGGTGAAAATTATCAGTGCGGAAAAACGCTGGAGACTCATAGCCACACGGCTCGACTTTATGACATACAAAATGCCGGAAGACATCATCGTTTTACCGTATCAGGAAAACTTGTCCACAACTGCGGCTACGGCGGCTCGGTCGGAGCAATGAAAGCCATGGGTGGATCGGAAATGTCCGATACAGAACTGAAGCAAATCGTGACGGACTGGCGAACTGCTTCTCCACACATTGTGCAATTGTGGTGGGATGTAG
>CABQIF010000225.1 GCA_902464115.1 uncultured Ruminococcus sp. | reverse complement strand
TCAGGAAAGGGGTTATGGACAGATGGCAGAGCCGACATTTCAGAATGGGATGACACCGGGCGGAACGGATAAAAACGGCATGGCAGTTGCTTCTTTAGTACTGGGGATCATTGCAGTTTGCTGCTGTTGCGTTCCTGGTTTGAGTCTGGTATTGGGAATTTTAGCAATTGTATTTTCTGTGCTGAGCCGTAAAAATCCGGCAAAGAGTGGCTTGGGAACAGCCGGTTTGGTTTTGGGAATCATTGCATCTGTTTTGGCGATTGTTTCGATTATTGTTGCACAGACCGATTGGTATCAGACAACGGTTACACAGCAGTTGATCGACATGTTTGGCGACCAGTATGCAGATATGCTGAACTGAACAAGGACAGAATGAAAAAGGGGACTGTTTTACAGAAAGCAGTCCTTTTCTATTTCTCAGCAGAAAGGAGCGGAGATCATTGCAGCAACAAATCAAACAGAAAAGATGGCATACAGCAGAGAAATGGATCTGGCTGTTTCTGCCGATTGGTTTGCTGATAGGGGGACTTTTGGGGCGGCACTTGATTTTTAATTTTGTACAGATGTATTTTCCGCCCTGTGTTTTTTATACCGTGACGCATTTTTATTGTCCTGGCTGCGGAAATACACGAACTGTGTTGGCGTTGCTGCACGGACATCCTTTGCAGGCACTGCACAATAATGCAGCGTTTTGTTATCTGTTAGTGGTATTGCTGTTGTTGTATTTGCAAAAAGTGCTGCGTTGTTTTGGAAAGTCCGTGCAGTTATTGCCGAAAGGAAATTGGTTTCCGATTGTTTCCGTGTGCATTTGCATGGCATATTGTTTGATTCGGAATTTTGTGCCTTGGATGCAGCCGCTGCCGGTATAAATGAAAATGAATCTGAAAGGAAGAAAGAACGATGCTCTATACACCATTGACGAAAAAAGCATTAAAACTTGCTTACGCTGCCCATGCGGGGCAGGTAGACAAAGCTGGAATGCCCTATATTTTTCACCCCTATGAAGTAGCATTGCAGGTGCAAACAGAAGAGGAAGTTTGTGCAGCATTGCTGCATGATGTCGTGGAAGATACCGATTGGACGATGGAAGATTTACGGGCAGCTGGATTTCCGGAAACGGTCTTGGAGGCAGTGCAGTTGCTGACACATGACCCAGCCGTTCCGTATCTGGATTATGTGCGGGCATTGTGTGGAAATCCGATTGCCGTGGCAGTGAAACGAGCAGATTTGCACCACAACAGTGAACGAACTCGATTTGATGCAGATAGTCCAGACATCGAAAAACGGTTGCAGAAATATGCAGCAGCAAAAGCAGTGTTAGACGAAGCAGAAAAAGAGAAAACTGAAGAGTTTAAAAGAAATTCATCGATTTAAAATATTTTTTTCAGGGGATTATGATAGAATGTAATTAGCAGTTAGCCTACGCTAACCAGAAGAATAGGAGGATCAAAAATGGGAAAAATTCTATTAGAAGCATTGTTGTTTGCAGTGGTGTATTCGATTGTAATTGTGATTTTGTTTCATATTCAGGGTGCGAAAATGCAGATTTATAACTATCCGCCAAAGATTCAGGAACGCTGCAAAGAATTGGGCATTGTTGATGAAAAGAAGATGAAAAAATGTGCCATTGTCAATAAAACGGTTGGAGTTTTGCTGATAGCAGTGATGCTGGTTGGAATCATTGTGTTCTATAATGGAGAGCGAAAGTTCTTGCCGATCTTCTTGCAATCATATCTGTTCTTGAATGCGTTTTCGTGGTTCGATGCCTTGGTGATTGATTGCCTGTATTTTTGTCACGGAAAGTTTTGGGTGATTCCAGGAACAGAGGATATGCAGGATGAATATCATAATTATTGGTTCCATATTCGCTTTGCAGTCATCGGGTTGGTTAGCCTGGCAGTTGTTGCAGCGATTCTGGCATTGATTATGGTGGGAATCGGAAAAT
>CABQIF010000224.1 GCA_902464115.1 uncultured Ruminococcus sp. | reverse complement strand
GCTCCCGGCTCATAACCGGATGGTCCTGGGTTCGAGTCCCCGATGGCCCACCATAGTTGAAAAAATCGTTTTTCTTGCTATTTGGCGAGGAAAACGATTTTTTTTAAATGACTTCTTTACAAAAAGAGCTTGAATCGGTTCTCCATTCTGGTTATACTAAAAATAGAACAAAGTCGAATAACAGCTTTGAAGGAGGAATTTTTATGCGAAAATCAATGAAAACCATGGCAGGACTGCTTGCCGCAACCGTATTGCTGGGGACAACTTCGGTTTTGCAGGCGGTACAGGTTGAACCTGTATCAGCAGCCAGCGACCCAGTGAAAATTATGGCAATGGGTGATTCTATTACAGATGGCTATATCAATGGTGACAATGGCTATCGAAAGTATTTTTGCTATTGGTTGCAGCAGAATGGAATTACCAATTTTGACATGGTCGGTGCAAAAAATAATTGGACGAATCAGACGACTTACGACTGGAACGGCACAACCATTACCTATGACCCTGCCCACTCCGGCTATAGTGGCTATGCCATTCAGAAAATTGGCAGTCGGCAAGGCTTGCAAGAAACCATTTTCGATACTACTTATATAAATGGTGATGTTTCTGGCAATATGATGGAAGCTTATCAACCGGATGTCATCATGTTGCAAATTGGAACGAATGATGTTTTGGATGCTCAATTGACCGGAATTGGCGACCGTTTGGAAGAACTGGTGGACAAGCTACTCCCATATGTTTCCGGAGATGGACAGGTACTCTATTTGGCATCCATTCCAAATATTGATGCGATAAAACGCTATGATTGGTTGGGTGCATATGAATGGACTTATGGCGTTTCTCATGAAAGTGACCCAGAAAAATTTGTTGCAACTGTACAAGCTGCGGTGGATGATTACAATACGATTGTAAAGAATTTGGTTGTGAAGAAGCAGGCGGAAGGCGCACACATCGAATTTTCTGATATTAACAGCACAATTACTATTTCTGCTGGAGATTTGAAAGACGGCGTGCATCCAAGTGAACAGGGCTATGCAAAAATGGGACAGTATTGGTCGAATCTGTTGACCGAAACCTATTTTCATGGTACAGTTACCCCAACAACTACTACAACTACTACAACTACTACAACTACTACAGCAACAACGACGACGACAGGAACGACATCTGCAACTGATTCCACACCTGCGGAAACAACTACTTCTGCACAGACAACTACCACTGAACCGCAAACCAATCCATCTGGCAATTCTACATTTACTTTGACGGATGTTGATTTTAATACAGATATTGACTTGCGACCATATTCCGATATCACTTCCATTGATGTGATTTTCTCCGCTGCGGATGGTGCATCTTATAATGGTAGCGTAACATTTGATGGTTGGAATGAGTCGACCAGTTTTACCAGTGAAGAACTGAAAAATCAAATGTTGACCGTTATGCCATCCAAGGATTATGACAAGATGACAGTTCATAAGTATTTTGGCGATGTGACGTTGGAAAAGGTAATTGTGCATACAAAGGGCAGTGCAGGGTCTACCACCACAACGAAAGCAACTACAGCAGAAATTGTTGCTACTACCACAGAAGCAAAAACAACAACAGAAACTTCTATAACAACGCCAGTTGTTACGACTGTAACAGAAACTGTAAACGGCGATGTCAACGGAGATGGAATGACGGATTTGAGTGATTTGGTTTTGCTGCAAAAGTATCTGGTTCGCAAGGGAACGCTGACCGCAGAACAGAGCAGCCGAGCGGATTTGAATGCTGACCATGTTCTGAATGTTGTGGATGCAATGTTGCTTCGGCAGTTGCTGTTGAAACATGCATAACATTGAAAATTGAAGCGAATGATTAGAAAAACAGCAGTTGGAAACCCAGCTGCTGTTTTTCTAAGAAATAAAAAATCAAAATTGTTTTTCAATTACGAGCCGCAGGCAAATAAAAAGTTTTTCGGTGCAGCAGTTTTTCAAAAATGCTG
>CABQIF010000223.1 GCA_902464115.1 uncultured Ruminococcus sp. | reverse complement strand
AACAGAGAAACAAAAAGGTTGCTGGAAATTTATAAAAAAGGAAGAAACAGAAAAAACAGACAAAAACTAAACCAAAAGGAGCAAAGGGATTATGTTAACATTTGAACACGTCAAAAAAAATTATGACAGCAAACGGGTGCTGGATGATTGCAGCATTTCGTTTGAGCCGGGAAAGGTGTATGCCCTCGTTGGGCCAAACGGTACCGGCAAAAGCACTTTGATGAAAGCAGCTGCCGGACTGGTAAAAATCAACGGCGGCACACTCACTTACAAGGGTCAGCCAATCGGAACAGAAAGCAAAAAACACATTGCTTACATGTCCACTGAACCATTCTATTATGACTATATGCGAATTCAGGATGTCAAGGCATTTCACAAGGACTTTTTCGCCGATTTTGACGCCGATCTCTTCGACCGCCTGCTCACATTTATGGAACTGACTCCGGACTTGAAAGTACGGGCGTTGTCCTCCGGTATGGCTGCGAAGCTGAAAATTGCAGTGACGCTCTCCAGACGGGCAGAAGTCATTATGCTGGATGAACCGCTGAACGGCATCGACCTCATCGGACGGGATCAAATCATCCACACCATCATTCAGGCAACCGGAAACGGTGCAACTTTCATCATCTCCAGCCACTTATTCGATGAATTAGAGCCAATTGTAGATAATGTTGTCATGATGAAAGGTGGCAAGGTCATCTTGGAAGGCGAACTGGAAGCCATCCGTGCGGAACACGGCAAATCCATTTCCGACTTGTATCGGGAAATTTATGCTGACACGATCGTTCCACAGTTTTAAACAAAAAGATAAAACCATCATTCCACAATGCTTACAAAAATAAGGAGGATTTTCCATTATGGGAAACGTATTAAAATATGAAATCAAAAAATCCAGATTTATGATGCTGATTGTTGGCATCATCATCGGTGGTCTGGAACTGGCGTACTTAATCGGCTTTTTTGGTGTTAAAACAGCACAAAATGAAAAAATTCAAGATATTTTCAGCAGCATCTGGATTTTCTCTATTGTTCTGCTCGTGATTGCTGCCTGCTGTTCCATGCTGGTCGGTGTATTATACAGTGTCTTACTTTACAACAATGACATCCGGAAGAAATCCGGTTACATGTTATTTTTAACCCCAACCCCTACTTGGCAGTGGATTCTTGCAAAAATCCTGATGGGTGTCCTTGCAACGGCTGTTCTGGTAATTGTCTTTGCCATTTTAGGGATTGCAGATATTCTGCTGTTCATTCCAGAATTGGATGACACTTCCTTCATCGGGCAACTTCTGATTCCACTGCGGGATATGATTTTCGACAATGTTGGTTCTGTTTCCCTGTTCCTGTTGAACCTGATTTTACAGATTGTTGTCATGATTACCACCATTTATCTGGCGATTGCCATGTCTAAAACCTTATTGGGCAACAAGAAAATCGGCAGCTTTGTAGCATTCGTTTTCTGGATTGCATTGGAAATTTTACAGTCTGCCATCAGCAGTTTGTTTGCACTGTTATCCAATGGGTTGTTCTCCATCAGCATTGACATGAACGAAGACGGTTTGGTCTATAATTTAGACACGGCGATTCCGTATCTGCTGGCAGCAATGGCATTGAATCTGGTATTTGCTGGTGTTTGCTATGGTGTTACCACTTACCTGACCGATAAGAAAATGAGCGTTTAAAATATCTCGTTTTCTGCAAATCCATACAAAAATGAAAAATCCCCCTGCTCTCCAAAAGCAGGGGGATTTTTATTTGATTCTTAGAAAAAACTTATGCGTACGGTTCAGCAAAATCGCTTCGCTCTTTGCCTTTGTGCTGTTCGCCAGTGGTTGCGTTGTCCGAATTGCCTATGAATCTTTCTTAGATTTCGGTTTTTCTGAATTTTCTATGTTTTCAGAATGGCGAACAGCATTTGTTTACTTTTCTTAGATTTCAATTTCATCTCATCAATACCTCTGTTAAGGGGGACAGCTTGTCCCCCTTAAC
>CABQIF010000222.1 GCA_902464115.1 uncultured Ruminococcus sp. | reverse complement strand
GCAAATGAATTAATGTTTTTCAGATTGACAGGTTTTTAATTGAAAAAATAAAAATCGCTTGCCGGCAGAAATTTATCTGCCGGCAAGTAATTTTTTGTCAGAAAGGCCTGTTTTTTTGTTGACTGCATTTTCAGACATATGGGACTTGTGAAGGAATTTGGAAAATTTGCATTTTGCATTTAAAAGATATAAAATGAATGTCTACGGAAAGAAAGTAAGCGAATTTATGGAGGAGTTAGCGAATGTCAAAAGATGAATATTTAATTACAGATGCGCCTCTTAAAGCGTTGACGGTTTTTGCAATGCCTATGATTTTAGGCAGCTTTTTTCAACAAGTATATAATATGGCTGATTCCATTATCGTCGGTCAGTTTGTGGGATCCTCTGCACTTGCGGCAGTTGGAGCCTGTGCTGCTTTGACCAATGTATTCATCTGTGTAGCATTGGGTGCAGGTGTAGGAGCAGGTGTACTTGTGAGCCGCTATTTTGGAGCCCAGAATTATAGCAAAATGAAAACAATTGTATCAACATCGTTGATTAGTTTTCTGATTCTGAGTATACTTCTGGGTTTTTTTGGCTTTGGCTTTTCTCATTTTATGATGAGCTTATTACAAACACCTGCTGATATACTGGATGAAGCAGTACTGTATCTGCGTGTTTATTTTGTGGGATTTCCGTTTCTGTTTATGTACAATATCCTTTCAACGATGTTCAACTCCATCGGCGAATCTAAGATCCCGCTGGGTCTTTTGATATTTTCTTCTGTTTTGAATATTGTTATGGATCTTTGGATGGTGGCCGGTTTAGGTCTGGGGGTGTTCGGTGCTGCCCTTGCAACGCTCATTGCGCAGGGGATTTCCGCAGTGTTTTCCCTTTTGATTTTCTTTGGCCGGATGCGTCGATATAAAAGCCGATTTCACTGGTTTGACAGGCAGGAGTTACATTCCATGCTTCGTATTGCAGTACCATCGGTTCTTCAGCAATCCACAGTGTCAATTGGTATGATGATCGTACAGGCAGTTGTAAATCCCTTCGGTACACAGGCGCTGGCAGGTTATGCGGCAACCATGAGAGTAGAGAATGTTTTTTCACTGATATTTGTATCCATTGGCAATGCGGTTTCGCCCTATGTATCCCAGAATCTTGGGGCAAAGAAAATAGAACGTATCAAAAAAGGATATCGCGCTGCACTGGTGTTGGATCTGTGTTTCGCAGTCCTTGCTTTCATAGTCATTGAAACACTGCACACTCCAATTTCTTCCTTATTCCTTGGAAAAGATGGAACTGCTCTGGCATATCAGGTGTCCGGGGATTATATGAAATGGCTGGGATATTTCTTTATTTTTATGGGTATTAAGATGGCAACAGATGGAGTCCTTCGTGGACTTGGAATCATGCGGCCGTTTCTCATTGCCAATATGGTAAACCTTGCAATCCGTCTATCAGTGGCTTTGATCTTTGCACCGCGTTATGGAATTGCATTTGTCTGGCTTGCTGTACCGGCCGGATGGCTTGCGAATTTTCTGATCTCCTATGGGGCACTTAGAAAATCATGGCCGGTTGATGAAGGAGTTTCATTCCGGTAAATTTCTCTTAAGTTTTGATGGGAAGCTGGATTTGTATGTTAAGAGGTATATTTTCGTTACTGTTCACTGGCAATATCCCGCGAAGCGTGTTGCTGTGAACAGTAACATATTTTCTTATAGACATGATATAGTATGAGTGCTATAATAAAAATAATTTTTTATGGCATTTATTGGCAAACCGGTTGAAAAGTCGGAGCGCAAAGCCAGAAGGAGCTAAAGTCAGATTGAAATCTGGCCATGCCAGCCGGTTGCATCATGCCTCAGTAATAAAAAAGGTAAATGTTAAATGGGCATTATGGAAAAAGTTCCTGTAAAATTTTTTACAAGGAACTTTTTTTTGCTTCAAGTGGATATCCGCAACCTCCGCAGGGGACTTACTTGATTCGGTTAAAATTTAAGGAAAAATATAAAAGAATAGCAGGGATGGAAGG
>CABQIF010000221.1 GCA_902464115.1 uncultured Ruminococcus sp. | reverse complement strand
TTTCTTGACAATTTGGAAGTTTCTGTGTATAATAAAAGCATCTGAAATGGAAAGGATTGAAAAAAATCAGGATGAAGCGAAATGATGAGAGAAGAAAATGGCTGCCATTTTTCGTTGTCTTGTTGACATTGATGACGGTTGCAATCGTTCTTTTTTTCTATACTTGTCAGACAACAGTAAAAGTAGAAACGCCTGCACAATTTCCGATTATTACGGAAACCACCACCACAACCACAACGACGGAAACGACAACGACCACCACGACAACCACAATGACCACCACCACGACCACCACAACCGTATCTGTAGATTATACAATGCATATTGACATGACATCGGTAAAGCAGCACAAGGCAAGCAGTCCGAAGCTGGTTGGCTGGATTTATATTCCGGATACCGTCATTGACTACCCGATTATGCAGGCGGAGGACAACAATTATTTTCTGCACTTAGACTGGATGGAACAGGAAAGCTTTGCAGGCTGTATCTATGAAGACTATCGGGGCAATATTGACAAAACAACGATGACCTTGCTGTATGGGCACAATATGGCAGCCGGTACGATGTTCAGCAACATCAAGTATTTCAAAGACCCGGCTTGGGGCAAGAGCCACCCGTATTTTGAAGTTGCCTCTACCGAGAAGCGGTATCTGTATGAAGTGCTCTCTGCCAACGTGCTGTATGGGGAATCCGGAGCAGAATTTGCTTACTGGCGGCCGAATAAGGGCTTGACCATGAACAAGGATGAGTATCTGGAATACTTACAGCAAATCAAGAAAACATCGCTCGTTTGGTATGGAAAAGACGATGTGAAAGAATACTTAGACAGCAATGTCATTGTGTTACAGACCTGCAATTCCGGCGATGATGACGGAATGCGGTGTGTGATTTTTGCCCGTTGCTTAGGCGAACGGTAATACCAACAGAAAGCGGAATTGTTGCATACAGTTCCGCTTTTTTATCCAGAACGAACAGGAGAAAGAACGATGCAAAAATTATCATGGAAGACCATTTGCGGATATTTTCCGAAACGAAACCGAAACAGTCACAAGGGAACATTTGGCACACTGCTTTGCATTACAGGCAGCAACCGAATGCCGGGAGCGTGTGCCTTGTCTACATTGGCAGCGTTACGCAGCGGAGCAGGCTTAGTAAAAGTTGCAACCACGGAGCGAAATCTGCCGATTCTGGCATCGCAGATTTATGAAGCTGTTTATCTGCCGATGCAGACAACTGAAACAGGAGAACTCTGCTGGGAGAAGAATGCAGCCGTTTTGCAGCCGGCATTGAAACAAGCCTCTGCGGTGCTGATTGGTTGCGGTTTGGGCAATACTGCTGCCACGCAGGAATTGCTGCGAAATGTAGTGAATTTCGTCGAATGCCCGCTGATTATGGATGCAGATGGTCTAAATGCCCTTGCTTTCTGCATAGATATTATGCAGAAGCAAAAACCAAATTGGATTCTGACACCGCATCCCGGAGAAATGGCACGGCTATCCGGAACGACTACTGCTGCAGTACAGGCAAATCGTCCACAATGTGCAGCAGATTTTTGCAAGCAGTTTTCCGGCACGTTGGTTTTGAAAGGTGCAGGAACAATTATTCAGCAGGGGACAACAGCAGCACAAAATCCGACTGGCAATCCGGGCATGAGCCGAGGCGGTTCAGGGGATGTTTTAGCAGGCATGATTGCAGCTTTCGCTGCACAGGGGCTTTCCCCGTATGACGCAGCGTGTGCCGGAGTATATCTGCACGGGCTAGCAGGTGATTTTGCAGCAGCACGATATTCCGAACAGGCGATGCTACCGCAGGATTTGCTGCGTTGCCTGCCGGAAGTCTTTTTGAAGTTGGAACAGGAACGGACAGCGAAAGAACGATAAAAAAGCTGACAGCTTTGTGCAGCAGTTTTCCGGCACGTTGGTCAATCATTCAGCAGGGAATGACAGCAATTCAGAATCCGACTGGAAATCCGGGTATGAGCCGTGGCGGTTCAGGGGATGTTTTAGCAGGCATGATTGCAGCTTTCGCTGCACAGGGGC
>CABQIF010000220.1 GCA_902464115.1 uncultured Ruminococcus sp. | reverse complement strand
GCTTTACAAATATCGTGAAAAATGCTATACTAAGACCAACACAGACACGAAAGGAGCAGGTTTTTATGCAATCGGCCACACAAGCATCTGCATTTGAACAACTTCAGCTGAAATATTTACAGCGGCTTGCGGAACAATACCCCACCATTGACAAAGCAGCGGTGGAAATTATCAATTTGCAAGCCATCTTAAACCTACCAAAAGGAACAGAACATTTTATCACCGATATTCACGGCGAATATGAGGCATTTTCTCATGTACTGAAAAATGGTTCTGGTTCAGTCAAGAAAAAAATTGACGAAGTATTCGGGCATACGTTGACACACGCTGACAAAAAATCACTGGCAACGCTGATTTATTATCCGCAAGAAAAAATGGATATTGTCAAAAAGACAGAACGGCATATGCGGGACTGGTACAAAATCGTCCTCTATCGGCTGATTACGCTCTGTAAAACGCTGTCCTCAAAGTATACCCGTGCCAAAGTACGAGCAGCCATGCCGCAGGACTATGCCTTTGTGATGGAAGAACTGATTACCGAAAAGCCGGAAATCCTGGACAAAGAGGCATATTATGAAACGATCATTGATACCATTATCCAGACTGACCGGGCAGAATCGTTCATTGTTGCCATGTCGGAACTGATTCAGCGGCTGGCAGTGGAACATCTGCACATCTTAGGGGACATCTATGACCGTGGCCCTGCTCCGCATAAGATCATGGATAAGTTGCTGCAATACCATTCGCTCGATATTCAATGGGGCAATCATGATATTGTATGGATGGGAGCAGCTGCCGGACAACTTGCCTGTATTGCAACGGTGATCCGCAACTCTGCTCGATACTGCAACTTGGATATCTTAGAGGACGGATATGGCATCAACTTGTTGCCGCTGGCAACCTTTGCGATGGCAGTCTATCAGAATGACCCCTGTTCGCAGTTCAAACTTTCCGGAAACCCGAAAACTTCCAGCACCGCAGAAACTGCCCTGCATATGAAAATGCATAAGGCGATTGCCATCATGCAGTTCAAGTTAGAGGGGCAGCTGATGGAACAGCACCCGTCTTTTGGAATGGAAGACCGGCGGTTGTTGCACTTGATCGACTACGAAGCCGGAACGATCTCCTATGAGGGAAAAACGCTGACGTTGCTGGATACGCATTTCCCGACCATTGACCCAGAAGACCCCTATACACTGACACCAGAAGAACAACTGGTAATGGAGCGGCTGCAATCGGCATTCCTGCACTGCGAAAAGTTGCAGCGGCATGTGAAGTTGTTGCTGCACCACGGAAGCCTTTATAAAGTCTGTAATGGAAATCTGCTGTATCATGGCTGTGTTCCGATCGAAGAGGATGGAACATTCCGAAAAGTCAACATCTATGGGAACGAATACAGCGGAAAAGCCTTGTATGACTGTCTGGAAAGCTATGTTCGGAAAGCCTTTTTGGAGGTTGACCCAATTGAACAGGAAAAAGGACGGGATATTCTATGGTATATCTGGACAGCGAAAAATTCCCCACTCTACGGAAAAGATAAGATGACCACCTTTGAACGCTACTTTTTCGCAGAGCCGGAAACCCATCAGGAGCGAAAAAATGCCTATTATCGGTTCTTGAATGACGAAACGGTTATGAATCGCATCCTATCAGAATTCGGGCTGGGCACAGATTCCCACATTGTCAACGGGCATGTGCCAGTCTTACAGATTGCCGGAGAAAGTCCGGTGAAATGCGGCGGAAAAGTAATGATTATTGACGGCGGATTTTCAAAAGTCTATCAGGAGAAAACCGGCATTGCTGGCTATACGCTGATTTACAATTCCTATGGAATGATGCTGGTTGCCCATGAACCGTTCACTTCTACAGAAGAGGCGATTCAAAAGGAAACCGACATTCATACCGACCGGATTTCTGTCATGGCAGCCTCCAGACGGTTGCAAGTGCGGGATACCGACCGAGGACGAGAGATTCAAGAACGCATCGACGAATTGATGCAGCTGCTGCAAGCATACCGGAGCGGTACGTTGCAGCAGGAACAATCTTTTTTTGACAACAAATAAAATTTGCCGATTCCCGATG
>CABQIF010000219.1 GCA_902464115.1 uncultured Ruminococcus sp. | reverse complement strand
TAAATTTGGCGAAATTATAAATTTTAAATTTAGCAGCGATTATGAAACAGAGCAGCATATTTCAATAAATTTAGATGGAAAAGAAGTATCTCTTATTAATGTTACTGGAAATAATTCTTATTCTTGTTCTTTTGATAATGCTGGTATATACACAGTTCGTTTAGCTGCAAAAAATATGTATGGAGAATCCTATAGTCAATATATAAAATTTAAAGTAATTAGTCCAATCCAAGGCGACCTCAACCAAGACGGTACGCTCTCCCTCACTGACCTTATCCCTCTCCAGCAATCGCTTCTCCGTCAAACCACCCTCACCGCTGACGAAGCCCAGCTTGCCGATTACAACGGTGATGGCAGCATCAACGTACTGGATCTGATGCTTCTAAAACGGGCATTGCTTGCCCTTTAATCTCCGCCAGTATTTCCCCTATAAACGGTCTGCCGAACCATTCAGCAGACCGTTTTTCTCTGCCTGCACCGTTGACAGAATCCACGGAAACTGTTATAATATTGTTACAAGTACAAGCTTCATTTTTTTGCATTCTGCACAATTTCTATACATTTCACAGGAGGTTTCCGTATGCGTCAACAACCACTTCCCTACCGCATTGCCCTCGGCGGAACGCTCGCTTCGTTCTGTCTGCTGTTTCTGTTTATTACCGGCGTTCTGCCGATGTTTTATCTCATTATGCCGATGTTGTGCAGCCTGCTCATCCTGATCATGGCGGAAACAACATCTCCTTACTGGGCATTTATCATGTATCTGGCAGTCGGTGTACTCTCGCTGTTTATCACGCCAAATAAAGATGCAAGCTTGATTTTTATTCTCTTTTTCGGGCATTATCCCCTGCTTCGCCCTTATCTCAGCCGGATTCGTCCGGGTATTCTCCGGATTCTGATAAAGCTGTTAATTTTTAATCTCTGTATTGGCTGTTATTTCGGGCTGGTCATTTTCCTGTTCGGAATGGCGGAATTTCTGGACAATCTGGGCGAGTTCGGAAAATATGGAGCATATATTTTAGCTGGATGCCTGAACGTTATGTTCCTGAGTTATGATTTCTCTCTGGTAACTGGTATGGAATTTTATCGGGTGAAAGTATTGCCGAAACTGCACCTGCAAGTATAAATTCCACTGTTTCTGCAAACAATAAACAATCATAGAATAGGAGGTTTCCACATGGAACAGATTGCTTTTTTTGATACCAAACCTTATGACCGCACTTGGTTCGACCAGCTCAACCACCGCTTCCACATCCGCTACTTTGAACATAAACTCACCCCCGACAGCGTTTCTCTGGCTCAGGGATGCAGTGCTGTGATTCCATTCGTAAACGATAACCTGAGTGCACCTGTCATCGAAGACCTCTATCGGTTCGGCGTCAAGGTGATTGCGTTGCGTTGTGCCGGATATAACAATGTTGACCGCAACGCTGCTCACGGAAAGATGCCAATTTTGCGTGTGCCGGGCTATTCCCCGTATGCAGTTGCAGAACACACGATGGGGCTGCTGCTCTGCCTGAACCGCAAAATTCACAAGGCATACAACCGCACTCGAGATTTTAACTTTACGCTGAACGGTTTAACCGGATTTGACTTGCACGGGAAAACAGTCGGCGTCATCGGAACGGGACGAATCGGGCAGATTTTCATGAATATCTGCAAGGGCTTCGGAATGGAAGTGTTGGCATACGACCCCTACCCAGCAAATGACCCCTCTATTCACTATGTAGACCTGCACACACTGTTCCAGCAGAGCGATATTCTCTCATTACACTGCCCACTGACGGAACAATCCAAGCACCTCATCAACAAAGATACCATTGCTGACATGAAAGATGGTGTCGTTCTGCTGAATACGTCCAGAGGGATGCTGATTGAAAGCGAAGCCCTACTCTCTGCCCTGCAAAGCGGAAAAATTGCGGCAGCTGGGTTGGATGTCTACGAGGAAGAAACTGCCTTTTTCTTCGAGGATTTCTCCGAGAATATCCACCGTGACCAAGTATTATCCTTGCTGCTGTCTATGCCAAACGTATTGCTGACTTCACATCAGGCATTTTTGACCAACGAGGCACTGAAAAACATTGCTGAAGTCACCCTGCAAAATTTAGCGGACTTCTTTGACGGAAA
>CABQIF010000218.1 GCA_902464115.1 uncultured Ruminococcus sp. | reverse complement strand
CTATTTTCACAGAATATTTTTTGTAAGAAGATATTTTGCTTGCTGCCTTGTCGAAATGGCAGAAAGCGGATTGGAAAAACATAGATTTTTATGGATTCTCTACAAATTCTGCATTCCAATCAAGATTAAATCGAAAACAGTTGACAAATGATAGGGAAGCGGATATAATAAAAATGATGATTTCCTGTCAGAACAAACGAATATAGACAACCTGTCTGTGTTCCAACAGACAGACGGATAGAAGAAAGGATCGATTGGATTGAACGAAACACAAAAAGACGGTCGCCCTACATACGGCAGTCCGGCTCCGCTTTCCAGAGAGCAGATGCAACAGCAAATGCAGGCTGCTTTTCAGGATGGATCGAATCGCCCAAAAAAGAAGAAACAACCGGAACAAAGACGGATTTCTGATATGCCAAACGGCAAGCCTGTGAAAAAGGGTAAGCGTAGCAATCAGCCAGAACCGATGCCTCGTTCTGTTGGTCAGGCAAAGGCAGAAAAACTCCGGCAGATTAAAGCGTCCGTTGCCTCTGCTTCGCAGGGAATTTATAGTGAAGAAACGCCATCTGCAACCGCTGCCGAGGCACATCGTTATGTGCACCGCCGCAGCAGTGCACCGCCGCCGCCCGTTCCGCCACGGAACAACAGAAACAGCCGTCCGCAAGAACAGGAATATTATGGCGGTTCGGATGTGGCATCTTCCGGAAAAGGCGGAAAGATTGCTGGTATTATAGTACTGGTCTTGGTTGTACTATTATTAATCGGTTATTTGATTGGCTATTTCTCCTACCGGAGCAAGCTGCTGCCGAAAACCTATGTCAACGGTGTCAACGTCAGCGGAATGACGCTTGCCGATGCAGAACAGAAGATTTTGAATAGTGCCAGCAATGAAGGCATTACCTTTATTAAAAAGAGTGGCGAAAAGGTACACTTTGATGGGGCAGAATTTGGGTCAACCGTTTCTTTCCAAGATGGTGCAATGGATGAAGTCACGAGCCAGAGTCATGTATTGTGGTTTACGCACCTGCTGCACAAGTCGGAATATACGGTTTCTGTAGTGAATTCCTATTCGGAATCGAACCTTTCAAACCTGATCCTTTCCTATAGCTGGGGCACAACACCGCCAACCGATGCCCATATTCAAAAGGCGAGCGATGGCACTTATTCCATCGTTCCAGAAGATAACGGCGATATGATTGATGCTACAATTTTAATGAATTATACGCTGGAACAGATGCGGGAAGGCAATAATACGATCAAGCTGGAAGATGCAGATTGTTACTTGCAGGCAGAAGTCAAGTCCGAAGACTTGCAAGCTGCTCTGGATGCTGCAAACTCGCTGGCTGGTCTGACGATTACCTATGACTTTGACGACCGGCAGGAAGTTCTGGATACCAGCACGATTGCAGACTGGATCACAACGGATACAGACGGAAAAATTTCAGTCGATGAAAACAAGGTGGAAGCATGGGTCAATGAAAACCTGGTCAAGTATGATACCTTTGTATCGGGTTATACTCGTACCTTCCACTCTACCATGCAGGGAACAATTGAAGTACCGCTTGGCGATTATGGGATTTACGGCTGGAAAACGGATGTAGATGCAACCGTTGAAAAGCTGAAGGAATACATCCTTGCAGGAGAATCCGTCACCGTAGAACCGGAATACAGCCAGAGAGGCTATTGCCGTGCAACGGATGACATCGGTAATTCTTATGCAGAAGTAGACATCACGAACCAGAAAGTATTTGTCTATAAAGATGGCGAATTGGTGATTGAATCTGATTGTGTAACAGGTTTGGCATCCGATCCGGAACGTGCAACACCGCCGGGTGTTTATCGTATCTGGACGATGGAGCGAGATGTCGTTCTGGGTACTTATGCCGTACAGGGATATGAAGCACCGGTTAATTACTGGATGAACTTCACAGAAATTGGTATTGGATTCCACGATTTGGCAAGAAGTGCCTATGGTGGGGACATCTACAAGACCAACGGTTCCCATGGTTGTATCAACCTGCCGTTGGATGTAGCTGCGGAAATGTTTGATACGCTGGAGATTGGTTATCCAGTCATCGTAATTCCGTAAGTACTCATAAAAATTAAAATCAAACAGACAACAAGAGCCGCTTTCTGAACTGACCCCAAAAAGTTAGACAAAGTTTTCAAGAAATAATTATGCAAAGCGACTAAGAGT
>CABQIF010000217.1 GCA_902464115.1 uncultured Ruminococcus sp. | reverse complement strand
TCAAAAGGAACAGGAGAATGACGGTTTTTTGTAACAAATTTATGGATGTTTTTTGATAAAATGAAACTTCTTTTCTCGTAATTATGTTACAATCTTAACAGTTTCAATGTTGAAAAAAATGCGCAAATATGATAAAATAGAAAAAGAAATGGGCAAAGAAAGGGGTTGTATGGGATGAAAAAATGGAAAAAACCAGTTTTAGGATTGCTGTTTAGTATGATTGTTTGTTTCTTTTTACTGAAGCCAGTTTTGCAGACCGATGCAGCTGCTCCCTTCGATGTGAATGAATTTGTAAACACTGCTTCTACAGAAATCAATGAGATGCGGATGGAAAATGGTTTAGAACCATTGCAAACTGCACCACTCTTGCAGAAAATGTGTCAAGAGCGTGCGGATGAATTAACAAAATCGTATGCCCATAGCCGTGCAAATGGGGATGCATGGTATACCATTTTAACAGATTACGGAATTGATACGAACTGTTTTGCTGGAGAGAATATTGCTGCTGGATATGACACCCCAGAAGGGGTTGTTGAGGGGTGGATGAATTCTGCCGGACATCGAAAAAATATTTTGAATACCAATTACGAATATTTTGCAGTAGGGGTTTCCTATTATGAAGATGACTCAGAGTATTATTTTTATTATTGGGATTTGATTCTACTTTCTTCTGATACCGGCTTTGAAGATTCCTATACACCGCTTGCTTCTTTTATGCCAGTTATACCGAAAGAAACAGAACAGACAACAACGACGACATTGCTAACAACATCGACTACAACCACTACCACTACAGGAACAACAAGGATTCCAGAACCTTCTACAACAATGGGATATGCCTATAATTATGGGGACTGTAATACAGATGGTGTTGTGGATTTGCTGGATGCGATTTTCTTAGGAAAATATTTGGCGGGGCAGGTTGCCATGACAAAAATACAGCTGGCAAATGCAAATTGTAATCAAGTGGATGGAACAGAGATTGTGGATGATAAAGATGTGCAGAGTATCATGTATTTTATTTTGTCAGAGTTGGATACGCTGCCAGAAACAGA
Source organism: uncultured Ruminococcus sp. (assembly GCA_902464115.1). Lineage (GTDB taxonomy): Bacteria > Bacillota > Clostridia > Oscillospirales > Ruminococcaceae > Ruminococcus_C. The sequence continues at coordinate 1,144 of CABQIF010000217.1, read as the reverse complement.
ACCATAAATACAAACTGCGGGATGGAAGAGAAATAAAAATATTTCTGTTCTATCCCACATTCTTTTTGTTTGACAGTTTTCAAAAAACATGGTATCATAATAAGAAAGAAATTTGCGTGAAAAATGGAGGAACTGCTTTGAAATCCAATGCCAATCGAGAATCTGTGCTTCAGAAGAATCAGAGTTATGCGACAGAAATTACTGATTTAACGGTAGAGGGAAACGGTGTCTGTCATATTCAGGGGATGACGGTTTTTGTTCCGCATACTGCTCCGGGCGACCAAGTGCGTGTGAAAATTGTAAAGGTGTGCAAGCAATATGCATTCGGAATCATTGAAGAAATGGAAACACCGGCAAGCTGTCGGATTGATTCAGATTGCCCTTATCCGACATGTGGTGGATGTACTTTCCGGCATATTTCCTATGCAGCAGAATTGCAGTGGAAAGAAAAACTGGTGCAGGATGCGTTCCATCGGATTGGAAAGCTGCATCCGGAATTTCTGCCGATTGTCGGTGGAGAACAGCGTTCACATTATCGGAATAAGGCACAATATCCGGTTGCTGTCGGAGCAGATGGAAAGCCAGTCTGTGGCTTTTATGCGAAACGCAGCCATCGGGTAATTCCAGTACGAGATTGTCAGTTGCAGCCGGTGTTGTTTCAGCAGGTTTTAGATGTGATTTTGCAATATGTAGCGGAAAAATCCATTTCTGTTTATCAGGAGGAAACCGGAACGGGCATCTTGCGGCATATTTATTTGCGGCAGGGCTGGCATACTGGGGAACTAATGGTTTGTTTGGTTGTGAGAAAGCCCATTGAGCGACAATTGAAGGGTTTAATCGAACGATTGACAGCTACTTTTCCGCAGGTGAAAAGTATTGTGATGAATTGCAATCCAGCTCGTACCAATGTAATCTTAGGGGAAAAGAATGTTTTGCTGTGGGGCTCAGAAACGATTACAGATATTCTTTGCGGCAACCGAATTTCTCTTTCCCCGCATGCTTTCTATCAGGTCAATACAGAGCAGGCAGAACGATTGTATGGGATTGCAAAGGAGTTTGCAGCGTTGCAGGGGACAGAACGGCTGTTGGATTTATATTGCGGAGCAGGAACGATTGGGCTTTCGATGGCAGATGCGGTATCGTC
>CABQIF010000216.1 GCA_902464115.1 uncultured Ruminococcus sp. | reverse complement strand
GGTTCCACCCCTGCTTTTGCCTGCCAGCATGCTGCAATTGCCCCGTTGCCTTGTCCGAATTTACAACTTGTTTCATAAAGACAATCAAGCTGCGAATTGGAAAGTTTCAAAAAGTGCAATTGCAGCAGGAATACCAATCTGCAAATACAATTTGCTTCGCAAATGTGGGCTACTCGCCCACACCTCGGCAGCATTTTTAAAAAACTGCTGCACCGAAAAACTTTTCAGTTGCCTGCGGCTCATATCCTGCAACCTCTATTTCCACAAATCCCCTCCCCCTATCATGCCCACATTCTTTGTCAAATATTTGACAAATATCCCCGAAAGTAGTATCATAAGGGAAAGCGTTTTTTTCGCTGGATTTGGAAAGAGCACGGCTGCCCTCACAACCTTTGACAGCCGTGGAAAGGATGCTGGTTTTTTATGAATCACAATTTTGATGTTATCATTGTTGGCGGCGGTGCTGCCGGTCTGTATGGAGCGATTCAACTACCTTCCTACTGCAAGGTTCTGCTCATCTGTAAGCAGGAAATGACCCTCTGTAATTCCTCCCTCGCTCAGGGCGGTATTGCTGGCGTTTACAAGTCGCCGGAGGACGACACCCCGGAACTGCACAAACAGGATACCATGATTGCCGGCGGCTTCAAGAACAATCCGGAATCCGTTCAGATTCTCGTAGAGGATGCTGCCATGGCGATCGACTCCCTGCTGAAGCTCGGAGCAGACTTCGACCGGAAACCAGACGGCTCTCTGCATCGTACGCTGGAAGGCGGTCACTGCCGTCACCGGATTTTCCACCACAAGGATACCACAGGGGAAGAGATCGTTCGGACATTGATGCGGAAAGTTAAGACCCTCCCGAACGTCACCATTCTGGAATCTGCCATGATGGTCGGTTTACAGAAAACCAGCACCGGCTTCTCGGTCAACGTCCGGAAAGACGATGCATTCACTGTCTATAACAGTCATTTTGTTCTGCTGGCAACTGGCGGCATTGGCAGAATGTATGCGTACACCACCAATTCCAAAATTGCAACTGGTGACGGCATTGCCTTTGCCCACGACCTCGGTGCAAAGATCCTGAATCTCCACCTCATTCAATTCCACCCGACGGCATTCAATGACCACCACACACGGGAATGCTTCCTGATCTCCGAAGCGGTTCGTGGGGAAGGTGCTTACCTGCTGAACTGCAACAAGGAACGGTTTATGGATCGCTATGATGAACGACTGGAACTCGCTCCGAGAGATGTTGTTTCTCACGCCATCATTGAAGAAAAAAATCGTACAGGTTCGGATAACTTCTTCCTGGATATTTCCTATAAGGATGCTGATTTTATCCGCAACCGCTTTCCGATGATTTACCAGAAAGTCCTTGAACAGGGCTATGACATGACAAAAGAACCGATTCCAATTTATCCATGCCAGCACTATTTAATGGGCGGTATTCAGGTTGACACCAATTCGGAAACTACCATCCCGCACTTGTATGCAGCTGGCGAATGCTCGAATACAGGCGTTCACGGTAACAACCGACTGGCAAGCAATTCCCTGCTGGAAGCACTGGTATTCTCCAGACGGGCTGCGTTGGATATTGCAACCAAACTGCCGACTGTTCCGGATGCGTTTGCAGAGGGAACTTTCCCGGAAACTGCAAATACCCTGCCGATGCCGAAGGGTACTCGAACAGAAATCCGGCAGATTATGCAGAACAGTTATTTTGTCATTCCGCATCAGGCAGAATTGCTGAACGGATTTGAACGAATCAAGGAAATTCGGAGAGAACTGTATAATGAACCGTATGCCGTTACACCGGATTTGATTGAAGCGAAAGCAATGGCAACGAATGCCTATACCATTCTGAAAGAAGTTCTCTAAATTGATTTTGAAGTGCGTTTGAAAAATTCGAGCCGCAGGCAAAAGAGCAAAGCGATTTTTGCCGAACCGGATGCAATTGGTTTTCCTAAGAAGAACTTCTCTTAGAGAAAACGGTCTTTCACATCCGGCAAAAGGGGGTTCCACCCCTGCTTTTGCCTGCCAGCGTGCCGCAATTGCCCCGTTGCCTTGTCCGAATTTGCAACTTGTTTCACAAAGGCAATCCAATTGCGAATTGGAAAGTTTCAAAGAATGCAATTGCAGCAGAAAAACCAAATCTCAAAAACAAATTTGCTTCGCAAATGTGGGCTGCTCGCCCACACCTCGGCAGCATTTTTGAAAAAC
>CABQIF010000215.1 GCA_902464115.1 uncultured Ruminococcus sp. | reverse complement strand
ACTCTTAGTCGCTTTGCATAATTATTTCTTGAAAACTTTGTCTAACTTTTTGGGGGTCAGTTCATTCTTTCAAAAAGGACTGTTTTTCCCTCAATTTATGATAAACTATATCATAAGCCTGTTGATGTTGCTACTTCGGTCGGCAGCAATGCAAATTCTTCTGGCAGCAGTGATTCCACTGATTCTCCGGACTCTGTACTTGCCTGTTTCGATGAAATGCCAATGATGTCTGCCCAACTTGACTGTCTGCCGGAAGCAGTTTTTGCATAATACGTCAAAATTGCAACGGCATCTTCTACAGAAATCACATCATCACCATTGACATCAGCAGCATGCGTTGCCAAATCATTCAAATGAGCGGATTCAGAAAAGAATGTCGTATATCCGGCAGCCCGTCTTGCATAATAAGTCAAAATGTGCACGGCATCGTCTACACTAATGATAGAATCTCCGTCCACGTCACCTGTTTCATATGGGTCAGGCAAGGTGGTTGTCGTGATAACCGTAGTTGTCACCGGTTCGGTGGTCATTGTTGTCAAATCAGTGGTTTCTGTTTCTATTGGTATTGTCGTTTCTGCTGTGGTCTTTGGAACAGAAATGGTAATGGTCAACTTATAGAATTTCTGGTTGACCAACGCCCCAACGATAACACTTCCTTCGGAAACCGCTGTCAATACACCGTCTTGGTCAATCGTTGCAATGCTGTCATCGGTCGAAACCCATTGCGGCACTTCGTCCTTTTCTCCTAGGTAATACAGTTGCAGCGTTGCACCGATTTGGTGAATCTCTTTGATATTTTTCTTTGTAACAACTCTTCCATCGCCCTCTAAGGTTGTTCCAGTAACTGGCTGCTCCAGAGAGGTAATCGTTGTGGTCTGTGTGGTTGTTGCAGAAGTTGTAGCGGTATTAGAAGGCTTTGGTGTGCTTGTGGTAGTCTTTTGTGTGATGACAGTTGTTTGCGTTCCTGTTGTCGTTGTATCTGTCGTTGTTGTTCCTGTTGTCTGAGAACGACGTTGTTGCCAAGATAACAGCGGATAACTGCCCGTGATACCAGAATAAGCTGCCCCTAATTTTTGTGCAAAGTTTGCTTTCTGCATATCTGATGACTTCATTGCAGTACAAATTGCTTGGTCGATTGGAGGCGTGTCCGTCACACCGGACTGATAATAACACGCTGTACAAATAGCATTGTCATCGCCAACAACTCCACCTGTTTTTTCCGTTCCAGATACCGTTCCCACATTAAAGCAAGTTTCAATTGAACCGCCCTCAAACGCTCCTACGACACCGCCAGCAACGGTATTGCCTTTAATTGCTCCGGTGCTGTAACAGTTCTGTACAGTGCCATTGCTCTCTTCTCCAACAATACCGCCAGCAAACTGAAGAGAAGAAACTCTTCCTGTACTGCAACTTTCTGATATGGTTGCATGGATGCTCTGCCCGGCAATGCCACCGGCTGCCTCCTGTCCGGAAATAAATGCCTCGTTGCTGCAACGGGAAACCGTTCCATTGAAGTTCACGCCACAGATACCGCCAGCCATGTAATACCAAGAAGAGATCACAGCTCGATTTTCGCAATTTTCAATTGTTCCTTTATAATTATAGCCGCAAATACCACCTGCAAAGGTATCATAGCTACTTAAATAACTTTTTTCGATAATCAGATTTTTTACAGTTGCTGTGCGATAAAGTCCGGCAAACAAGCCTGTTTCCCCGCTTTTTTGAGCATATAAGCCCGAAATTGTATGTCCATTGCCGTCAAATGTTCCGTGAAACAAGGATTGATTGACAATCCCAATCGGAACCCAAGTGTTAGACGGCTGTACTTCAGCGGTTTCCCATTTCTCCCAATTGGTCAGCGGATTCATCTGTAAATCTGCTTCCAGCGTAATGGTCACGCCCTCAAAGTTGGTTGTTCCATCGTTCACTAATTTTGCCAGTCCAGCCAATTCCTCCGGATTTGAGATAGAAAGCTGTGTTTCGCCTACCTGATACCAACTGGTATCCACAGTTCCGTTCCAAGCTGCTGAAAAAACGGAAACATTTGCGGGCAGACAAGCGATTGTCAACAAACCTGTGACAAAAAAAGAAATCGCTTTCCGGCAAGTGTTCTTTCTTAATTTTTCCATAATTTCCACTCTTTTTCTATTTTTAAAGTTCCCTCGAAATTTCTACTTTCTCTTTATTCATTATACGTACTTTTCTATGGAATGTCAATGATTTACGGACAGAACCGACA
>CABQIF010000214.1 GCA_902464115.1 uncultured Ruminococcus sp. | reverse complement strand
GTTTTAATTTTTCTACGAGTTCCCGAGAACGAGAAGCTGCCAAAGGAAATGGCGGTGACATCGGAATGACAAGGAAGTGAGATACATGGAACAATTATTAATAATTGAAGATGATATAGGTTTGAACCAAGGTCTAAGCAAGGCGCTGAAATCAGATGACCGGCAGATTGTTTCCTGTAAAGACCTAAAAACAGCGAAGGAACAACTGCTTTGCGGCAGTGTGTCGTTGATTTTGTTAGATATAAATCTGCCTGATGGCAGTGGGCTTGACTTGCTGCAGGAAATCAAAGAAAAAGCACCGGATATTCCTGTGATTCTGCTGACTGCCAACGATACAGATATGGATATTGTAGATGGATTGGAACGAGGTGCCGACGATTACATTACCAAGCCTTTTTCGCTTTCTGTTTTACGTGCAAGAGTCAATACCCAACTACGAAAGAAAACAAACATCCATAAAAATACACCGATTCGTATAGATCATTTTTGTTTTGATTTTGGGACTATGACCTTTTGCGTAGAAAATGCCAAGGTAGAATTGAGCAAAACAGAGCAAAAATTGCTGTGTCTGCTTGTAGAAAATCGCGGTCGGGTTATGAATCGCAGTAATCTTGTAGACCGAATCTGGACAGATGGAGCAGAGTATGTAGACGAAAATGCCCTTTCTGTTACAGTCAAGCGTCTGCGTGATAAACTCGGCGCACAAGAATATATCAAAACCGTATATGGAGTCGGTTATAGCTGGGTAAACAAAGATGAATGAGATGGGAATTGCTATTATATTGCTGTGTTTTCTGCTGACGGCTATGATTGTATGGTGGGAGCGAAGGAAAACCGTAAAAACAATGGATACAATTGAAAAAATGTTGGATGCCGCAATGGCTGGTTCGTTTTCTGAAACCACCTTTGATGAAGCAAGCTGTCAGCTTTGGAAACAAAATTTGCGCACTATCTTTCTGCCGCAGAGATTTCTTCTCGCAATGTGGTTCAGGAAAAAGACAGAATCAAATCCTTGATTGCAGATATTTCACATCAAACCAAAACACCGATTGCAAATCTGCTGCTATACAGTGAGCTCTTGAAGGAAGAAAAACTTCCAGCAGAGGCAAGAGCAAATGTGGATGCACTATACAATCAATCGGAGAAACTACGCTTTTTAATTGATTCGCTTGTAAAATTATCCCGGTTGGAAAATGGAATTATTTCACTATCACCGCAGCGCACAGCGCTACAATCACTGCTTCAATGCATTGCAGAACAATATTCTGCCAAAGCCGCAGAAAAAGGATTGTCTCTGTATTTGCATGATACAGATATTTCTGCTGTCTTTGACTCAAAATGGACAGCAGAAGCACTGGCTAATATTGTAGACAACGCTATCAAATATACGGAGCACGGCACAATAACTATTTCTGCCGTAAGTTACGAAATGTTTGCAAGGATTGATATATCGGATACCGGTGCAGGTATCTCTGAAAGTGAACAGTCCAAAATTTTTACCCGGTTCTATCGTTCAAAGAATGCGTGGGAACAGGAAGGCGTTGGAATCGGCTTATATTTGGCCAGGCAGATCATATTCGGCGAGGACGGTTATATCAAGGTTACTTCCACTTTGGGAAAAGGAAGCACTTTCTCCATTTTCCTACCAAAGTGACATCAATTCTTTCAATACTGTTAGAATTCATTTCCTACCGGAAAGAATGTAGAAAGAATTTTATGCGATAATCTGTATGTAGCAAGGAAACACATCTTTGCATACATACAGATTTTTTATGGAGGTATTCATTTATGGAGATTTTACAGGCAAAAGCCCTGAAAAAGGTTTACGGCTCCGGTAATAACGCAGTTCATGCGCTGGATGGAGTTGATTTGAGTGTGGAGAAGGGCGAATTTGTTGCAATCGTCGGCACATCCGGCTCCGGCAAGTCTACCCTGCTGCACATGCTGGGCGGGCTGGACCGCCCTACAAGCGGCACAGTCATGGTGGACGGACAGAATATTTTCTCCCTGAAGGATGAAGCCCTGACCATCTTCCGCCGTAGAAAAATTGGCTTTGTGTTCCAAGCATATAATCTTGTTCCTGTGCTGAATGTGTATGAAAATATCGTTCTGCCCATTGAGCTGGACGGCGGCAAGGTCAACAAGGATTTCGTACAGCAGATTGTACAGACCCTTGGACTGAGCGACCGTCTGGATGCGCTGCCCAATCAACTCTCCGGCGGTCAGCAGCAGCGAGTGGCAATCGCCCGTGCGCTGGCGGCAGCACCCGCTATCATTCTGG
>CABQIF010000213.1 GCA_902464115.1 uncultured Ruminococcus sp. | reverse complement strand
AGGCGGACGCTCCGGCAGCAGCATCGACCACACAGCCGACTGCACCACAGGCAGACGCTCCGGCAACAGCACCGACCACACAGCCGACTGCACCGCAGGCGGACGCTCCGGCAGCAGCATCGACCATACAGCCGACTGCACCGCAGGCGGACGCTCCGGCAGCAGCATCGACCACACAGCCGACTGCACCACAGGCAGAAACTCCGGCAGCAGCATCGACCACACAGCCGACCGCACCGCAGGCAGAAACACCGGCAGCAGCACCGACTGCCCAGTCGACTGCACCGCAGCAGGCAGCTGCTCCGCAGAATGGAACGCCGGTTTCTCCGCAGCCTTCTGCAACAACACAGCAACAAGCTGCTTGGCAGAATCCGCAGCAGCAAGCACAAGCAACACAAAATGCTGGTCAGCCAACCGGACAACAGCCACAGATGAGTTGGCAGGATTGGCAGAATTTCCAGAACTGGCAGAATGCACAGCAGCAGGGACAAAAGTCTGCCAACAACATCAATCTTTCCAACGGCGTACAGAAGTTGGAAGAGAGCGATAGCTTTATGTTCCGTTCGCTGGGCTTGACCTTGAAAACCCTGATGAAAAAGCCGGTTCAACTTTGGGGATTGTCCCTGTTGGGCGTTATCTTACAGAGCCTGAGTAATGTACTTTGTGCTGTTCCGCCGATTCTCGGTATGGGTGTTTCCAGCACACTTTCCGCTGGAATGGAAAATGTCTTTTTGGATGCATATCATCAGAAAGACATCAACTCGAAGCAGATTTTCTCCGGATTTTCTTCTGGGAAGTCGTTCCTGCGAATTGCTGGCGGTATGCTCTGGAGAACGCTCTGGCTGTTCCTCTGGGCATTGTTCGCATTGATTCCGATTGTTGGATGGGTGATTGCACCGATTATGTTGGTGATTAAGGGAATCTCCTATTCGTTCACCCCGTATTTGCTGCTGAGAAAGAACGATATTTCCCCGTTGGATGCTCTGAAACGCTCAATGGAGATGACAAAGGGGTATCGAGGAAAAATCTTCCTGACTTACTTGATCTGTTACGCTGCACTGATTGTCGTTGGATTGCTGTTGTTCTTGATTGCAAAGCTTGGCACATTTGCAGTTGTTCTCGCTGGTTTGATTGGCTTAGTGATTGGAATTTTCTGCCCGCTGTTCTTTGGTGTTCTGCGAGCAGCAATGTTCACAGAAGTTGTACGTCTGGAAAAAATCACAGACATTGAACTGTAAGCATATTTCAATTGGTATGAAAAAACCGCTGTCCTTGAAGTTGATTTCAGGGCAGCGGTTTCTTGATAAAAGAAAGAGAGGAATAGAAACATGGAACGCTTGATTTTTGACACCCACAGCCATTATATGGATGATGCCTTTGCAGAAGACCGAGATGCAGTTTTGCAGGCACTGCCGGAGGGCGGTGTTGCCCTTGCGATGTTGGCGAGTGTGGATGCCGCCGATTCGGAACAGAATCTGAAACTTACTCAACAATATGATTATCTGTTGGGTTCTGTCGGGATTCATCCGGAGAATTTGCCGGAGCATCCAGCGGAGGAATTGGAACGGATTGCTGCATTGGCAGCCCATAAAAATTGTTATGCCATCGGAGAAATTGGGCTGGATTATCACTATGATGGTTATGATAAGGAAGCACAGATTGCGATTTTTCAGGAGCAGATTACTTTAGCGAAAGAATTGGATTTGCCGATTATCGTTCATATTCGAGATGCAACGGCAGATGCCCTGCAAATTCTGAAAGACCGAAAGCCGAAAGGTGTTGTGCATTGTTTCAGTGGCAGTGCAGAAACAGCGGAAGAGGTTTTGAAACTGGGCATGTATCTGGGCTTTACGGGAATTCTGACCTTTAAGAATGCGAAGAAAGCATTGCGGGCGTTGTCCGTGATTCCAGTTGACCGATTTGTATTGGAAACAGATTGCCCGTATATGGCACCTGTTCCGTATCGGGGGAAGCGGTGTGATAGTCGAATGATTCTGGAAACAGCGAAAGCAGCCGCAGCAGTGAAGGAATTGCCAGTAGAAACGATTTTACAGCAAACATTAAAGAACGGAAAACGACTGTATGAATTAAACCGATAAAAGGCGGCAAATCACGAGCCGCAGGCAACGAAAAGTTTTTCGGTGCAGCAGTTTTTTAAAAATGCTGCCGAGGTGTGGGCGAGCAGCCCACATTTGCGAAGCAAATCGAACTGTACCATGAAACTGCAACAAAAATCTAAGAGAAAACCGCAAAGAATCGCAATTGCCTTTCAAATCAGAAGGCTGTAATGAAGAAAAAGGTTTCAGGGGCAATTGCGATTCCCAAGGCAAGCTGGGGATGTGCCCCAGCCT
>CABQIF010000212.1 GCA_902464115.1 uncultured Ruminococcus sp. | reverse complement strand
TCAGAAATAAAATAATTGATAATTTCAACGATCGCCTCATAAAACGAAAATCCCTTACCGCATAATGGTGGCAAGGGGATTTTCGCTATAATCTGTTATCCTATAAAATTACTTTAATTCTTTTCCGCACTTTCTGCAGAATTTTACGCCCTCTGCGTGTTTTGTTCCACAGTACGGACAAAATTCCGGTTTCAAGTCCTCTGGATCTATCAATTTTTTGCTGCGATGAACAAATACAATTGCCAGTGCAGCAGAGCATGCCAGTAACAATACAATGCAGCCAATCAAAATCAGCAGCAAATGGTCAAGGATAAAATGAGAACGGTGCTTATTATCTGCTGGAACAATCGGTTGTGTGGTCGTCGTAGTTGTTTCTGTAGTCGTTGGAACCGTTGTAGTAGAAATTGTGGTTGCAGTCGTAGAAGAAATAGTTGTTGTTGTGGTCGTTGTTGTAACTGTGGTTGTAGTTGTAACAACGGTTGTTGGTGCTTCTGTTGGAGGATCAGTTTCCGGTTCTGGTTCTTGTCCAACTGGTACTAAGTAAGAAGCATCCACCCAACCATAATAAATAGAATCTGGCAAATGTTCATCCTCGCTGGAACAATTATACCAAGTAACGCCCATAGAAGAGTGGGCAACTCTTGCATAGACAACTTGTCCTGCATAAAGACTCGATTCTACTTCCTGTGTACCTCCATCTACAACATAGCTATAGGAATACCCCATGACACCATCACTGGTTACTTGATAATAACCGGTGACAAACCATTCTCCGGGACTCAGTGCATCTGCATTCGCTGGAATTGCAACGCAATACAATCCCAATAAAATTGCCAGTAAAAAGCATTCCACTCGACTGATTGCTTTTTTCATCTCAAATCCTCCTATCATCAATTTAAAAGATTATAAAAAAGATTGCAAACAAACACCGCCAAAATAAGAAGTTGCATTTAAAATCAGGGAAAAGAAATAAGGGCTTTGCGTTCCGGTTAAGCATTTGCGATAAATCAACGCCTCTGAAAGCCAAACTGCAAACTCTAATCCGCCAACCCAAAGCCACCGCCATTCAATGGTTGCTCCATGCAGCCAAAAATCCAAATAAACAACAATTGGATTTGTCAGAATGTTGACCAACACCACCAACAAAAAATCCTGGCGGTTTCGCTGCGAAAAGAAAGTTGCAGCAAGCAGTTCCAAAACTTCTGTCAACAGCAGAGAACGGAGCAACCCTTTTATCAGTTGCTGGGCAATCCATGCCTCCGTCATGTTAAATTCCTTTTTTTCGCATTTCGCAGCATAGGTGCATAGAGAATTACCAGAGAAAGCACAGTCAATAAGCAATAAACCCATGGCTTTGTAAAATCAGCTGTATTGCGGAAATAAGAGGGGATTAGCCCCACAAATAATGCAAACGTCAATGCTCCAAATGCCATCCCTTTTGCATGCGGAAATTGCATTCCGAGCAGGGAAAGAGTAATTGGCATGGTCATATTAAAGAGGAATACTGCCAGCAATCCGCAAATGGCAAATCGATTTGCTCCTAAGAACAACAATGCACAAGTAGTCAAAGATCCAATGATGGTGGAGCGAATTCCGAACCGGTCGGCAAGAATTCCGCCACCCGCTTTTCCCAATACAATGGCAAGTGTTAAGAATAGTGCAAACCAACCTTTTGACCATGGAAACTGCATAATATTTCCGGTGAAAGACCGCAATACAACCACAAGAATACAACAGAATGCCATGAGAAGTGACCAGCTGCCATGAACCGGTTTGATGGAAAACACCTGTTTTGGCAAATTTCGTTCTTCTGAATGATAGCAGAAAATCAGTTGAATCAGTAATGCCACGCTTAAAACCACAATCATGGGAATCATCCAATTCATGCCGTTTCCAAAAACCCATTTTCCGCCAAATACACCAAACGCTCCTGTTGCAACAAAAATACCAACAGGCTGACAAGCATTTTCTTTCCATTCCATTGCAGCTCGTCCACCGCCGACATGAAAACAAGCGTTTCCAATGCCAAGCAGAAGTACAATGTAGGGAATCGGAAATCCAAACAGTGCTCCACAATAGGCAATGAGCAATAGCAGCAGTCCGACTGCAATCAGATTCATATTTCGTTGTAACCAATCGCCAAGAATCCCGACAGGCAGCTGTCCGGCAAAGGCAATGAAATTATAAAGAATGGTATAAATCAGCCAGTCGCTCAGTCTGGTACGTTGACAAGCTGGAAGTACCAGTTGCATCATCAGATAGATACAGCAAAAATCTACCAAACAATGCAGGATTGTTGCATAAGAAACGGCAAGGAATTGCTGCTTCTTTCGAAAAAATTGTAACATCCAATCATCTCCTTTATTT
>CABQIF010000211.1 GCA_902464115.1 uncultured Ruminococcus sp. | reverse complement strand
AATTTGCTTCGCAAATGTGGGCTGCTCGCCCACACCTCGCCAACATTTTTGAAAAATTGTTGGATCAAAAACTTTTATTTGCCTGCGGCTCGTGATTGGCAACCCCACCCACAAAACAAATAATGAACACAAGTTTTCAAATCTTTCATGAAAAGCTCTTTTCTTTTATCCGAAATCGGATTATAATGATGAATACTGTCCGACTTCGGATAAAAAGGAGGCAATTTCCATGAACATTCATCTATCCAAACAGCTGCTGCACTGGAACAGCTTATATCAGCAGCTGAATGAAATCTATCGCCAATATGCAACGCAAAAAGGCGTTTCTGAAACCACGCTCTGGCTATTGTATTTTTTGTGCGAACATGGGGGAAGCTGTGAACAACGGGCACTCTGCCGCAGCTTATTAGACCCACCCCAAACCGTCAACTCCAGTCTGAAAAAGCTGGAACAACAGGGACTTGTTTCTTTACAGCTTGTCGCTGGCAGCCGGAAAAATAAAGAAGTATCCCTGACAGAAGCCGGCGAACAGTTCGCAAAAACAACCGTACTTCCCTTGATGGCAGCAGAACAGCAGTCTTTTTCCGATCTGTCAGAACGGGAGCAACTGCAAATGCTAACGCTGATGCAGAAACATCAGGACTTGCTGCGGATGGAGTTGGAACGAGCAGCATTTACTGACCCAGAGGAGGAGCAACATGTCTAAAAAAATTCAGCTTTCTGACCATTTCACCTATGGTCGTCTCATACGGTTTGTCCTGCCGTCCATTCTGATGATTCTCTGTACTTCTATTTATACGATTGTAGACGGCTTTTTTGTGTCGAACTATGTCGGGAAAACTGCATTTGCTGCCCTGAATTTAGTCTGGCCAGTGTTAATGGCAGTGTCCACCATTGGTTTCTTGATCGGAACAGGTGGCTGTGCATTGGTTTCCAAGACGCTGGGCGAGGGCAACCGAGAGCGAGCAAATCAGTATTTCAGTATGCTCATCACAGTCACGTTCATTGGAACGGTGATCTTGTCTGCCATTGGTTTTCTGCTGACACCGCAAATTGTGACCTTACTGGGTGCAAAGGGAGCGGAGATGCAGGCGAACAGCATTCTATATGGTAGAATCTTGTTTGTCGGAATCCCATTCATGGTTTTGCAGCAGGCATTTCTAAGCTTTTATGTTGCTGCTGAAAAGCCATCGCTAAGCTTAATTGTCAGCATTGTGTCTGGTGTTATCAATATGATTTTGGACTATATGCTGATTGTTCCGCTGGATATGGGACTTGCTGGGGCAGCCCTTGCAACAGTTCTCTCGCAGGTAATCGGTGGTATTTTTCCAGTTATCTATTTTCTGCGGAAAAACAGCAGTCTGCTCCGCCTGCAATTTCCATTTCCCATGAATTGGAAAGCCCTCTGGATTGCCTGTGCAAACGGCTCTTCTGAGATGGTTTCCAACCTGTCTGTTAGTCTGGTAAGTATGCTGTACAACTATCAGTTGATGCGATTGGTGGGCGAAGATGGGATTTCTGCCTATGGCGTATTGATGTATGTTTCAGTCGTGTTCAATGCCGTCTTTATGGGCTATTCCATCGGAAGTGCACCGATTGTCAGCTATCATTACGGGGCAAAGAATCATGCAGAACTGAAAAATCTGTTCCGGAAAGGACTGTGGCTGATTAGCGGCAGCAGTGTTGTCATTACAGCTTTGGCAATTGGTTTTGCCAAGCAGCAAGCAATGATTTTCACGAGCCACGATGCCGATTTGATGGCGTTGACCATTCAAGCCTGTCAGATTTACAGCATTGCCTATTTGTTCAAGGGCATCAATACCTGGGCATCTTCCTTCTTTACCGCATTGAATAATGGCTTGGTTTCTGCACTGATCTCCTTTTTGCGAACCTTCTTGTTTGAGATTGCAGCGATTTTAATTCTGCCGGCATTCTTTGGTGTCTTGGGCATCTGGTTTTCTGTTGTGGCAGCGGAATTGGCAGCCTTGGTTGTATCCATTGCCTTTTTGGTTGCAAATCGGAAAAAATATCAGTATTAAGTGGCGGATTTTTCAGAAAGCCTTGCAGTATTGTGACAAAATTTAATTTCGTTACAAATTAGAAAAGAAATCATGTAATTATATCTGTAGATTGGACTTGCATTCTATGGTATACTGTCTATAACAATCTTTTTTTCGGAACAAATCCGAGTCAATAGGAGGAAACAGTACCATGTATTATTGCAAGAAATGTGGGGCAGCACTGACACCGGAAAAGCGGTTTTGTAGTCAGTGTGGAACACCTGTAGAAGAAATAACCTTTGCCACACAACCAGCTGCACCGCAGGCAGAAACTCCGGCAGCAGCACCGACCACACAGCCGACTGCACCG
>CABQIF010000210.1 GCA_902464115.1 uncultured Ruminococcus sp. | reverse complement strand
CTGCCAATGCTGTATAGTGTCGAATCATAAAAGATTCCGGTGCAAGTTGTTCCAGCAACTGTAAATGTTCTGCCTCCCACGCAGCAATTTCTTCCGGCGGCAGTGACGCTCCAATGCCACGACAGGCTTTCATGCGGCCATTCCAGCTTTCCCGTGTAAACGGTACATCCAAATCAATTTCCATTTGATGCGTAACTGTAAAATCATCAAGCCATTCATCTGCAATTGCAATCGGATGCTTTCGCTCCCCTGCTCCGCTCCAATTCGGATTGTATTTTAAAACAAGCTGCTCGCTGGCGTATGCAACCGGATCTTCATACGGCAGCCACTCCATGCAGAGCAACAGCACCTTTCCACCAGATTTCAATACCCGTGCAAACGCTGGAACTGTTTTTGCAACATCAAAATACCAATAACATTGACACGCTGTAATCCAGTCAAACGGCTCTGCAAATGTTGGGAGCGTTTCCGCTGTGGAAACCAAATAAGCAATCTCCATGCCTTGCGAAAGCTGCTTTGCCTGTGCAATTTGATTCGGTGCAATATCACAACCTGTCCAGTGTGCACCAGCAGCATATAAATTTCGTGGCAGGACACCCGTTCCCGTTCCAACATCCAAGACCCGTTGCCCAGCAGTACCACAGTTTCGATTCAAAATCATTTCATAGAACTGTGGCGGATAGATATCCCGAAAACGGGCATAATCCGCAGAAGTTTTTCCCCAGTCAAACTTGTTTCCATGGTCAATGTTTTGATTTTGCATGTTGTTTTGCTCCTTTCTATTTTGCTTGAAAAACGAATTTCTATTCTTTATGATAACAAAAAACAGAAAATTTGTCAAGGGAAAAAGCACCCTTTGCATTCGCATTGGGTGCTCTCTTGCTTATTTACCAATTTTTGATTTAAGAAAAACGATTTCCGCACTTTACACAAAATGCAGCAGATGCTTTAATCGAAGCATGACAATAAGGGCATGTTTTTCTTGCTTGCGGAACAACTGCTGCTACTGGAATCGGTGCACGTTCATAGGAGCGAACAATTTCTGAATGGACGCTTGCCCCACACGCCTTGCAGAACTTTGCCCCCTCACTTAACACTGCACCACACTGTTTGCAGTAATGCGGTTGTACTACAATACGAGGTCGTTCTATCGGTGGCTGTGGAGGTTGCGGTACTCGTTCTGTCCGTGGCGGAATATTGCTTGCAGTCGAAACACGACTGCGATAAGAAGCTGCTGCATCATCCGGAATACGAGCCCCTCTCTTTTCCATAATATCATCTGCTCGTCTGTTGATGGAGGCAATGCGTTCTCTTGCAATTCGTTCTTGTTCATTGATTTGATTCAGCAATCGCTCCATTCGCAGGGACGTTGGGGGATGTGTGCTGACAAGAATTCCAAGTTTGCTGACTTCCTCTTCTCCGCCTAAGGTCTGGAAAAAACTATAAAGTTCTCGTCCATAGCCAATGGAACAGGAAAAAGCATCAGCCTCATATTCATTTTCTCGACTGCCTTTCATCACCAAAAGCTGCCCAACCTGCGTCCAAACCCGCATAAACAGATTGATGAAAACCAAACTCAAAAAAGATGCGATGCTGGTTCCCAACTTGATAAAGAAAACACAAATGGTATGGTCACGATCCCCATGAGAAAGCCAGCCAACAATTGTTGCCATGGCATTAAAAATAAAGGTAGCTGCAATGATGATGACTTTCAGAATCGTAATTGCAAGCGTGATAATCATGTTTCCAACTGTAATCAACAATAGCAAATCCGTATCTTTGTGTGCCAGATGTCCGAATTCGTGTCCCAAGATTCCTTTCAATTGTTCCCGAAACATTGGATTCTGTAAACCGCCAGTCGTAACAGCAACTGTTTTTCTTCCAAGTGCAAAGGCATTTTCGTCTTCGTTTTCCGTGAAATAAAGTTTGATATCCGGTGCAATGGTGGAATCTTCTGCCATTGCCTGCTGATAAACTTCCTGAAAAATCGGCAAAATATAATTTTGCAATTCCGGAGATAGCTTTTCAATGGGATGGCATTGACACTGCAACCGCAGCAACCACTCTCCAATCGGGGATAATGCCAACGCTAAGGAAATGACATAGGCAGCCAATCCAACTAAAAGCCCCAATAAAATTCCAACGACTCCCCCCCCAGAAAACAACAGACAAATGATTGCGGAAATCAAGATATAGTTGATAATTAAATAAATTACAACTGTTGTATTTGATTTCCGAAACATTCTTTTCAAAAACTCAATTACATACATAATCGGAATACCCCTTTTCAATTTTATAAATTTTTGGATAGAAACTGATCTAATGTGCGTGGATCTGGTGGGATATGTGGTCGAATCTGTTCGTTCTCATTGATAT
>CABQIF010000209.1 GCA_902464115.1 uncultured Ruminococcus sp. | reverse complement strand
GGCAGCATTTTTAAAAAACTGCTGCACCGAAAAATTTTTCAGTTGCCTGCGGCTCTTAGTTTGCAGCCAATATTGTTTTATTTTATGCGTTGTTTCATGTGAAACATTCTGAAATTGCTCCTAGGGAAACCACTCGAAACCGATTCGGCAAGGCTGGGGCACATCCCCAGCTTGCCTAGGGAATCGCAATTGCCCCTGAAACCTTGTATTTCATTACAACCTTTAGACTTGAAAGACAATTGCGATTCTTCCGATGTTTCTTAGATTTTTGTTTTATTTTATGGTGCAGGTTTGATTTGCTTCGCAAATGTGGGCTGCTCGCCCACACCTCGGCAGCATTTTTAAAAAACTGCTGCACCGAAAAATTTTTCAGTTGCCTGCGGCTCGTAGCTTGCAGTCATGCAATTTTGATGCGGTGTTTCACGTGAAACATTGCATATTTCTCCACCGAATGTTCTGAAAGGATGTGACCACCCATGGAAACCATTGCTGCCATTGCAACCCCACACGCTGCCGGCGGAATCTCTGTTATCCGGATTTCCGGCGATCAGGCATTTGCCGTTGCAGACCGGATTTTCCATTCTGATTTCGGAAAAATCCCCTCCAAAATGGCAGGTTATACTTGTACCTATGGCACACTTGCCAACTTAGACGACGGCATTCTGACCGCTTTCCGTGCACCCCACAGCTATACGGGCGAGGACGTTGTAGAATTGTCTTGTCATGGCGGAATTTATCTCACACAGCAGATTTTAGATGCGGTTCTGCACGCCGGTGCAGTTCCGGCACAGCCGGGCGAATTTACGAAACGGGCATTCTGTAATGGCAAACTCTCCCTTACGCAGGCAGAAGCGGTGATGGATGTCATTGCAGCCTCTGGCAGCCGGGAATTACAGTTTGCCAACGCCATGCGAGAAGGGGCAATGGTTCGTCGGGTGCATGCCGTACAAGAGCAGCTGGTAACAGTTCTGAGCGGTCTTGCAGCATGGGCGGATTATCCGGAAGAGGATTTGCCGGAAGTCGCTCCAGAAGCCCTGCAAACCGCTCTGCAACAGATCCAGCAGGACTTGCAGCAGTTACTGCAAACGAAAGACTATGGTCGGATCTTGAAATCTGGTGTGCTGACTGTTATCGCAGGAAAGCCAAATGTTGGAAAGTCCACACTATTCAATCTGCTCTCTGGCTGCGAACGCAGCATTGTTACAGAAATTGCCGGAACAACACGGGATGTTGTAGAAGAATGTGTACGGTTGGGAGAAGTCACGCTGCGGTTATCAGATACCGCCGGATTGCGGGAAACAGAAGACCGCATTGAGCAAATCGGTGTGCGAATCGCCAAGGAAAAGCTGGAACAGGCAGACTTGATTCTTGCGGTGTTTGACAGTCGGCAGCCGTTGACAGAAGAGGACTGGGCACTGCTCGAACAGGTGAAAAGTCGTCCTGTCATCGTCATTCTGAATAAGAGCGATGCCGGAACGGCACAGATCACACCGGAACAGCTGCCGGATTTCCCATATTGTATCACAATGTCTGCAAAGGCTGGCAGTGGGTTGTCCGAACTGGAGGCAGCCGTAAAGGGACTGTTTGACCGGGGCGATGTGACACCAGAGTTGGGAATTTTGGCAAATGCTCGGCAGACCGCATGTGCAGAAACTGCCTTGCAGATGGTGACAGATGCCTTGCAGGCGTTGCAGGGTGGGGAATTGCTGGATGCAGTGACCGTATTGTTGGATGAGGCAGCACAAGCGTTGATGACCTTGACAGGAGAACGGGTAACAGAAGCAGTTGTAGAAGAAGTGTTCCGGCATTTCTGCGTTGGAAAATAAGAGATCATGGAAGTGAAACGAGCCGCAGGCAACTGCGGTCGAGCTGGCTCAGCTCGGCGAGGAGGGTGATTCCCCACAGTGTGGGGAAATGTCCCGAAGGGACAAAAGGGAAGGGCATCCTCTAAAATTGAAGGGCAAGCTGCTCTCCCAAGAGCAATGTTTCGCATGAAACAATTCGTGAAAATAAGCTGTTTTTCCATGTTGGCTGCAATTACCGAGCCGCAGGCAAATAAAAGTTTTTTGATCCAGCAATTTTTCAAAAATGCTGGCGAGGTGTGGGCGAGTAGCCCACATTTGCGGAGCAAATGAAACTGCACAGTAAATTACAGCAAAAATCTAAGAAAAAATCGGAAGAACTGCAATTGCCTTCAAAGTCTGAAGGCTGTAATAAGATACAAGATTTCAGAGGCAATTGCGATTCCCTAGGCAAGCTGGGGATGTGCCCCAGCCTTGCCGAATCTCATGCAATTGGTTTTCCTAAGAATGTTGTTTCACATGAAACAATGCAAAAATAGCTTTTAGGAAAAACGGTCTTCCACATCCGGCAAAAGGAGATTCCACCCCTGCTTTTGCCTGCCAGCGTGCCGCAATTGCCCCGTTGCCTTGTCCG
>CABQIF010000208.1 GCA_902464115.1 uncultured Ruminococcus sp. | reverse complement strand
CCTAGATTGCCAACTTTCAGAAAGCCATTTTCGTCGATATAGGTGACAATCAAGCCAACCTGGTCAAAGTGAGCGTCTAATAAAACGTGTGGCTTTCCGGCTTCCCGTTTTCCAAATGTTCCAATGATGTTGCCTTGCACAAGGGCAGCATCTGGACAATATTCCTTCAATAGCTCTAAAAGCGGCTGACTAACGACCGATTCCCGACCAGAAACGCCGGGAATGGCAGTCAGTTGCCGCAGCAATGCGGTTATATTCATTCGGACAGCTCCTTTACCAATCTCTTATAGTGCAGACCACGTTCTTCAAAGTTTGGATACTTGTCGAAGCTTGCACAAGCTGGAGAAAGTGTTACAATGTCGCCCGGTTTTGTAATCTGGTCTGCTGTCTGAACCGCTTCTTCCATAGTTTCAACATGTAAAAGCTGCGGATGCCCTTCCTGATAATTCTTTGCACCACGAATGGCAGCTTCAATTTTCGGAGCAGTAACGCCCATTAAGATTACGGTTTTTACCTTGTCGCAAACAGTTTCTGCCATTGGTTCAAACGGGATTTTCTTGTCATAACCGCCCATGATGACCGTCAATTTGGTCTGGAAAGAATTCAAGCCAGCTAAAACACGAGTCGGGCTGGTTGCGATGCTGTCATTATACCACTTTACGCCCTTGCGTTCCCGTACAAATTCAATCCGGTGTTCCACGCCACCAAAGGTCTTGGCAACCTGTACAATGACATCAGTAGAAACTTCACCCCAAACGGCACTGATGGCAGCCAGATAATTTTCTACGTTGTGAATGCCCGGAATCCGAATGTCCGAAGCAGCAACAACTGGGGTACAAGTATCGCCGTTCTGATAGCAAAGCATGCCATCTTCCCGCAGAAAAGCACCATAAGCCGGAACAGTTTTTCTAGTGAATGCAACTAACATGCCTCTTACCATCGGTGCAAGATTCCAAGTTAACGCATTGTCTGCATTTAAAATGGTTTTCGAGAATGCGTTCTGGTGGGCAATCAGGTTTGTCTTTGCCTGAATATATTCTTCCATTGTTCCGTGTACATCCAAGTGATTCGGTGCAATGTTGGTGATGACAGCAACATCCGGCGACTGCCGCATAGAGAGCAGCTGAAAACTGGAGAGTTCCACAACCGCTGCATCAGTATCCTGAATCTGTTCAATGATTGGGAGCAGGGCACGACCAATATTACCGCCCTTGTGAACAGTAACACCGGAAGCCTGTAAAAATTCAGAAATCAGCGTTGTGGTTGTGGTCTTTCCGTCTGAACCAGTGACCGCATAAATCTTGCACGGGCACAAATCGAAGAACACTTCCATTTCTGTGGTAATCACAACGCCCTGTTTTCTGGCAGCCTGCAATTTTTCATTGTGATAATACATTCCCGGCGAACGGAATACAACATCAAAATCAGTCAGATGGTCTAAATAGGTATCACCCAGCTGAAAAGCAACGCCAGCTGCTTTCAGTTCTTCATAAATTGCACCAAGTTTTTCCGGTGTTTTCCGGTCTAACAGGGTAATCGAAATCCCTTTTTTCAGAAACAGGCGGATAATGTCATTATTGGTGACACCTGTTCCGATAAAAGCTACTTTTTTCTCTTTTAAGTTTGCAAAAAAACGTTCAATCTTTGTCATAACAATTCTCCTATTTACTCTATTTGGGAACATACGGAACGGCACGAGCAGAAATATGCAAGCGTGCCGTTGTCAATCGCTGTAAAAATAGAATCTTTTATGCACCAAAATCCTGCATGGTAAATTCTGCCCGTGGATTGCCGTCTGCATCTGCATCAATCATGACAGCATGGTCAATGGTAATCGGGGTATTCGGAGAAGATACTGCACCATCGCTGCCCATGGAACGAGGAACGTCTAAGAACCGGTCAACAACGTCCATCCCTTCTGTTACCTTGCCGAAAGCAGCATACTGTCCATCCAAGAAGGTATCATCATCGCTATAGCAGATGAAGAACTGGCTGGATGCACTATCCGGATCGCTGGAACGAGCCATAGAAACGACACCTCTGGTGTGGGAAAGCGGATTGTCAACGCCATTCTGTGAGAATTCACCCTTGATGGTCTTTTCGCTGCCGCCAGTACCATTTCCGCTCGGGTCACCGCCCTGTGCCATAAAGTCTTCTACAATTCGATGGAAGGTCAAGCCGTCATAGAAACCATCGGATACCAGATTTTCAAAGTTTTCGCAAGTAATCGGAGCATCATCCGGATAAAGGGTAATGACAAAGGTCAAGCCATCACTGCTGGCTGTTTCGCTGTCGGAAGATGTATCCGCATCTGTTCCTTCAGAAGTGGCTTCTTCGGAAGTTTCCGCAGCAGTTGTAGTGGAATCTTTTTCAGAAGAATCCTTGGTGTTGAAATCGCAGGCAGTTGCTGTACCTAGCAGTAAAAACAAGCTCAAAGCCAATGCCGTAC
>CABQIF010000207.1 GCA_902464115.1 uncultured Ruminococcus sp. | reverse complement strand
GCAAAGGAACTGTGTTGATTCAAATCTACTACAGCATCATGAATTTGTTGCAAATATTCGGGATGTTCTGTTTCCACGAATGGCAGCAATATTTGCAAATTTTTCGCAGTGATTGCTGGAAAAGCAGTTTCAGCGATTCGAATCCATGGCAAGGATTCTTCGGTGTGTCCCTCATAATAGAGAATTGTTCCATGATAAACGTGCACTACAAATTCTGCCTGCACCTGAAATGGCTCGCCTGTATGCCATACTGTTGCTTTTTCGTCTGGATTTTTCACCAATTGCAATCGGAATCGGAAATCTGCATCTGCTAATTTTTCGCCATCTGTCACAATGCCCAGATAATCTAACACCATTCGTGGTGTCATATTCTGAATCAAATCCGTTTTTCCATCCTGCTCCAACCGCCGAAGGGTTTTTGAAGTGCCATTTCGCAACTCAAAAGCACCGTTCAGATAAGCGTTTCGCCAGATACCAGATTCTGATTGATACGCCAGTTGTTCCAGAGCATCCGCATTCAGTAGGCGTGCTTTTTGGTTGGTTGGTTCTGCAAATACCGCATAGGAGGCAGCTTTTGCAGCACGCCGATAGTTTCCGGCAGCATAGTCTTGTTCTGCCAATTGCAATACCTGCTCTACAGAACCCACATAATCTACAAACAGCTTGGCTTCTTCTGTTTCTGTCAGGGCATTTAATTCTGTTGGATTGCCATTATAAAAGCCCAGATATTTGCAAAAGACTGCCCGTGCATTGATTTCGATAGAACCATAATAGGGACGAGTGTACCAGACTTTTGCCAGTGATTCCGGTAGAAGAACTTCCCGTGCAATTTCTTTTGCCGTTCTGCCTTGGTTTGCAAGATGTAAGGTGCGGTCGTGGATATATTTATACACTGCCGCATTGTTCCGAAGAAAATCCTCTACAGTTTCTGGTGTGTTCCAGTGCGGCCAGTTATGGGATTGAAATACAACCTCTGCCTGTTTTCCATAGCGTTCCAGAGCAATCGCTGTAAATCGCCACCAGTTTGCGGCATCTCGCAACTGTGCACCTCGAATCGGATAGAGATTGTGAAGTGTGCCCGTGCAGTTCTCTGCTGCCCAAAATGCCCGATATTCTGGGAAATAATTGTTCATTTCTGCTGGAGCTTCTGTGCCAGGGGTCAGCTGAAATTCCACTTTCAGTCCATCAATTTCCAGTGTCGTATCTTCCGAAATGAAATCTGTTGGCTTGATATAGCTGAGCGTTCCGGAAGAAGTGCCCAGCCCCAACCCTGTGGAAACTCTGCCCTTTGCCCCAGCAAGCAAATCGCTGCCGAACTGATATTTAGAGCGATGAAACATAGCAGTTCCAGCATAGACATTTTCCTTGACGGTTTCCTCATCAAAGCCAGCTGGTACATAAATGCGAACTTGCCCTGGTGCTGTTCCCACTTGCTGCGGAGAAACAATGCCTTTGATGCCGCCGAAATGGTCGGCGTGAGAGTGGCTAATGATAACCGCTTTGATGTGGTCATGGATGTTTTCTCCGAGCACTTCTTCTGTAATCTGCAACCCATAGGCAGCAGCTTCAATATTGGTAGTAACGTCTATGACAATCCAGCCCGTTTTGCTGCGGACAAAGGTCAGATTTGCCACATCAATGCCACGCACTTGATAGATTTTCCCCGGCAGCACTTCAAAAACGCCCGCTTCGATATTGGCTTTTCCATTGAGCCAGAGGCTGGGGTGAACGGTGTCTGCAACAGCCTGCTGTTTTAAGAAATCATAGGCTTCTAAGTTCCAGACCACATTGCCCGTCTTGTCTTTGAGTTGGAATCCATCCAACTTTTTCAGGCAGCCCCGGCGTGCCAGTTCCACTTCACTGTTATATGCATGTTCTAAATCAATCTGAAAGTGTTTTGCAAAGGCAGCGTTGTGCTGTTTTGTGAAAGAAGTTGCCTCTTTGGCAGCGGTGTTATAGAGATGTGTAGACATGATCATGTTCCTCCTTTTAAAGCCGTTCTAAAACAGGGGGTTCCCATTCGCCCCGAATGGTGGTTTCGTCTGGGGTATATACTCGCAGTGCCAGTGAAAAATGTGCCTCTTCGGTCGGTGCTGGCAGCCAGTTTTTCCGTTCCCGGTCATTCTCTGGGGCTTCTGCGGAAATGTAAATGTCCAGTGAACCGTCTGGATTTTTTTCTACCTTGCCCTTTTCTAAATCATGGGATTTTCCACGGAAAGAGCTGCAAACAGGGTGAAAAATTCCGCAGGAGAAATGGTTTCCACATAGGCAGCTGGAGAAACGTCCGGCTCTTGCCGAACAGGGCGTATCTGTTCTGGGTACAGAGGACGAATGGTAATGGAATCCTGAATGCGATTCACGATCGGATAATCTTCCTTGCCCCGTGTTTCAATTCGCAGCAAGATTGCGTTTAAGGAGTCTTTCAGGCGAATTACTCGATAGGATTCATAGCCTTCTGGCACAGGCGTATTCTGATATACTCTCCTCTCTTGCAAATTGTGTATAAAAATGATATAATGTAGCAGGGTGA
>CABQIF010000206.1 GCA_902464115.1 uncultured Ruminococcus sp. | reverse complement strand
TACTCGCCCACACCTCGGCAGCATTTTTGAAAAACTGCTGCACCGAAAAACTTTTATTTGCCTGCGGCTCGAATCTTGCAACTGTTCTCGATCAGTCCCAATATTCCGGCAATTCGCCCAGCTGAAATTGTCCATCTACCAGATAAAACGCCTGTTCTTCCGCCTGCTCCATAATCTCTGCAAACGCTGGCTCTAACTGACAAATTTCTGCCAGTGAAACCAATTCCAGCTGCTCCAGCCGGTCAAAGCATTTCTCATCTTCATCTTCTGCCATGATCCGCCAACCGCTGTCACAGTCGGCTGCCAGTCGACTGGTACGAGTTGCTAACCCGATATTCTTTGTAAACCATGCTTTTTTTGTAATCACTGCCAATTGTTCTGTGGTGTTCATACTGTTCCCTCCGCTCCTTGATTCGGCAGCTCTGCTGTTGGCTGCGTCAAGATGTTCATAAACTCTTCGCCTGTAATCGTTTCATGGTCATACAGGAATTTTGCAATTTCATGCAGCTTCGGCATATGCTGTTGCAGCATTGCCTTTGCCCGTTCGTACTGCTCCTGAATTATTTTCACAGCAGTCTGGTCAATCCGCCGCTGGGTATCTGGCGAGCACATCAGATTGGTATTGCCGCCCAGATACTGTGAACCGTTTGTTTCGAGCGTAATCATACCGAATGCATCACACATACCATACTGACTAATCATTGCCCGTGCAAGCTTGGTTGCCTGTTCAATGTCGTTAGATGCTCCGGTTGTGATCTCATGGAAAACCAAATCTTCTGCAACACGTCCGCCCGTCAGCGTTGCAATTTTATGCTCCAACTCTGTTCGGGACATCAAGAACCGTTCGCCCTCTTCCACCTGCATGGTATAACCCAATGCTCCGGAAGTACGAGGAATAATTGTGATCTTCTGTACGGGTGCAGATTGTGACTGCAACGCTGCGACAAGAGCATGTCCTACTTCGTGATAGGAAACAATCAGCTTTTCCTTGTTGGAAAGTACTCTGCTCTTCTTCTGATAACCAGCAATGACCACTTCCACACTTTCCATCATGTCTTCCTGTGTGGCAGACTTTCTGCCCATCCGGACAGCCCGTAATGCAGCTTCGTTGACGATGTTCGCCAATTCTGCACCGGATGCTCCGGCAGCCGTTCGAGCAATCGCCTGAAAATCGACATTCGGGGCAATTTTAATTTTCTTTGCGTGTACCTTTAAGATCTCAACTCTGCCCTGCAAGTCTGGCAGTTCTACCGGAATCCGGCGGTCAAACCGTCCCGGCCGCAGCAATGCTGGGTCAAGCGATTCTGGGCGGTTGGTCGCTGCCAGAATGACAACACCCTTTGAGCCGTCAAACCCATCCATTTCAGTCAGCAGCTGATTCAGGGTCTGTTCCCGTTCATCGTTTCCGCCGCCAAACTGTCCGCTTTCCCGCTTTTTACCGATTGCATCAATTTCATCAATAAAGACGATACATGGTGCTTTTTCTGCTGCCTGCTTGAACAGATCCCGCACTTTCGCTGCACCCATACCGACAAACATCTCCACAAATTCCGAACCGGAAATGGAGAAGAACGGCACATCTGCTTCACCAGCAACCGCTTTTGCCAGCAAGGTTTTACCAGTACCCGGAGGGCCTACCAGCAATGCACCCTTTGGCATAGATGCACCAATTTCCTGATAGCGTTCCGGCTTATGCAGGAAATCAACAATTTCTGTCAGCAGTTCCTTGGCTTCTTCTTCGCCAGCAACGTCCTTGAACTTGATTCCTGTGGTTGACTTGACATAAATTTTTGCATTGCTCTTGCCCATACCAAACATCATGGAATTGCCGCCTGTCCGGTCGCCCATCTTTTTCGTAAACAACCGGAAAACCAGGATGATCAGCAGAATTGGCAAGACATAGCTCACTAAGATATACGTAATCGGCGAAACTGTGCTGACAATTTCACTCTGAAACTTTGCTCCGGATTCATAAAGCCGATTTACAAGATCTGGGTCATCCAGAACACCCGTCTTATAGTATTCTGTTTCGTCCTTGTTGGTAAAGGTAATCTGAGAACTTTCGACTTCTACTGAGCCGATTTCTTTGTTCTCCATCATGCTGATAAAGGTATCATAACCCACTTCTTTTACATTGTGCTGCATCACCTTTGGAAATACAAAGGTATTCAAAAGCAGGAAAATGACAATTGCAATGACCCAATACCAAATGATGGGCTTTTTATCTGGCTTTCGTTCTTCCATTGGTAACCCCCGTTCTGTCCTTATATCGGCAGCACCCAAATACGCCTCCAAAAATGTTGCTGATACAAGTTCTCATTTATAATATCCTATAGTATACGCTTTTTTTCTGCATTTGTCAATGGATAAGCCGTGATAACGGTGAAATTTTTGTGATAGGGTGGGCAGTATTGAAATCTAAGAGAAAATGATAAGAATGCTGTTCGGCATTCTAAAAACAAAAAACTTCTTGCAATTGCAGCGGGGAAAACAACTTGCAAGTTGATACAAATAATTTGCTTTGCAAATGTGGGCTGCTCGCCCACACCTCGGCAGCATTTTTGAAAAACTGCTGCAC
>CABQIF010000205.1 GCA_902464115.1 uncultured Ruminococcus sp. | reverse complement strand
AAATGTGGGCTGCTCGCCCACACCTCGGCAGCATTTTTAAAAAATTGCTGCATCAAAAAACTTTTATTTGCCTGCGGCTCGGTAATTGCAGCCGACATGGTAAAACAGCTTATTTTCATGAATTGTTTCACGTGAAACATTACAAAATTTCATCTGATTTCTATTCAGAAATATAAAATTTGAACATCTATTGCGTTATGATAAAAGAGAACGAATCAGAACATGCAGATCGTTGCAGTTCTTCATCTTGCTCTTAGAAAGGAGTTCTCCCTATGGCAAAGGAATTGAAAAAGAATAAAGCTCAAATGGTAATGCCGGAAAGCAAAGAGGACAAAAAGAAAGCACTGGAAAGTGCCATTGCCCATATCCTGAAAACCTACGGCAGCGGTGCAGTCATGCGTCTGGGACAGGCAAACACGATGCAGGTAGATGCCATCCCGACCGGCTCAATGACACTGGATCTTGCTCTTGGGATCGGTGGCGTTCCACGGGGCAGAATCGTAGAATTGTATGGGCCAGAAAGTTCTGGTAAAACGACGGTTGCCCTCCATATTGCAGCGGAAGCCCAGAAGCAGGGCGGAGAAGTTGCTTTTATTGATGTCGAACACGCCTTAGACCCTGTTTATGCTCGTGCATTGGGTGTGGATATTGATAACTTGCTGGTTTCCCAGCCGGACAGCGGCGAACAGGCACTGGAAATTGCAGAAGCCTTGGTGCGTTCTGGTGCAATTGATGTTCTCATTGTCGACTCTGTCGCTGCAATGACGACCAAAGCCGAAATTGAAGGCGAAATGGGAGATAGCCATGTTGGTATGCTCGCAAGACTGATGTCGCAGGCGATGCGAAAGCTGACATCCATTATTTCAAAGTCGAACTGCGTTGCCATTTTCATCAACCAGATTCGAGAAAAAATTGGCGTTGTCTATGGCAATCCAGAAACTACACCGGGCGGACGGGCACTGAAATTCTATGCCTCTGTTCGGATGGAAGTGCGGAAAGGCGAAGCCATTAAAGACGGTACTACCATTATCGGGAACCGGACACGGGTCAAGATTGTCAAGAATAAAGTTGCACCGCCGTTTCGGGAATGCGAGTTTGATATTCTCTATGGCAAGGGCATTTCTCGGAGTGGGGAAGTCTTGGATTTGGCTGTGGATTTGGATATCATCAATAAGAGTGGTTCTTGGTTCAGCTATGAGGGGCAACGTCTTGGACAGGGTAGAGATAACATCAAGGAACTGCTTCAGAATACGCCGCAGATGATGCAGGAAGTGGAAGAGAAAATCAAGAAAAAACTTGCAGAACAGAAAGCAGCTGCTGTAAAGGCAGCAGAGCAGAAGAGGAACGGCAGAAAGCCAGCAGAAAGCAACAATGCATTGGAACAGGCGGCAGAACAGGCAGCCGCTGCTCAGATGCAGCAGGCAAATCTGAATGCACTGGATATGGAATCAGATGCAGATCTGGACATTGCAGCAGAAACTGATTTCTCTGAATTTGAGCCGACCGAATAAGCCATGGAAATTACGCAGGTAACACAGAAAAGCCCGTCTGTCTGGGTGCTAACGCTCGCAGACGGGCGTTCTTATGAGATTGACCGGACATGTGTGCTGGAATATGCCCTGCTGTATCGGCTGGAAATTGACGATGAAACCTTGCAGGAGATGCAGCAGTCTTACTGCGAACGGCATGCCTTACAGCAGGCATTGCGTTGGCTGAATTATCGTCCGTATACATTCAAGGCGATGTTTCAGCGGTTAGTACCGATTTATGGGGAAGCAACGAGTTTTGCAGTGTTAAAGCGGCTGACAGAAATGGGCGGTATCAATGATTATCAGTATGCCCAGCAAATGGCACGTTCTGCGGTGGAGCGGAAAGGCTATGGATTACGGCGAGCAGCAGAGATGATGCGGCAGAAAGGCGTTCCGAAAAACGTAATTGCAGTGGTTTTGCAGCCCTATGAAGAAACTGTTCCGGAGCGGCTGCAACAGATTTTAGAACGGCATTATGCAGAGAAACTGTCTGACTCATCTGACCGAAAAATGGTGGAACGGGTGAAAGCGGCATTGGTGCGGAAAGGATACAGTTTTTCGGAGATACAGGCAGCCGTACAGCGATATTGGGAGGAAACAGAGCCATGAAAACAGTCGAAATTTTTACAGATGGTGCGTGCAGCGGGAATCCGGGGGCTGGCGGCTGGGGTGCTGTGCTGCGATACGGAGCAAAAGAGAAAGAACTTTCCGGCGGTGCTGCACAGACGACCAACAATCGTATGGAGTTGACAGGGGTTATTATGGCATTATCTGCCCTGAAAGAGCCGTGTCACGTAGTTCTGACAACGGATAGCAAATATGTAGTGGATAGCGTTACAAAAGGCTGGGTGTATGGCTGGCAGAAACGAGGCTGGGTGAAAGCAGATAAAAAGCCAGCGTTGAATGTAGACTTGTGGCAGCAGCTGTTGCCATTGTTGGAGCGACATGAGGTGGAATTTGTGTGGGTTAAGGGACATGCCGGGCATCCGGAAAATGAACGGTGTGACCGGATGGCAGTAGAGCAGCGAGATTTTTATAGTACATAATAAAATAT
>CABQIF010000204.1 GCA_902464115.1 uncultured Ruminococcus sp. | reverse complement strand
TTTCAAAAATGCTGCCGAGGTGTGGGCGAGTAGCCCACATTTGCGAAGCAAATTGTATTTGCAGATTGGTATTCCTGCTGCAATTGCACTTTTTGAAACTTTCCAATTCGCAGCTTGATTGTCTTTATGAAACAAGTTGCAAATTCGGACAAGGCAACGGGGCAATTGCGGCACGCTGGCAGGCAAAAGCAGGGGTGGAACCCCCTTTTGCCGGATGTGAAAGACCGTTTTCTCTAAGAGAAGTTACTCTTAGGAAAACCACTTGCGTATGGTCATAATAGCAAGAAAAAAGCAGGGTACGTTTCATTTTCGTACTCTGCTTTTGTCTGTTATGCGATATTCGTAACCCCAAATCCTGCATCTGTAACAACCTTAATTAAGGTATCATCTGCAATTGGATGGGTTAGTGCCACCGTTGCTGACTGCTTTTTGAGGTTGACTTTTGCCGTCACACCGTCCAGCGATTCCAACGCCTCTGTCACCGATGCGACGCAATGCCGGCACAGCATGCCGTCAATGATGAGATGCTTCTTGATTCTCTTTTCAAACATCGTTGTTTCCTCCGCTTTTTTCTCCTTGCTCTCTATAAAGAGCGACCCGTTTCTTTTCTTCTTTATCATAGCATGCTTTTTTGTCGAATTTCGCTGGTGACTTGAAAATTTTATGAAAAAGAAGTATGACGGAGAAAATCATATTTGAAAATTTTATGTTATCTTCATTTCAACAGTTTATTTTTGTGTGTTAAAGCGATAAAACAACGAGAACTATTATGTGGTGCTGCGTTTCCATTGTCGTAATATATACCCGTAAAACAGCAGCCCAATTCCGCCGGAGATACACTCTGAAATTGGAAATGACAGCCATGTATATTGCAGCCCAAGAAACGAAAACGCCCAGAAAATCGGCACTAAGCAGACAATTTGCCGCAGCAGCGAAAGGAACACGCTCCGAACACCAGCCCCGATTGCCTGAAAGAATACGGGCATCATCAGCGAGAATACAGCCGGCAGGAAACTTGCTCCGATAATCGGAAACGCCTGTGCTCCGATGTCATGAACTTCCTGACTGTTCGAGAAGATGTCAACCATCTGTCGAGGAAAGAATACAAAACAAATGATACCAAGAACCATAAAGATTGCGGAAATCAGGAACGAAAGATTCATGGTGCGTTTGCAGCGACGGTAGTTTTTTCGGGCAAGGTTGAAACTGATGACAGGAACGATACAGGTTTGCAAGCCAAACAGCGGAATGAAAAAGAAACTTTGCAGCTTATAATACAAGCCCAGCACCGTTACAGCCGCATCAGAGAATCCAGCTAAGATGATATTCAGAGCTAAGATATAAACGGTATACAGCCCCTGCATAAAAATAGAAGAATAGCCATAAAAGTAGATTTTTTTTGCGTAGTGTCTCATCTCCCGCAGGGCTGGCGGTTTCCGAAAGCCTTTGATTCCAGTAATGATTGCAGCGGCAACCTGTCCGAGAACCGTTGCAATAGCTGCTCCAGCAACGCCCATTTTTGGGAAAAAGCCAACGCCAAAGATAAGCAACGGGTCAAATATAATATTGATGAGTGCTCCGGTAATCTGTGCAAGCATTGGCAGCCGCATATTGCCTTGTGCCTGATGAACTTTTGTCCAGTTGCCCTCTAAAAACGAACCAAGGCTGCCCACGCTGACAATAATGCCATAGGTTACTGCAGCGTCAATGGCTGCCGGAGAAGAGGCGGAAGTCTTGACATAGGGTCGCATGATACAGACTGACACAATAGCAAGCACTGCCCACATGGCCACTGCCAGCACCATGCCTGTACCGGCGGCAGCGTCTGCTTTTTCGGGCTGGTTGAGGGCGTATTTGCGTGCCATGTAGGTATTTGTTCCAACGCCTGTTCCGACTGCAAGGGCGATGATGATCAATTGAAGGGGATAAATGACAGTCAGGGCTGTGAGGGCATCGGTCGAGTACTTGCCTACGAAAAAGCTATCGACAATGTTGTAAAGTGCTTGAATCAGCTGTGCCAGCATGACGGGCGGAGCAGTTTTCAGGAGAATGCGTCCGATAGGGGCAGTACCGAAAAGTTCATCTTGATTTTTAGTTGTCATAAGATGTCATCTACTTTCTGTTTTGCTGGTGTGGTTTTTGATACAATATGGTTGCAGGATACGAGCCGCAGGCAACTGCGGTCAAGCTGGCTCAGCTTGGCGGAGGAGGGTGATTCCCCACAGTGTGGGGAAATGTCCCCAAGGGACAAAAGGGAAGGGCATCCTCTAAATAGGAGGACAAGCTGTCCTCCCTAACAGAGGTGTTGATTAGAGAAAATTGAAATCTAAGAAAAATATGTGAAAATGCTGTTCGCCATCTTGAAAACGCAAAAAATTCATGAGAACGATTACCTAAGAAAGATTCGTGAGAAATTCGGACGACGTACCCATCGGCGAACAGCACAAAGGCAGACAGCGAAGCGATTCTGCCGAACCGTACGCAAACGGTTTTCCTAAGAGCAATTCTTCTTAGAGAAAACGATTTTTAGCATCCGGCAAAAGGGGGTTCCACCCCTGCTTTTGCCTGCCAGCGTGCTGCAATT
>CABQIF010000203.1 GCA_902464115.1 uncultured Ruminococcus sp. | reverse complement strand
TATTTCATGGATCATTTTGCAGAGTATTTGGTACAAAAGCGGCCGACTTCCCAAGACCGCTTGAAACAGGGATTGATTGTTGCAGCAGCCGTTGTGTTGTCTGTTCTCATTGGGGCAATTTCCGTTTTGACGGGCTGGCTGTTCCTGCTGGTGCTGGTGATTGGAGCAATCTACGGGGCATATTACTTGCTGACCGGATGTTATACGGAATATGAGTATACCGTAACAAATGGAGAACTGGACGTGGATAAAATTGCAGGGAAGCGGAAGCGTTCGCATCTGCTGACTGTGCCGGTTTCCAAGTTTACAGGGTTCGGGGTTTATACCGACCAGACCGATGACCCCTCAGATGCAACGTTATTTCTCTGTTCGGACAACACGGGAGAAAATGCGTATTATGCCGATTTCACCACAGAGGAATACGGAACGGCTCGGCTGATTTTTACGCCGAATGAAGAGATGGTGCAGACCATCGTTCTGTTCCTTCCGGCAGCCCTGAAGCGGCAGTTCCGGCAGGGCTAATGGGAAAGTGGTGGCTGCTCCTTTGGCTGGGGCTGACGAGTCTGCTGCTGTTCGGGATGATGGGAGCAGACAAGAAAAAAGCCAAGCGGAAACAGTGGCGAATCCCAGAAAAGACATTGTTTTTGGTGGCAATCTGCGGCGGTGCAGTCGGCGGCACGCTGGGGATGTATCAGTTTCACCATAAGAAGAAACATCGTTCGTTTCAGATTGGATTCCCATTTCTCGCCGTTTTGCAGCTGTTGCTGCTTGGGTATCTTTGGAAAAATTAGCAAAAAAAGTAAGAAATTCCGTGCATTCTATACAATTCTTGGGGAATGAGATTGTATAGAATGCACTATTTTTATGATGAAATGAGAAAAACGTCTGTACAAGTGTCGGGAAATGTGCTATAATGAGCGGTGGTGAAAATATGTCCGAGTCTCTGAAGGAGGAATTATGAAATTACAATGGTGGAAACGAAGTTGCAGCGTCTTATTGGCAGCGGCAATGACTTATTTTTCGGTGGGAATGCCCGT
The DNA here is from genome assembly GCA_902464115.1 of uncultured Ruminococcus sp. Taxonomy (GTDB): domain Bacteria; phylum Bacillota; class Clostridia; order Oscillospirales; family Ruminococcaceae; genus Ruminococcus_C. The sequence goes on along the minus strand of CABQIF010000203.1, from coordinate 1,549 downwards.
TCAGGCGGAAGAAATGCCGATTTTGGAGGAACAACCGGAACAGCAGGAACAGCTGGAAGTAGAAGCAACCGAGGCAGCTGAAGCGGCTGCAGTGGAAGAACCAAATGTCGAAGTAACAGAAGGTTCTCTCTTGCAGGCAGCAATGGAGGCTGGATATATTAAAAATGCCCAGTCCATCTTGGAGTTTTATGCAAAAAAAGCCAGCAACACTTCTGTGGAGTTGACGGATGCAGAAATCAATTACTATGATGTGAATGGAAATGGCGGCGTGGAAGTAAACGATGCCATTTGTTTTCTGACGATGTATGCTCGAAAGGCAGTTGGTTTAGACCCAGTACCATCGGAAGGTTGGCCATTGACCCCGCCGAATTCAAATGAATCCGATGTAACACAGACGACAACGGAAACGACCACAACCACAACAACGACAACCACAGAAATGACAACAACGACAATTCCAACAACGACGACTACAACTGTACCAACGACAACGACGATTACTACGATGACAACGCTGCCAACAACAATGATGACGACCAGTACCACAACAACAATAAAGGCGACAATCACACAGAGTAGCACAACGACTGCAACCGGAAAAACAACCACACAGAGTGGCACAACCACCAGAACTGGAAAGACGACCACACAAAGTAGCACAACCACTGCAACCGGAAAGACGACTGCACAGAGCGGAACGACCACCGCAACCGGAAAGACGACTGCACAGAGCGGAATGACCACCGCAACCGGAAAAACAACGACAAAGACGAACACAACCACTGCCACCACAAAGGCAACTACGACCACTGCAAAAACGACCGCAAAGCCGGCTGCAACCACAACCGTGATTACATACGCAACCAAGCCGGGAATTGGAGCAGGTGCAATTTTTGAGGGTGTAGATGTTTCCGTTTATCAGGGAAACATTGATTGGAATAAAGCAAAGGCAGATGGTATTGAATTTGCAATCATGCGTGCTGGATACGGGAAATATGTCAGCCAGAAGGACAAGTATTTTGACCAGAATATGAAAAATGCAAAGGCTGCGGGCTTACCATGCGGGGTATATTGGTTTAGCTATGCGTTGACACCGGAAGATGCCATCAAAGAAGCAGATGCCTGCTATGAAGTCATCAAGAATTATAAGCTGGAATATCCGGTATCATTCGATATGGAAACAGAAAGTCAGATGAAGTTGCCGAAGGAAACCGTTGCACAGATTATCGAGGCATTCTGCGGCAGAATGGAATCCTATGGATATTATACCACGCTGTATACTTATGCAAGTTTCTTGAATTATAAGGTGGATGACCGTATTTTCGACAAGTATGATATCTGGGTTGCCCATTACAACACCAGCAAGCCAGCATTTAACCGGAATTACGGCTTGTGGCAGTATTCCTGCACGGGCAGCGTTTGGGGCATTACGGGAAATGTTGACCGGGATTATGTCTATCTGGACTACGAACGGATTATTAAAAATGCACATTTGAACGGATTTTGATTCGTAAAGAAACCATGAAAAAATCGGGGGCAATTTCAAAAT
>CABQIF010000202.1 GCA_902464115.1 uncultured Ruminococcus sp. | reverse complement strand
ACGAAAGCGGAAATGAAATCGAGATCAGCAGAACCAAGGTTGGATTCCGCCGATTTGAACTGAAAAACGGAATCATGTGCCTGAATGGGAAACGTATCATTTTCAAGGGCATCAATCGACATGAATTTGATGCGAAAACAGGCAGAGCGATCACAAAGGAAGATATGCTGTTTGACATTCAGTTCATGAAGAAAAACAATATCAATGCCGTTCGTACCTGTCATTATCCGAACAATTCTCTTTGGTATCAGCTTTGTGATGCATATGGCATTTATCTGATTGATGAAACCAATCTGGAAACACACGGTACATGGCAGAAGCTTGGTGCAACAGATCCGTCTTGGAATGTACCGGGTTCACTTCCGGAATGGAAAGAAGCTGTACTGGACAGAGCGAAATCAATGTATGAACGTGACAAGAATCACGCAAGTGTTCTCATCTGGTCTTGCGGAAACGAATCCTACTGCGGAGAAGATATTGCTGCAATGTCGGAATATTTCAGAAGCGTAGACCCGACAAGACTGGTGCACTATGAGGGCGTTACAAGAATTCCGAATCATCAGTATGATTTCATCACGGATATGGAAAGCCGTATGTACGCAAAACCGCAGGAAGTGGAAGAATATCTGAAACAGAACAGCGGCAGACCGTATATCAGCTGTGAGTATATGCACGCTATGGGCAATTCTCTTGGCGGTTTGAGCCTTTACACTGACCTTGAGGACAAATATGAGGCTTATCAGGGTGGTTTCATCTGGGACTACATCGATCAGGCAATCGAAACCAAAAATGACGACGGGAAAACAGTTCTGGCTTATGGCGGAGATTTTGAGGACAGACCAAGCGATTACGGTTTCTGCACCAATGGTGTGATCTATGCTGACAGAACCTATTCTCCAAAGGTTCAGGAAATGAAGGCTCTTTACTCCAACATCAGAATGTCCATTCAAAACGGAATGCTTACCGTAGAAAACCGAAATCTCTTTGCAGATACAAACAACTTGTCCTTTGTTGCACGATTGGAAAAGAACGGCGTTGTTCTGAAATCCGATACATTTTCTCTGAATGTTCCTGCCGGAGAAAGCAAGACAATGAAACTGACACTTCACAAAATAGACAGTGCAGGAGAATATGTTTATCATGTTTCCGCCGTTACCGCAGATCAGACACCATGGGCAGATGCAGGGCACGAAATTGCCTTTGCACAGGAAGTGTTTGAAGTGAAAGATAATCAGATTCCGGAAACCACATTGCAAAAGCCGACAATTGTATACGGTGATGTTATCATTGGTGTTCACGGAGAAAACTTCTCCATGATGTTCGACAAAAAAGAGGGCGGCATCAGTTCTCTGAAATACAATGGTTTTGAATATATCACACGCACACCAAAGGTCAGCTTCTGGAGAGCAATGACAGACAATGACACCGGTGCTTCCGAGCCGTACAATCTTGCACAGTGGTATTCCGCAGGCAAATTTGCAAAGTATAAAACCGTTTCATGGCTGGAACAGGAAGATGCTCTGAAAATCACATTCACATATCAGGCTGCCTGCATTCCGACTTTTGAGTTTACTGTAACCTATACCGCACACTTTGACGGAAAGTTGGGCGTAAGTGTAAATTATGCAGGAGTAAGCGGAATGTCCGATATGCCGGTTCTTGCATTGGACTTCAAGATGAAAAAACAGCTTTGCAATTTTCAGTATTACGGACTCGGCCCTGATGAAAATTACAGCGACCGATGCAAAGGAGCAAGACTGGGATTGTGGAAATCTACGGCAAAAGAAAATCTTTCCGGTTATCTCAATCCGCAGGAATGCGGCAACCGTACCGGTGTAAGAACGCTCTCAATCCATGATGATATGCAGCATGGTCTGACGTTCCAAAAGGCATCTGCTCCGTTTGAAATGAGCGTACTGCCATACAGTGCCTATGAACTCGAAAATGCAATGCATCTGGACGAGCTTCCGAACATTCGTTACACATGGGTCAGAATCGCTGCAAAGCAAATGGGTGTCGGCGGCGATGATTCCTGGGGTGCACCGGTGCATGAGGAGTACAGAATCCATGCAGATCAGCCGATGAAATTGGAATTTGTAATTATGCCCTTAAGATCGTAAGAAGAAAGGAAAGCAATGAAAATACAGGATTTTCAAGACAATGTTACTTGTACCAAATGATCTTGTCAATGCATATAGATCGGAAATGGACAGAATATTTGGACAAAATTCGTGCTACATTATGACAATCAGACCGTTTGGCGGTATTGAAATCAAATAATAGGAGGAAAAAATGATGAGTATACTTGTTTTAGGCGGTGCAGGATATATCGGTTCTCACACAGCTTTAGAGTTGATTCGCACCGGAGAAAGCGTTATTATTGCAGACAATCTTGCAACCGGACACATCGAAGCTGTTCCGAAAGATGCGAAGTTTTATCTGGGCGATTTGCATGACAAGGCGTTTCTTGATAATATTTTTGAAAATGAACAGATAGATGCAGTGATTCACTTTGCAGCATATTCTCTTGTTGGAGAAAGCGTTGTCAATCCACTCAAGTATTACGACAATAATCTCTGCGGAACAAAAATTCTTTTGGATTCCATGGTTGAACAC
>CABQIF010000201.1 GCA_902464115.1 uncultured Ruminococcus sp. | reverse complement strand
TATCTGGCTGGCGTTGTACAGCTGAGCGATCAGGCCCTGCGGAACGCAAACTGCAACCAGACAGCAGAAAGTGTAAACAGCGTTGGTGATGAAGATACAACATCCCTGATGGAATTCCTGCTGAGCTTGGTTGAAGATCTGCCGGTTACTGATTAATGAACTTGATTTCAGATTGAATAAAGTTTCGTTTATAAAATAAATTGCATATTCCTATATTGATGTAACGATCGCAATTTTAGTTGCGTTAAAAGAGAACCGTATGGCGAAAGCTGTACGGTTCTCTTATTTTTTGAATGATTTTAGAAAAAATAGCAAATCCATCTAAAAATTGCTTGACAACAGACGAGAGAAGTTGTATAATTGATATATACTTTATGAGCGTTTCATAGTTGGAACATCATGAAATTTACGAAAGACAGGGGTCGATGGCAATGGCAAATATTTTTGAACAAATGAGCCGCAGCGTTTCTGGAATGTCGAAGAACGCTTCTGAAGTCAGCAATCTGCGGAAAAAGATTGCATACGAACGGGAACGGATTCAGGAAGTGATGCAGGAAATTGGCGAACTCTATTATGAGAGCCAGGAAAAGGAACTTGCAAAACTGAAGGAACTCTGTGCGGATATTGATGACAGAAAGCGGAGAATCCAGAGCATGCGTTTGGAATTGCAGCAGATGAAGGGTAAGAGAGTTTGCCCAGGCTGCGGCATGCAGTTTGATGAAAAGTATCAGTTTGCATTCTGCGGAAAATGCGGTGCAAAGCTGGACGATCCGATTACAGACGAAGACTAAAAAGTAAAAAAGAAGGACTGCTGCAACCATCTCGCAGCAGTCCTTTTTTCCTTTTTAAGGGGATAATCATCAAAGTTTTGCAATTTTTGTTTTCTGAATCCGGTGCAAGCATCCAAATCCAATTCCCATTGAAACAAGTTCTGCAATCGGAAAGGTCAACCAAATCAACCAACTTTGGTTGAAGTTTGCCTTTGCTGCCAGCGAAAACAGCCAAGCAACTGGCAAAACAAAAAGAATTTGTCGGCATACAGAAATGATGAGAGATTCCAGCCCACTATCCAACGCTTGAAAAATACCTTGCAAAGCAATATTTGTTCCAGCAAACAGAAAACTAATGGAAATGATTCGCATGGCTTCTATGCAGAGCTGTTCTGTTTCGCCGGATAAACCGAATAATTTGGAAAATGGAACGGCAAGGGCTTCTATTAACAATGTGCCTGTAAGCATGATGACCCAAGTGTACAGCATCCCGTAACGAATCCCATAGCGAATTCTGGCACGGCTTCGCATACCATGATAAAAGGATAAAACCGGCGTAATGGCATCTCGCAGCCCAAAAGCTGCAAATAAAATAAATTGCTGAATTTTATAGTATAATCCGTATACTGTCACCAAAGCGGTATTTACAGAACCTAAAATTAGATTCATCCCATAAGTCATTACTGACATCAATGCCTGTGCCAGAATTGCAGGCAGCCCGATTGCATAGATTTCCCGAATGATGGTGCCGTTTGGTTTCCAGTATTGCAGTTTGTTGGAAATTTGTTTGTCCACTTTGCAATGAAAAATCCATGCTAACAAGAACGACAGAATTTGACCAAGAACAGTTGCATAGGCAGCCCCTCGCACGCCCAATTCCGGCAACCCACACCATCCATAAATCAAAATAGGGTCTAATAGGATGTTGCAGACCGCTCCGGAGATTTGTGCAATGGTAGAAAAAATCGGATTGCCAGAGGCTTGCAGCAGCTTTTCATAGATGGAAAAGAAAATGATTCCCATCGAGAGCATACAGCAGATTCGCAAGTAAGAAATCCCCATATCTGCAATGAGAGGGTCTTTTGTTTGAAAATAGATATAGGGTGTAACGCCAAAAATGCCAAATAGCAAACAGAGAAGAGCAATCAAAACAGCAAGAAATCCGCCATTTCCAGCAGTTCGACTGGCTTTTTCTGTATCTCCCTGTCCAAGGCTTTTGGATACCAGTGCATTGACACCAACTCCCGTGCCAATACTAACCGCAATCATCAGCATTTGCATAGGAAATGCCAGCGTCAGAGCATTCAAAGCAGCTTCTCCATTTTCCGGCATATTAGAAACAAAGGCACTGTCTACAATATTGTACATAGCTTGCAATACCATCGAACAAATCATTGGAATGCCCATTTTCAAGAGAAGCTGATGCGGTGGTGTTGACCGCATTTTGTCCGCTTTTCGTGGTTTGGTTTTTGTGTTTGTTGTCATAAAAATACCGCTTCCTTTCTGATATAAAAAAAGATGTGCAGCACCCCTGGATTGGACTTACGCAGGGTTGCTACACATCTATTTTTTATTTTATCATATTTTTAAGCTACTGTCAAAGGCAATTTTACACAAAAAACAAGCGTAGAAAACCGGTTTTTTGATGGCAAAACAGCCACAAGAAAACAAAAAACAGCGTTGACAAAAACAAATTTTACTTGTATAATAAAAACAACACCCATATGGGATACTGGAAAAAGGAGCGTGCATCCATGAAACGTGCATTGATTGTGGTGGATTATCAACGGGATTTTGTAACGGGTTCGTTGGGTTTTCCGGGTGCAGTGGCACTGGCGAAGCGAATTGCAAAGAAAATTGCTGCTTATCACAAGAATGGTGATGTGGTG
>CABQIF010000200.1 GCA_902464115.1 uncultured Ruminococcus sp. | reverse complement strand
CTGCTGTGCGGTGTAGAGCCTAATCTACTGTAAACATCGCCTTTTACAGGCGCACGTATTCATCTGGAGAAATATATCCGTCCTGAGCGGCGACTTTCTTTCCAAATTTGCAGGCACTGTGCCAGATGGTCTGTAATTCTTCATCAGAGAGCGGCGGATCGCATTTGGCGGCCTTTTCCAGAAACTTCTGATAACTTTCCTCATTCACGCCAAAACGCTTGACAAGTTTTCCTGCGAAACGTGAGAGAGTGCTGTTACGCTGCCCCTGCGGAATGTTGCGGTTCGATTGCATCAGTGTGAGCCAGTCCTCAATGGAAAGACTGCCTTCGTGCCATACAACATCACTCGGACAGCCAAAGAGAAAACGTGAGGCATCCAGTGCATTTCCGTCAAAGAACGTCATTTCCTTATGGATCTTCTGCTTTATTGCCTTATGGGAATTTGCATCGTTGCAGGGTGTAGTAGGGAAAAACACATGAAAACGTGGTCTTGCGGATTTGTTTCCTTTTGACAGCATATGATGACGGCTGTATGTAACCGCAAATGCAACGTCTGTCAGATTATCCGCTAAAAACTGCGGTGTGATCCATTCATCCGGAACATCGCTGTGATCATTGTCGCAATCCATCGGAACAACATCTGATACAATGAAATTTGCATCACTTCTTGTGTCATTCTTGTATTTTGCACATACATGGTCAGAGGTGATAGATTTCTTCAGATCTCCCTCACAGGTAATGACCCTCTGATTCGGATACAGGGTATTTTTTTCGTTGCCGGTGCAATTGGCTGTGTAAATGGTAAATTTCATTTCTTTTCCTCCAGTTCTTCGGTAAAATATCGGATCTTCATATGTTTCCTTTCCGCACGTTCAATTTCAGCTTTCATGCCTGCGGAAATCGTATCTCCGAACACCCACAGTTCCACACACTTGCTCATCAGTACAAAGTTCATGAACACTGCTGTCTCACGTTCTTCAGAAACCGTGTCGTCCATAAACTGTGTAAAATAGATGTGCGGGGTGATTGGAAGATAATGCTTGTCCACAGCAAAGCGGCTGTATTTCCGTGCTTTTTCAATATTGGTATTGATACAGCCGTGAGAATATGGCGAACAGATATAGACGATTGGTCGGAAGGCAGCAGCTCTTTCCTCACGTTCGATTCTGCTAAATGCCTCGTATTCTGTTGGGCTATAGTATCTTTCGCTGTTGTATATGCTTGCCATTGTTTTCCTCCTAATCTTTCTTGTAAAATTCGCATTCGTAACCGTCAGCACGGAGTATCAGACCTTCTGCCCATTTTGGCGTTTTTGCCATCTGCTGACAGATCACTTCAAGAGAAACATCTCTCGATGCTTCCATGATGATTTCATCGTGTACATGAGCAACAATAAAGCAGTGGGAGAGTGTCTGCATGGAATACATCAGCAGATCTCTTGCAATTCCTTGTGTGCAGTTCTCCACAAACTTTGGACCGTAGCTTTCAAGCCTATCCCATTTCTTCTGAGCATTAATGCCCATGTAGGTAACTGATTCACCGCCAAACTGATTTTCTCCGATGCGAGGCTTTGCGTAAGCAAGCCGTCTGCCACTTGGCAATTGGATAAATAAGAATCCTGCCTCATAGGACATTTTCAGTCCGTGGGTTTCTGTAGTTGTTTTCTCTTTTATTGCCTTTTTGACGGCTCTGTCTACCGCCCACCAAAGTTCTGTAATATGCGGAGAAGCCTCACGCCAGTCGGTTACGATTTGCTTTAGTTCCGCATCAGACAAACTGAGAGAATCCGCTCCCATGGCTTTCATTGCTCCGACTGAGCCACCATAACCACACGCCAATTCCGCCACCTTGCCTTTCTGCCTTAAATGCCCGTTTTCGCCGTGTTTGACAACTGGCACACCGAACATCTTTGATGCTGATGCACAGTAAATGTCTTCGCCGTTTGCAAAAGCCCGCATTCGCCATTCTTCACCTGCAAGCCATGCGATCACTCTTGCCTCAATGGCAGAGAAGTCCGCAACGATAAACTTCATACCCTGTCTTGGAATAAAAGCGGTACGAATCAGCTGAGAGAGCGTATCGGGTACATCATTATACAGCATCTGCACATCTTCAAAAGAACTACACTTTACAAGTTCTCGTGCCTCATTTAAATCCGGCAAATGATTCTGCGGAAGATTCTGAATTTGAATAATCTTTGAACAAAATCTACCTGTGCGTGATGCACCATAAAAACTGAACATCCCACGAACTCTCTTATCTTCGCATTTTGCGATTTTCATTGCCTGATACTTTTTTACCGATGATTTGGAAAGCTGTAAACGCATTTCAAGCACGGATTTTACAGGCTCTTTTGCCGTTTTGATGAGTTCCTGCACCTGTGCTTTTCCAAGAGAATCTGACTTATAGCCTTGCTTTTCAAGCCAGTCCAGCAATTGATAGACAGAATTTGGATTTTCTACGCCTGTCAGCCTTTGCATTTCAGCAGTTAGTTTTGATTTTGCTTCTGCATCAAGGTTAATCGCCTTATCTGCAAGCTGCATATCGACCAGAATCCCACGGTCGTTGATTTCCTGATCAAGATAAAATTCCTGCCAGATAAAATCGGGGACAGGAAAGCGTGACAGTTTTCTGTCAATTTCCAGTTCAGCCTCAACATCACGCTTGTTGTATGCTTTAAAAATCTCCCATTTATCGGGATAATCTT
>CABQIF010000199.1 GCA_902464115.1 uncultured Ruminococcus sp. | reverse complement strand
GAGCACTTCCTTGGTAAGGAAGAGGTCACCAGTTCGAATCTGGTTAACAGCTCCAAAAAGCACGGTACAGTTTTTGTACCGTGCTTTTTTGTTACTTTACTTCAAAAATACGGATGTTTTCTGCTGGCAGCGTCACTTCCCCTAAAATCGCTTCTTTAATTGCTGCCGCCTGTGCACTGTCTAACCCCTCTGTTTTTACAACAACCTTTGCACTGTCCCCGTCCAAATACACAATGCAATCTGCATAGCCCTGCGACTTGATTAACGATTCAATATTGCTTTCACTCTCAATCAACTTGGAAGTTTCAACGGCTGCGATTGCGTCCGTGACCAATTCATCTTCTGTGCGGTCACCGCCGCCCATAATAGATTGCAGCGTTGCAACCGCTTCATCTCGGCTGGATGTCCGTTCTAATCGAGCCTGTGCAAAATAATCATCTGCATTGAGCTGCTCCATAGCGGCTGCTCCTGCCTCTGTATCGGGTTGAAACGATGCAGGGGCATTTTCTTGTACAGTCGTTGTTTCTTCCTGTGCAGCGTCTGTTGCCACCTCTGTGGCTTTGGCTGCTTTGGCGTTGACAAATTCTGTTTCTCCATAAGTATGCACGCCGCTTTCCGCAATGGTCAAATTGCGGTCATCTTTGGACATGCTGTAATTGACATATACGGCAACGGCTAGCATCAAAGTCAGACAAGAAAGAATCACCTGCTTTTTTCCGATAATCAATGTTGGCTTTTTCATCTCAAATACCTTCCTTTTCTTGAATTGCGGCTATCGCCGTTTTGCAACATAAATCTGATTATTTTTAATTTGCAAGGTAGCGGCTGCCACCTGATAAACTTGTTCTTTTACAACGGCATTTTCTCCCCCATCGCAGACAATTACCACGCCTTGAATCTCTGGATATCGAATGGACTGCACCAGAGCGTGTTCCGATGTTCCATTTCCAATCAAAACATAATCTTGTTTCTGTTCTACTCGGTCGGAAGCGTCCGAACGGCTTTCATCTTTTGCATACTGATAAATAGACGTACTACGAAGCGTGATCATCACATCGCAAGTTCCAACGCCCTGAATGGTGGAAAGGGTCTGTTCCAACTGCTCTTCCAACTCTGTGCAATAGGCAGAGGCAGCTAGAACAGAATCTTCAGAGGAATGGTCGGTTGGCTGCGTGTCTGTTTCTTTCGGCTTGGAGAAACACGAGGAGGCAAGAATACAAAGCATCCCCAACAACCCCAGGACAACCACACCTTGTACGGCTTTTTCACTCTTCAGCCGTGCTTGTAGCTGCTTCCACAATCAAATGCACTTCCTCTCCCAAATCGGCTTGCAGCAACTGTTTCGCAGCACCCGGTGCATCACAGACCACATGCACACTACTAATATCTATGCGTTGCTCTTCTGAAATATGTGCACACACTGTCAAATCCGTTACCACAATTCGATGTGCTTCTAACGTTGCTTGCAAGGTCTGTTCCAAATTCTGTTCAATCTGAGTCGTCAGTTGTTCCTGCACCTGTTCTGTAATGCTCGATTCTTCTTCCACAGACTGTGGTTCTAAAAAATTCCAGTCTGGTTGAATCTCTGAAATTCCCTGCATCAACGGAATCAAAATGCTAAACAACATCATTCCAGCTGTCAGCAATCGTAATTGCCGGTCAAATTTTTCGTTCGGTCGTAAGAGCTGTAACATCCCCGTTACCATACTCATCACACAGGCAGCCAATACTGCCGCTTGTAGACGTTCCATTATAGATTTGGCCGGCTGATCAGCAGCAATAGTGCCACTGTCACCAAAAATAATACCGCAAAACAAATCAAAATCGCAAACAACATGGAAAGCACCTGCTCCGCCCCCTTTAAGAATCGTGAAACTTGCGAAACAGAAAATAAATCTGCACACGCTACGGCAAGTTTCAGAATCAGTCGATAGAGAATCACCCGCAGCAAAATCGGCAGGAAGATCAACAGCAAAACAACGATTCCAATTGCACCGGTCGCACTTTTCAATACCTGCAAACTCCCCAGTACGGTTGCATAGGCATCAGAAACCGCACCGCCAACAATCGGAACAAAGTTGGAAACGACATACTTTGTGGTTTTGGTTGTCAAGCCATCTGCTGCACTGCTGACAATGCTTTGAATCGAAATCACCCCGATAAAAACCGACATTAAAAAGCCCAAACTCCATGTGACAATGGTCTTGTTGAATTGCAGCAATCCGTCCAATGTATGTTCTGCATAGACTGCGTTTGCAATGGCAATGGCAAAACTCATGCTCAAAAATGGCAAAAGAATATGGTCTAGGATTTGCAAAATACCATTGGTTAAAAATAGCGAACTGGTCTGATAGATGGCAGCACTTCCAAATTGTCCGGTTGCCGTCATAAACATAGAAAATATCGGTGTGAACAGCGTCATAAAATCAGTGCACTGAGATAAAATCGCTTTTCCCTGTGAAAAACAATCGCAAAGCTCCTTGGAACAGGCAGATACTGCCCCCATTACCCCCATCATTTCACAAATGCCTGCATTTTTTCCATGCTGTACCGCATGCAGCAACGCAGAACAGAGAATCACTGCTAAAAATAACAATAATAATCGTATCGGAGCAGTGATTTCTTTTTGAATGCCATCCAGCACAGTTTTAAAAATACTTCCTACAGAAAATTGTTGCAGTTCTTCCGGATGTTCCATAGAAATTCCATAGG
>CABQIF010000198.1 GCA_902464115.1 uncultured Ruminococcus sp. | reverse complement strand
ATGCAGGCATTACCAGAAACAAAGCGTCTGTTCCTGCGAGAATGGACGATGCAAGACTTGGATGCATGGACTGCGATTTTATCGGATGCAGAAGGAATGCGGTACTATCCAAAGCCATTTGACCGCCAGAACGTGCAAGATTGGATCACATGGAATTTGGAGAATTACCGAACGGATGGATTCGGCTTGTGGGCAGTGCACCTGCGAGCAACAGGGGAATTACTGGGCGACTGCGGTATTACGATGCAGCAGATTCATGGGCAGCGTCTGCCAGAGATTGGGTTTCATATGAAGAAATCCGTCTGGGGGCAGGGATACGCCACAGAGGCAGCGAGAGCATGCTTAACGTGGGGTATGCAGCAGACGGATTTTCCGGCATTCTATTGTTATCAGAAAAGCACCAATTTCCCATCTCGGCGAGTTGCGGAGAAACTGGGAATGACCTTGCAAGAGATATACGCAGATCCTGTAAACATCTTTACCAGCGTGTATGCAATCACAAGAACGGAGTTTTTCGCAGAAACACAGAACGCCCCGCTGTAATGACACAGCAGGGCGTTGTTTGATGAATATGCAATCGCTTATAGGAAAATATATTTCAATAAGAACAGCATTGCCAGCACATACAGCAACGGTTTTACTTCCTTGCCCTTACCGCAAACGAGATGCAGCAGAACAAAGGAAATAATGCCGATGGAAATGCCTTCGGAAATGCTGTAGAATAACGGCATTGCCAGTACGCACAGATAAGCCGGAATCGCATGCAGATAATTGGTGTTCTTGAACGAAATCTCCGTGATGGAACTGAACATCAGAAAACCAACAATGACCAGAGCCGGAGCGGTTGCAAAAGATGGAATCGCAATGAAAATCGGAGCGAAGAACATCGAAATCAAGAACAGAATTGCTGTTATGACAGCACTGAACCCTGTTCTTCCGCCAGCAGCCACACCAGCAGAGGATTCTACAAAGGTAGTGGTGGTGGAAGTTCCCAGAACGGCACCGGCTGTGGTTGCGATGGAGTCTGCCAGCAGAGCCGGCTTGATTTTCGGCAGCTTGCCGTCTTTGTCCAGCATGTTCGCCTTGTTGCAGACACCAATCAGTGTGCCCAGTGTGTCGAAGATGTCCACGAATAAGAACGAGAAGATCACAACAATAAAGTTTACAATGCTGATGCCGTCAAAATCTGCATGGAAACACTGTCCGAATGTGTCGCCAAGGGTTGAGAAGTCGGTCATTGAGAGAGTCGGAATCAGGCTGTTATAGCCAGCTTCTGCGTCAACGGTATATAATCCGGTCAGCTGGCAGAGGATGCCTAGTACCCATGTTCCCAGAATGCCGATCAGAATCGAACCCTTGATGTTCTTGATATACAGAACGGCAGTCAGGAAGATGCCGATAATCGCCAGTAATGCACAGATGCCGGAGGTGTGAAAGTCATCCGTAAAAGAAACGAGCGAAACCAGTGTGGAATCATTGTTGACAACAACACCAGCATTTTGCAGCCCGATAAAGGCAATATAAACGCCGATACCCACAGAAACCGCCTGCTTTAACGACATCGGAATGACATTGAACAGGGCTTCTCGGACGTTTGTCAGCGAGAGCACTAAAAAGATAAGCCCTTCAATAAAGACTGCCAGCAGGGCGACTTGCCACGGATAGCCCATGTTGCCAACAACGGTATAGGCGAAGAATGCATTCAATCCCATGCCGGCAGAAAGGGCGAACGGCAGATTTGCCATCAGACCCATACACACTGTTCCGAGAAACGATGCCAGACAGGTTGCCAGCAGAACAGCAGTTGGATTCATGCCCGTTGCACTCAAAATGTTCGGGTTGACTGCAAGAATATATGCCATCGTCATGAAGGTGGTAACACCAGCAATGCATTCCGTTTTGATGTTGGTGTTGTTTTCTTTGAGGTGGAAAAGCTTTTCTATCATTCTGCTTGCCCCTCCTCATCATATTCAGCAATATAGGGAAGATTGCGGTAGAGTTCGCCGCAGTCCAGTCCATAGCCAATGACAAACAAGTCCGGAATGGTAAATAGAGAGAGGTCAGCCTTGAGGTCAACCAAACGGCGGTCTGGCTTGTCCAGCAGGGTGATGATTTTCAGGGAGAGCGGATTTCTTGCCAGCAGCATTTTCTTGACATCATTCAAGGTGCGTCCGGTGTCAATGATATCCTCGGCAATAATCACATGATAATTGCTGATGTCCTGCTGTAAGTCCATCGTGATTTTTACAACGCCTGTGGAAACTGTACCGCTGTAGTAGCTCTTGGCACACATAAAAGCAGTTTCACAGGGAATGGTGATGGCACGGCAAAGGTCTGCCATAAAGACAAATGCACCGTTCAGGATGCTGACCAGCAGCAGGGGTTTTCCCTCGTATTCCTTGCTGATTTGTGCACCGACTTCTTTGATTTTTGCCTGCAAGTCGGCTTCAGGGATGAGAATTTGCTTGATGTTTTTGCGAAATGTTTCGCTGTTCATGGGTAGTTCCTCCTTTTTGGTTTCTCAATAAAAGTAGTTGAGATGAGAAAACACTTTCTACATTGTACGAAATATTTTATGGAAAGTCAATAGCAAGAATGTAAACAGCGGAGAGAAGCTGTACAAGATACGAGCCGCAGGCAAACTGAAACGTTTTTCGGTGCAGCAGTTTTTCAAAAATGCTGCCGAGGTGTGGGCGAGCAGCCCACATTTGCGAAGCAAA
>CABQIF010000197.1 GCA_902464115.1 uncultured Ruminococcus sp. | reverse complement strand
ATATTTATGAAAAATAAGAAAGGTGGCTTTCGGATGCAAAAAACGATTTTCCGTACAAAATCGACCATCCCTTATCCGGATGATGCAGAATTGGCTTCCGAACAGACTTATCAGACTGCATTTACTGCATGGCAGGAACAGCCAGACAATGAATTTTCGTTTCGCCAGTCAGAATCAACGACGCAAGCAGTTTTTTTAGAGGGAATGGGCTTACAGGAAGAAGAGCCATCGGTTTTAGAACGGCGAGCATTGCAGCGGATCTCCAATCAATTCGGGATCTTGTTTCTGCATCAGTTATTATCGCCCTACTTGGTGTTGATTTTTTGTATGATCGTATTTTCTTTGTTGGGCGGTTCGCTCTCCTATTCGATGCATGATAATGTGCTATACGGTTCCAACGACCTTGTTTTATTAACCATGATTTTGCGAAAAATTGTGCGGTTTGGTGTTCCGATTTTTATGGCGAAGCGACTTCTGAAGATGCCAAAAACCGTGACTTGCTGTCATCAAAAGACCGTGCCTTCTACTTGGGTTCGGACATTAGGCGTTACGATGTGTGTCTTTTTCGCATTTGGCATGATTCTCAATTTTTTGCCGGAATCTAGCATACACTACATCACATTGGGGGCACTTTCTCATACAATTCTCTGTCTGGATGCCCAACATCAGATATTCTACTTTGCATTTGTGTTGATTTTCCGCCCAATTTTTGAAACGATGTTGTATAATGGCAGCATGCTGCATGTGCTACGACAGTTTGGTGATGATACCGCAGTATTGCTGACCGCAACGTTTTCTGCATTGATGGCGGAGAATCTGGTGACAGGCATTTCAACCTTTGCCGTTTCCATTTTGGCAGCCAGAGAAATTCTGCGGGATGAAAATATCTATGTGGGGCTATTCTCTCGTACAGTTTATTATACATTGATGTTTGTGCTGTTTCATACATCCATTTTCCGGAATAATGTGCCGATTTCAAACCGGATGCTCTGGATTTTACTGATCGGTGTTCTGGGAATGTTATTATGTGTGTTGGTGATTTGGAAAGCACCATTTCAGGGAAGCAAACGGTTTTATTCCATTCGTTCTGCCGGAAAGTGCTGTCTGACCTTTTTGATTCAGGCGAATCTAATGACGGTTTGTGTGTTTGTTGCACTGGCACTTTCTGTAATTTCTTTGATTTTATAGCAACAGGCAGGAGGAACTTTCATGCAAGAACTTTATGTGCCGCAGGAACGTTACATGCGACGGGCGTTGGAGTTGGCAGAATATGCGGCTTCTCTGGGAGAAGTTCCCGTTGGGGCAGTGGTGGTTCATCAGCCCACTGACCGGATCATCGGGGAGGGCTGGAACTTGCGGGAGTCTGGGAAATCTCCGCTGGCACACGCTGAGATCATGGCAATTGACCAGGCAAGCCGAACGCTGGGCGGCTGGCGAGTGATTGACAGTGTCATTTATGTGACATTAGAACCTTGTCCGATGTGCTGCGGAGCAATTCTGCATGCACGATTAGATCATTTGGTTTTTGGAGCATATGACCCGAAAGGCGGTGCAGTGGCATCGGTGGAATCCATGTTTGATTTGCCGTATAACTATCACCCAACCATTGAGGGCGGATTTTTGCAGGAAGATTGTGCAGCAGTTTTGACGCAATTTTTCCGAGAGCTGCGAAAAAAGAAGAAGGAGCAGGCAAAATAACTGCGATTGAGCTGGCTTTTACAATTTTAAACAATAAAAAATTCCCATCCAACTTTTTAGACAGAGATCGGAACGGAATGGAACAGTGAATTTCCATGTATCCCGTTTGTATCTCTGTCTATACTATTTTTGCAGCGTTTTTTGCTGCAAAAGGGAGGGAAAACATGAATCTGAAAAAGACCATTGCCGGATGCTGTGCCTTGTTTCTGCTGTACAGTATGCCGCTGCATACAGCGGCACTGGATTCTACTTGTATCGGTTACGGACAGGGAAAAGCAACAGACAGTCAAAATTGTCCGCTGGATGCCCTTGCTTTCAATGAACGCTATGCAGAATACGGAGCATTTGCCACCACACCCGACACCAGCCGCATTATTTTGACCTTTGACCAAGGCTATGAAAACGGTTACACGGCACAGATTCTGGATACCTTAAAAGAAAAGCATGCCACTGCGATATTCTTTTTGACGGGCGACTATGCAAAGAAAGAAACTGCGTTGGTAGAGCGAATGATTGCAGAAGGGCACGTTCTGGGCAATCACGGCATGACACATGCCAGCCTGCCGAACTGTACGCAGGCGGAAGCGATGGAGGAAATCCAATCCTTGCATGATTATGTCTTACAAACGTATGACTATGAAATGCAGTATTTCCGCTGCCCGTGCGGAGAATATTCCGAGCAGGCGTTGCAGTGGGTGCAGGATGCCGGATATCAGACGGTATTCTGGAGCGGTGCTTATGTAGACTGGAAAACAGATGATCAGCCCAATCCAGATACTGCCTATGAAACATTGCTTTCCACGGCTCATGGCGGAGAAATTCTGCTGCTGCACTCGGTTTCTTCCACGAATGCTGCCATTTTGGGCGATGTCATTGACGGCTTTCGGGCAGCAGGGTATACGGTTTAAATCTATGCAATCGATTTGAATTGAAAAGCGAACGGAAAACAAGAAACCTGCGGTGCAGTTTGAAATGCTCCCCTTTTGTTAGACAATGTGGTATCATATAAATATACCGAAATTGAAACTAACGAAAGGGGGCATTTTTATGCCTAAAGGACAG
>CABQIF010000196.1 GCA_902464115.1 uncultured Ruminococcus sp. | reverse complement strand
CCCTTTGGTGCACGTTTAAATTCAATCGTACCATTTCTATTAAATAACTTATCTATATTTCCATCATGATAAGAATCTGGCAGTTTTTCTTTGATTACAGATTCCGTTTCTTGACATGTTCTCTTTGGAATAGAACTTCCTACACTTGCAGAAAAACCATCCTGTCCCATACTCGCACGAGAATAACCGCCTCCAGCGGAAGAACCACTGCCAGAACCAAGTGCCACAGCTCTGCTGGAAAAATCACCTGCTCCGCCGCCCATTCCACCACCAGAAAGCGAAAAGTTTTCGTAAGACTGCTGAATGCTGGATATTTGGTCTAATGTATCCATCATGGCAGTTGCTTTTGCTGTTACCATGGAGCGATATTGCACCATATCTTCAGAATATTTGGAAAGGCTGCTCTCTAAATTTTGATACAAGGTTGTCAATTCTTCGCTCTTCTCCTGATATTTTTTTACCAGAATCGTTTCTGCGTCGATTTGTTCCTGTGCAGTTTCTTTTTGTGCTTCGCATTGCTCTAATTCTTCTTCCAATTCATTCCGTCGTGCTTCCTCTTCATCAATTTGTCCATAAAGAGAGCTGCGTTCATCATCATCCGCATCAGCCAACCGATTTCGCAAGTGTTGAAGCTCTGCATTGCAATCTGCGATTGAGGTTCGAATTTGTGGGATTTTTCGTTCCATTTCTGCAAAAACGGCCTGTTGCCGGGCCAATTCCTGCTGATGATATGCAATCTCTGCCTCGGCATCTTTTTGACATTGCTGTGCACGTTCCAAACAATCGCTCTTTAGGGTTTCTGAATCCGGCAGCTGTTCGATGGCAGTTTTATAATCGTTTAATGCAGATTTGGACACCATGAAACTGTTTCCGTCGATATTCAAGCCAACACCTCCCCACTTTTATTGATAGTGTTCTTCTGCCTTGGAAAAAAACGCATCAATTGCTTTCATTGCAGCTTCTCCACTGGTATAGGAAGATGCCGCTTTTTCCATAACTTGATTCCATTTGGAAACAAATTCTTCTTTTTTTGCATCATTCCATGCACTTGTTCCGGAATGAATCGCCTGTAAACAAGAGCGGCTTTCTTCTTCCATCTTTCTCAGCGTTGCTTGGATGGTTTCCTTTTCAGACAAAGCACAATCCTTCCTTTCTTATTTACTAAGATACAATATTTTCGGAACTGTATGGTTGTAACGGATAAAAATAATTCTGATCATCCAATTTTCCAATATAGAAGCAGTCATTCTCTTTCAAATAAAGTAAAACAAAATAACAATCCATTTCTTCTTCATTTTTCAAAACATAAAGAAAACCGGAAGGTTGTATTTGATTTGCCTGTAATTGATATTGATGTCCTTTTGTATGGTCATTTTTTTGATAACTTAAAGAATATTCTACTCCATTCCATATGATGCTTGTATCATTTTGTTCCCTGTAGTTGCCCATATTATTTTGATTTTCATAATTGCTCGTATAATCCTGTTCATCATCGGCATTTTCTGCGTTATAATCAAAATGAGAAAAATCTACAGTAGTTGCTGGTTCTGATTCAAAGGTTTTTCCTTCTATTTCTTTTTCTATATAGTCTTGTATTTCACTCATTTCTGAATCAGAAACATCGTTGGTAATTCGTATTAAATCCCTTTTTGTAAGATTTGTTTTTTCCTGCACTTCTTCCCATACAAATCCTCTGATTTCTGCTGGTTTCTCTGGTTCCGTTGTCCATGTTGTTTCCTCTGTATCGTTTTCAGTCATAACAACCGTTGTTGTAGGAAATTCATCTTCTGTCAAATCTGAATCCGCAATTACAGAAATCTCCGTATGGATGGAAACGGCAGTCGTTTCCATGTTGATTTCCTGATTAACAGGCTCGGTGAATGGACGATTTTTTTTTATGATATCTCTGCATAAAAGGCCACCACAGATTAAAACGCCAGCTGCAAGAACCGCTGTAACCGCAACAAATCTGTTTTTGTTGCTTTTTTGCAGATGCTTCATAGCTAGTTCTGCTGCTTGTGGTGCTGTCCATACAGAAGCATCCGGCATTTCTGGAGTTGGCTGTTCGGATTGTTCTGGCTGTTGTGGTTGTTCTTCTGGTGTTGGAATAGATTCTGCCATTTGTGGTGCTTGTAATTCTGCTGGTTCTTCTAAAACAGGAGCAGGTTCTGTGGGTTGTTCCGGCTCTGATGGAAAAGAAAGTTCCAGTTCTTTCAGCAATTCCTGCATTTCTGGATCGTTATTCCAGCCATTTTCAATCGAGCCTTCATTTCCGCAAGCACATTTACTGCTGCCATCCGGCAAGGATTTCCCGCATCGGTTGCAAAACATATTCAACACCCCCTTGTATTTGATTTTCACAATGGAAAGCAATTGCAAAGGCCTCCTGATTGATCGCAATCAAGGCGATGAAAAGAAAACCAAAAATCACAAGCAAAACAACCATTACAATGACTAAAACTTTTAAAACATTCTTTGGTTTGCGATCCAGAACGGGATACTTTCTGGGAATCGGATCTTTTTCCCTATGATTATAGAAAGAATTCGAACTGCTTTCCGTTTTCGGACGACCATTTTTTTCATAATGACAAATCGAACAGAAATCATAATGATCCTCGTTCCTTGTTTCACACTTTTCACATCTCCACATGACGTTACATTTTCCCCATTCATCCTAATTTTTCGATATCCTGTAAAGAACGGAATACTTTTCCGGCAGAATATCGTTCTTTTGGTGACTTTTTCAGCATATTTATTAGTAAAC
>CABQIF010000195.1 GCA_902464115.1 uncultured Ruminococcus sp. | reverse complement strand
GCCCACACCTCGGCAGCATTTTTAAAAAACTGCTGCACCGAAAAACTTTTTATTTGCCTGCGGCTCGTTTTTTGTAGCCATTATAAAATAAATTTGCCGCTGTGGATGCGGTTACAAAAGGAGGATGGAATACGACCAATGCTCAACCAATTAAAAAAACGTTATCGGCAGTGGCAATGCCGTAGAATTTGCCGAGCATTACAGCTGCCGCCACAACTGATACAGGATTTACCGGCACTGACTGACCGAACCCAACAATCTGTACAACAGCTGCAAACCACCATGCAGCAGACGCTTTCTCGGTTGCAGCAGGACGACTTGACCACGCTTTCCCTGCTGGAACGGGTGACAAAATTAGAACGGGCTGCCAGTTCGCAGGGCAGCCATAATATGGACTTGAATATGCTTATGAAAACAACCTATTCCCAATCCGGCGAAGATGCCATTTTAGCCTATCTGTTTGCCGTTCTGGGCATTCCATTTGCAAAGTGTACCTATTTGGATTTGGGGGCAAATCGTCCAAAGGAAATGAGCAATACCTATTTCTTCTATGAACAGGGTGCAACGGGAACGCTGATCGAAGCAAATCCGGCTTTGATTCCGGCGTTGCAGAAAGAACGCAGCGGTGATGTGATTTTAAACCGCTGTATTGCTCCGAAGTCCGGCGATGTCATCCCGTTCCATGTTATGAATGTGGATGGTCTGTCCACGCCAGAAGATGTGACAGAACTGCTTGCAAATAACCCGGACTTGAAGTTGCTGGAAACGGTCAATGTGGAAACGGTTTCCGTCAATGATTTATTTGCACAGATGCATGCAGTGCCGGTTTTTGTGAATATTGATATAGAGGGAATGGAGATGGAAATTTTACGTTCCATTGACTTTACAAAATATCGTCCGCTGGTATTGATTTTGGAAATGATCCCCTATTCCAAAAAGCTGCCAGTTGGACAGAAGAATCCAGAGATCCTGGCATTTTTGCAGGAAAAAGGTTATGTAGAATATGCCTTTACCGGAATCAATTCCATTTTTATTGATGCTGCACAGGTAAAATAAAATCGTGCAGATTATTTGAAAGGAGGGGCTTTTCTCAGCGGAAAAGCCAGTTCGCCTATGGCAATCAATATTGAAGATATCATGTCGGAAATTCGCTCTGACATTCAGGAAAAAGGATTAAACAGCTCAATGCTTTCGTTTGCGGATGTGCCATGTGATGCCAACCCGGAAAACCCAACAGATGCTTATGACCCGGATACGCTCCGCAGCAATGTGCAGTATGTCAGCACACAATATCAGATGCAGCCATATCGCCCGTTGGCTGGCAATCCAGTCATGGTCTTTTTCAAGAAGGTACTTCGTCGGCTGATGCGGTTTTATATCGAACCGCTGGCACAGGAACAGACTTATTTCAACGCCAATACTGCACAGGCATTGCAGGAAATGGAATTGTATATCATTGATACGCAGGCACACAGCAATGCGGCTCTGGCAGAAAGAATTGCAGACTTGGAATTGCAACAGAAGAATAGCCGGATGCAGATTGATGCATTGACAAAGCAAGTGGATGCCCTGCAAGCACAGCTACACCAGACAGAAACGAAAGAGGCTGCACAATGAGGGTGATTCAGCTGCTGCCAACCATTTCCATGGGGGATGCAGTCAGCAATGATGCCCTTGCAATTGCAAAAGTACTGCGGGATATGGGCTACCAGACGGGTATTTATGCGGAAAACATTGATAACCGGCTGCCGGCAGGAACGGCAAAGCCGGTTTCTAAAATGCCACGGCTGCAAACAGAGGATGCGGTCTTGTATCATATGTCCACTGGCAGTGCCTTGAATGAAATGATTCCAAAACTCCGCTGCAAAAAGGGGATGATTTATCACAATATCACCCCTTCTTACTTTTTTCAGCCATATAATGCAAAACTGACGCAGTTGCTGAAAGATGGGCTGACAGGTGTTTTGAATTTAGTAGGGGCGTTTGATTTTTGTCTGGCAGATTCTGAATTTAATCGGCAAGCATTGCTGGAAATGGGCTATACCTGCCCGATTGCTGTGCGTCCGGTGCTGATTCCATTTTCAGACTATGCCAAAAAGCCAACACAGGAGATTATTGACCGCTACGACAATGACGGTTATGTCAACTTTATTTTTGTTGGACGGATTGCCCCGAATAAGAAACAGGAAGATGTAATTCGTGCCTTTTCCTGTTATCAGCGGTTCTGCAACCCGAAGTCCCGATTGATTTTAGTTGGTTCGTGGTCGGGTGCAGAGTCCTATTATCGGCGGCTCTGTCGGTATACAGCAGCCTTGCAGGCAGAAAATGTACTGTTTACGGGACATATTCCGTTTCCGGATATTCTGGCATATTATCATGTTGCGGACTTGTTCCTATGTATGAGCGAGCATGAGGGCTTTTGTGTGCCGTTGGTAGAGGCGATGTATTTTGGTGTGCCGATTCTGGCATATCGGGCATGTGCCGTACCGGATACACTGGGAGATAGCGGAATTTTGCTGGACAAGAAAGACCCTGTGGAGGCGGCAATGGTTGCAGACCGCATTTTGACGGATACGAGTTTGCGACGGGAATTGGTTGCAAGACAGCGAAGACGGCAGCAGGACTTCTCTTATGGAGCAGTGCGGGCACTGTTGGAATCGCAGTTGCGAGAATTTTTGAAATAATAGAGGTGGCTGTAAGCAACGAGCCGCAGGCAACCGAAAAGTTTTTTGATCCAACAATTTTTCAAAAATGTTGGCGAGGTTCAGGGCGAGT
>CABQIF010000194.1 GCA_902464115.1 uncultured Ruminococcus sp. | reverse complement strand
TCCGCAGCCTTTGTAAATTGCGAATGACGCTCTTGCATCGATTCAAAAAAATTGATGATATGCTGCGATTTGAACTGAAAAACCTCAAGACCATTGAATTTTTTGATAAGGATGATATCAAACAGCTGGAGAAATGGGAAATCCCAGTCATTTTAGTCAACTCCCGCTCTTCTCTTTACATGGAGCATTTTAATGACCTCATTCAGGAACACATTGATGCCTGCAAAGATCTGTTTCCGGAATGGCTGAAATGGGAATACCTCCGCGGCCTGTTCCTCATGCCGAAAAACAAAAAGACCGATGTTCCAAAAGCAGAATTTGCAAAATATATGGCAAATATGGAATACTATCCGTATCAAACCTATATTTACTGGCAGCATCCAAAAGACTGCGGAAATATGCTGTTCAATGATAATAAATTTGTCAATATCTTATATGAGATGCACAATGACTATTTCTTTGAAACCGAAAAGGTACTCGATGCTGGCGAAACCACCAAAACCACCATTTATGATTTTATTGAACGGGGCGAACGAACCGCCATTATTGTAGACTGCGAAAACTCCGATGTCTATAAATTATATGCGACCTTAAAGAATCTCAATCAGGAAGAACTCCAAAAGGTCAAAAAAATTATTCTGTTCGATGATGTTCACACGACCCGTGCATGGTCATGTTTATCCCACTTCTTGGATATTGAAGTGGAACACATCGAAGTGGAACGGGTCAATGACTATAAATCCTTGGTTGACATCAAGATGACAGCAGGTGCTTGCAAAGAATTTTACAGCAATGACATTCAATCGTTTATCCTGGTATCCAGCGATTCGGACTATTGGGGACTGATTTCCTCTCTTCCGGATGCAGATTTCTTGGTGATGATTGAATACAGCAAGTGTGGAAAAGACATCAAGGAAAAACTCGAAAACAACGGGATTTTCTATTGTTCGATTGATGACTTCTGTTCCGGAAACATCGCAGAACTGAAAAGCTATGCCCTGCAAGAAGAACTGAAAGGACAGCTGGAGCAGGCATTGAATTTGAATGCTCACACACTGCTGGAAACGGTTTATCGAAACTGTCGGATTCAGGCAAGCGAAACCGAACAAAAGAACTTCTATGACCGTTACCTTCGCACGTTGCAACTGACAATGGATGCGGACGGCAACTATCTCATTAAGCCGAAAACATTCTAACGCAAAGCAGCGATTTCCCCATAGCAAACAAAATCGGCAGCCACAAGTTCTTCTGTGGCTGCCGATTTTCTGTTTATCGAATCTTTACATCGTCCAATGTCAGCGTGGTGAGCATTTCGGTTGTAATCTCTTCGCAGTCGGCAAGGCGGTTTGCCTGTCGAGTCAATGCCGTATCAAAAAAGTTCCGGACTTCTCGCCCATTCGCAAAAGATTCTGATTTTTCTGCACAACGTTTCCGGAAATATTGCAACACATAGAAATTTGCTTCAGCTGTTGGCTCTAACGCACTCTTTTCACAGATATGCTGGAAAATCGTCAGCAATTCTTCCGGCGTATAGTCTGCAAAATAAATGACTTTCCGGAATCGGGAACGCAACCCCGGATTCGAGTCCAGAAACTGTTCCATCTCTGCCGGATACCCTGCTACAATGACGACCAAATCATCCCGATGGTCTTCCATCTCTTTCAGCAGTGTGTTCACAGCTTCCATTCCGAAATCATTGCTGCCCGCAGCAGAAGTCAATGTATACGCTTCATCAATGAACAACACGCCGCCCAATGCCTTTTGAATCACCTTTTTGGTGCGAATGGCGGTCTGTCCAACATAGCCACTGACCAGTCCGGCACGGTCGGTTTCGACCAAATGCCCTTTCGAGAGAACCCCCAGTCCAGCATAAATTTCCGAGAGCAGACGGGCAACGGTTGTTTTCCCCGTTCCCGGATTTCCCGAAAAGACCATATGTAAGGAAACTTGCAGCGGCGGCAATCCTCGTTCCTGTCGCAGCTGCCGCAGCCGAACCAGATTGATTAAACTGCTTAGCGTTTCTTTTACCTGCTGCAAACCAGTCAGGCTTTCCAGCTCTTCCATACACACCGCCAGCGGACGGATTTCCGGTGCTTCTGGTGCTTCGGGAGCAGATTCTTCCGGTGCTGCTTCCGGCTCTTCTGGGGCTGCTGGCGTTGCAGGCTTCCAGCCGCTCGGAATGGCAAAGGGCTTTTCTTTTGCGGTGCTTCGCCAGCCTTGCAACTTTCGATTGCGATAGACCCGCAACGGCAATAAAATCGCTGCAATGGCGGATGCCTGCCGTTCATCTCGCTGGTTGGTGTCGGCAGTAAAAGACAGCCCCATCAGATTCAGCAGGTTTAAAAAGAAGAGCGACAAACTGCTGTCCCCTTGCTCTGCTAAATCCACTCGAATCCACAAGTCCAGCAAACCACGCAGGGTATCCTGCACGCTCTCCGCTGTAAATGGATGCCGCTTGCAAAATGTTTGCAGCTGTGAAAGGGTCATGTTATAATGCAGCAAATCGTTTAAATACTGCACTTCTGTTTCTTCCAGTCGGCGGTCTAAATTTGCAAGATATAACAAGTATTTATAATAGGCAAAGCCGGCAAATTCCGCAAGCGGCTGCTGATTGCCGAGGATGCGTTCGCCGTTTTTTTCGTAAAGTTCACAGAGATAATAGGTATATTGAATGGCTGTTTGCAGGGTTTCTGATGCCATAGCTGCCTCCATTGATTGGATTTTTTAGACTTTGTTTTCCTGAAAAAGAAACGGTCTTAAATCTTCGTATAATTTTTG
>CABQIF010000193.1 GCA_902464115.1 uncultured Ruminococcus sp. | reverse complement strand
TGCTCGCCCACACCTCGGCAGCATTTTTGAAAAACTGCTGCACCGAAAAACTTTTGTTTGCCTGCGGCTCGTATCTTACAACCACTCTTCTTCCGCATAACAAAAAAGCACCTTTTTACAAAGATGCTTTCTGATGATTCAAGATTTCATTATGCCTGTTCTTCCAGATTTAATCCGAACTTCTTCGCTGCAAATGCTGCCAGCATTTCAACTGTTCCTTCCAATCCAAGACAGGCAGTATTTACAACCAAATCCCGCAATTCAAGATTATCAACCGGATACCCCGTATATTTCAAATAATAAGAAGCCCGTGCCTTATCTACTTCATCAATCAATGGCTGATATTCCGAAGCGGTAGAAAGATTCAGCGAAGCAACACTGCTTGCACGGTACGCATCCGGTGCATAGAGATAACAACGCAATACTCGTTCCTGATTCCGCAGCACATAATCTGCACATCTGCCGACAATCACACAATTTTCCTTTGCAGCATGCTCCAGCAACACTTCACTCTGTGCCTGAAACATTTTTTCCTGCTTGAGACTGCTGCCGATGCCGAGCGGATACGCCATCTTATAATAACCCTCGACCTGCTTCAAAGCAACCAATGCTGCAAGACTTTCGTCTTTCTGAGCAGCTTCCTGCTCAATGACACTTCGGTCATAATAATGGCAGTGCAACCGCTCCGCCAACTGTTTCCCGATTTCTCTGCCCTTACTTCCAAACTGTCTGGTAATGGTAATTGCATATGGTGTCATAAAACCATCTCTCCTTTTATTTTCCTTCAATTTCTTTTCTCTTCGGTCTGTCCTTATCATAGCACAACAAATTTTCTTTTTCTATGCTTGTTTGGAAACGCACTGTATCAATTTTTAATACAGAATATGAATCTCAAGAAAAGTATTCCTTATTTTTACCATTTTTCAACCTGTCATGCAGAATTCCATCCCAAAATGGCATCCAATCGCCTGTTTTTTATGATTCAAAACGAGTTGACAACTTTTCAAAATGGGTGTATTATAGAAATAGACGGAACAGAGAGGGGCTGTTTCCGTTCGTTCTGGAACCTATTTTCAAATTTCCGGATATTTTACAATAAGCACACAAGAAAGGAGGATGCCATTTTATGCGTGAAACAATTTGTACCGTGTTGGGAGTCGTCGGCGGAACACTGGCGGCTGCGTTCGGAGGCTGGAATGCTGCCCTTACCACACTGGTATTCTTTTTATCACTCGATTATCTCACTGGTTTGCTGGTTGCCGGTGTTTTTCGCCGCTCACCAAAAACCAAAACGGGCGGTCTGCAATCCAAAATCGGTTGGAAAGGGCTGGTCAAAAAAGTCATGGTGTTGCTGCTGGTACTCGCAGCCGCTCGCATGGATGTTGCCTTGCACACGGATTATTTGCGGAATACCGTCTGCATTGGATTTACCTGCAATGAATTAATATCTATCTTGGAAAACGCTGGGCTGATGGGAATTCCCCTACCAGCAGCGTTGAAAAATGCAGTGGATTTGCTGATGCAAAAAGGACAGGGGACAACTACAAAACCATCGGAAAAGGATTCGGAATCCAGTCAAGGAAAGGGGCAGTCATAATGGAAAAGATTTGCGGAATGGATGTATCCTATGCACAAGGAAAGATCAACTGGGAGCAGGTGAAAGCATCTGGAAAAATCAACTTCGCAATTTTGCGGGCAGGTTATGGAAGAGAAACTACTCAGGTAGACACACAGTTTGAACGGAACTATGCCGCCTGCAAGCGGCTGGGGATTCCAATCGGCGTTTATTGGTATAGCTATGCCACTACTGCCGCCGAAGCAGAACAAGAAGCGAAAGTTTGCCTGCAAACGATTCGGGGAAAGCAGTTTGAATATCCGGTTGCGTTCGACATCGAAGAGGCTCGCAGCCTGCCGCAAGCAGATGCGTTGTGCACTGCCTTTTGTAGTGCACTGGAAAAGCAGGGCTATTATGCGGCAATTTATACGTTTAAGTCCGCCTTAGAAAACAACATCAGTGCAGCGATTAAAAGCCGCTATGACATTTTTCTCTCACACGTTGGTGTACAACAGACCTCTTACACCGGAGCATATGGGCTGTGGCAGTATAGCTGGACGGGACGCATTCCGGGAATTTCCGGCGATGTGGATTTGGATTATGCGTACAAGGATTACCCGACTATCATAAGAACTGCTGGGTTAAACGGCTTCACGAAAACAACGCAGCCGACCGAGCCAAAACCAGAGCCAAAACCAACGCCTGAACCAGATAGCGAAGAAACCACATTGCAGCAGATTTTGAAGCATGTGGCTTCCTTGGATGAAAAGCTGTAAGTTCCACTGAAAATACACCGAAACAAATGCCCTCTGTTGATTAGGAATCAATCGAGGGCATTATTTGATAGGGGTTGCAAGATATGAGCCGCAGGCAAATAAAAAGTTTTTCGGTGTAGCAGTTTTTCAAAAATGCTGCCGAGGTGTGGGCGAGTAGCCCACATTTGCGAAGCAAATTGTATTTGCAGATTGGTATTCCTGCTGCAATTGCACTTTTTGAAACTTTCCAATTCGCAGCTTGATTGTCTTTATGAAACAAGTTGTAAATTCGGACAAGGCAACGGGGCAATTGCAGCATGCTGGCAGGCAAAAGCAGGGGTGGAACCCCCTTTTGCCGGATGCGAAAGACCGTTTTTTCTAAGAGAAATTAAACCAATTGCAGGGGGCAGCTTTCCCCCTATTTAAAGGATGCCCTGCCCCTTTGTCCCTTCGGGACATTTCCCCACAC
>CABQIF010000192.1 GCA_902464115.1 uncultured Ruminococcus sp. | reverse complement strand
CGTCTGCTCCGGATTCTTTCACCATTTTCTGAAATGAATCCCATTCTTCTTTCTCTAATGTGTTCCCTAAAAAATATCGAAGCACAAGACTTACATACGCAGTTTCATCCTCTGGCTGATGCTTATAACAAAAAGCAACCACAATACACGGTCGTTCTGAAACCAACATATCTCCATCTGGAGAATAACTGATGCGAATCAAATCCGGAATCGCTTCTTCTGGAACACCAGTCAAATAATCAGCCGGATTATCAATGTCATATCGCTGTGTTGGACGATAGAAAACATCTTTTGGAGAAATATATTCATTGTTGTTTTCGGATTCAGTGCATTCTAATTGCGAAAGATCCAAGTCTTTTTCAAATAACCCCGTCAATGTTCCATCTAAAATCTGTACATCTTTCTGCATGAAATCGTATACCCAGTTTGACGCATCTAAATCATAAGGAAGCTGTGCATTTTTTTCATTCTGTGAAACAATCGGACAAGGACAATAGCTCCGTTCTGCCAACGGTGCATTGGTATCTTCTTTTGCCAACTGAACGGTATTCTTGTCTTCACTGAAGAGTTCAATAGTATAATTTCCCGACTCTACATCCATGTTTAAATCAAAATCTGATTTCTGAAATTCTTCGTCAAAAGAATCTCCTTCACGCAATTTGCTCTTTGAATACAATGTCATAGATTCGATAACATTCTCTTCTTCATCCAGTAATCGGATAACTGCCTGAACCGGACGTGCAGCTTCTGCACCATGCACATCATAGGTCTTTTTTCCAGTAAATTTCAGATGGAAATTATAGTTGTTCTTAAAGCTTGTTTCTTCCCAATATACATTCACCTGCTCCACTTCATAAGCATATTCCACTTCGTTTGTATAGAAATTATGCCGCTGAAATGTTTTTTCATAATCACGAATTTGAATTTGTAAATCATCTGGAATGGCAGTTTGCACAGCAGTATGATTTGATTCCGTTGTTGTAGCTTCAGAAGTCACTGTAGCTTCTGTTGATTGCGTTGCAATCCGTTCTGCAGTTGCAGGCTGTTCTGTGTTGGAATCCGAAACAGTTGTTCCGCATCCCCCTGTTAATAAAAGTACGCCTGTTAAAAGCAGTCCTGTCAAGGTATTTTTATGTTTCTTCATCACTCATTCTTCTCCTCTATTTTTATTTGATAGGTATGCCCACCTTCAATTTTATCAAAAAACGAAATGCTTTCCTTAAATTTTTCTCCAACAGCAATTCTTGAAGCCATTACAAGGCGAGTGTCTATTACGTTTCCACTTTCATCCATTAACTGAACATTCAAATCCAAACTATCCAAACGCTGATCCCCTTCAAAATCTGCTGTCTTTTTCCCATATATTTCTATATTCGCTTTGAATTTTCCATCTTTTTCGTCAGTGAGATCCACTTTTACATCGGTAAGACGATAAGTAGAACGCACAGTATCATTATAATAATAATTATGATATTCTGTATTCTGATATGGAAGAATTTCTATGATTGGTTCGCTGTAGGTTTCTGTTTCTGTCGTGACTTGGCTAAAATAGCTGGGAATTTCCATGCCATTGGATAGGTCATACAGAAACCGCATCACACCATCGTCATTTTTACTGCAAGATAGATTCAAATTCCCGTTACAGGAACGGACATCGGAAATAGTATAGATATTGTTTTCTTCATCCATTACACCGTTTCCATTATCACAATTTTGGTATACGATTTTCATCAACTTGCGGGCAGCGGATTCATCTGGAACTGCCAACGCGTAACGCATATGAATCACCTTATTATTTTCAATCAAGAAAATAGCAACTGCTCCATATGCTTGTTGTTTTTCATCTGCAGTAACGCCGAGCTGAACGAAATCGCCAGAATAAGGAAATGAAGTTGCATCCCCAACAAAATACAACGTATATTCCAAGGTATTTCCATGATACCATGCAGAATTCTTTTCAAGTCCCAGTGTTTCTTGTAATTCTGTCAGTGTTTGTCCTAAAAAAACGTCCTGCAAATGTCCATAATCTGGGACATTCTGTTGGAAAAAAGAATCTGGCGTTACTACTCGCTCGGCCAAATTGTTATTAGAACGAATGGCAATTTGGGCAGTATCGATTGTATTTTGATTGCGAATCACCTTTGCTATGCCAAATCCACCAGCAATTATGCCAACTGTCAATACCAGTCCCAATGATAGTTTTCCAACCCGCTTTCCGATTTTCTGAAACTTCTGCTTTTGGTACGCTTTTGCAGACCGATCCAGCAATTCTTTCAGTCTTCGAACAACACCATCATAAGATTCTGGCGTTTCGACAATTGCTTCTTGCTTGGGAAGTGCCTGAATTTCTTCTGGAAGTGTTTCGATTGGTGGAAATTCAAAACCATTTCGGATAATGGGAATCAGATTTTTTTGCTGTTGCAAGGACATGGCAATTTCTTTTCGAAACAAGTCGTTCTCTTCGCTGCAGCGATCCAGTGCATGCGGCGGTAAAATCAGCACCACATCTGTACAGTCGGAAATCACTGCCATTACTTGTTTTTCATAGTCGCCAGATTCTAAATCCTGCCGATCCAAAAATACACGATACTTTTTATGTTTTAGTTCCTGATAAACCGCACGAGCAAAATCTTCCCCACCTGCCCGACGATAACTGATAAAAATACGATATTTCTTCATTTACATGCACCTTTTCCATCTTAATTGGAATATTTTTATTATATCATGAAATTCCTTTTTTTGTCAACTATGTTTCCTTTTTAAGATGGCTTGCGATGCCGTTTTTTTAGAAATCTAAAAAA
>CABQIF010000191.1 GCA_902464115.1 uncultured Ruminococcus sp. | reverse complement strand
TTCACCAAAACAGCAGAATGGAGGTAGACAGAGATGACGTTCAATCCAAATGCCATGATGAAAAAGCAATTTGAAAAAATGATTTCTCAGAGGTTCGGAAGTGTTGATAACATGATGAACGACATGAGTAAATTTGCAGGAAATAATCCAACGTTGAAGAACGCATTGGATTTATACAAAAAAGGTGATACAGATCAGTTACATCAAATACAGCAAAATGTATTTAATGAAAAACATCTATCTCCAGATGGAATTATCCAGAAATTACTTGGATTATAACACTTCCCCATGATTGGGTGATTAAAAATCGCTACAATTAGGGATGACAGCCGCGGATGTCTCCTATTGTAAATAATATTTAAGGAGACCAAAAACATGATGAATGGTTCAAATTATAGTCTTAGCGACATTGCAGCCGCTACAGGCTCTAATAACCGTGCCAATGATATGTGGGGCGGTGATGGCTTTTCCCTCATCTGGCTTGTCCTGATCTTTGCTATCTTCGGATGGGGAGGTTTTGGCGGCTGGGGCGGTGGCTTCGGCGGTAATGGTGGAAACGGTGCTAATGGTGCCGGTTTCCAAGGATGGGCTACACGTGCTGATATCAACGAGGGCTTCGCTCTTAACGATATCCAGAACGGTATCAGAGGTATTCAGCAGGGTATCTGTGACAGCACATATGCACTCAACAATACCATGCAGAGTGGCTTCAACGGCATGAACGTTGGAATGCTTCAGGGCTTCAATGGCGTTCAGCAGGCAATTAACGCTGATACTGTAGCCGGTATGCAGAATACCAATGCATTACAGTCTCAGTTGGCTCAGTGTTGCTGCGAAACAAGAGAAGCTATCCAGGGCATCAACTACAACTTAGCTACCAACACTTGTGCTCTCCAGAACACAATGAACAACAATACTAGAGACCTCCTGGAAAATCAGAACAGCAACACAAGAGCAATCCTTGATTTCTTGACGAATGATAAGATTGCAACATTACAGGCAGAGAACTCTGATTTGAAGCGTGCTGCATCTCAGGATCGCCAGTCCGCACTGCTTACAACAGCTATGGCTTCACAGACACAGCAGTTAATCAATGCAATTAATCCGGCGGCTATTCCGGCATATGTTGTTCCTAATCCAAACACTTATTATGGTGGATGCGGATGTAACAGTGGTTGCTGCTAAGTAACTCACCCTTAGAGGTTGACCAATTCTAAGAGGTGGGTTATGGCTCACCTCTTATTTGATTGAGAGGTAGAAATATGAGTTGTAAAAATGTATGTAAACTCTGTAGTCGTCTTGTAATAAGCCAAGCTGTATCGTTTACCAATAATAACCTTGTAATCACACTTCCAGCAGGCAGTTACAACAATGGGGAGAAATATTGTATTGTAGTCGCACAAAGTATACCAGAAACCACTACAATTACCGCCCCAGTAATGATTCAGATAGGAACAGGAACTACCTTATATCCTTTGCAGAATCGTTGTTGTGCACAGGTTACAGCATCTGGCATAAGAACCAGAACAAAGTACGCAACCAGAGTAGCCACAAGTGCAACTGGTGGAGTATTCAAGATGCTAGGAAATCCGGCTTGTAGTCCGAGTAACAATTTGACAGCAATTAATGGTACAGCCCCAACAACAGAAACACCTGTTACACAGGCTGTTAGAAAGGGGGCACTGTAATGCATAAAGTTGCAATGGAAATGGGAAAATGGGCTATGGAAAAAGCCAAAACACATGGTTTCGATAACCTTACTCCTCAAGACTGGGACGATTTAAAAGATTGCATGGAAGCTGTAAAATGTGCGATTTGTGCAGATAAAGACTACAGAATCGTAGAAGCTATGGATGAATGCGAACAGGAAGAAAAGTATCTTGGACGCATGGGATATGACAGGTATCGTTATTCCAATGGCAGATTTGCCCCGAAAGGCAAAGGAAGTCGCATGGGATATATTCCTTATCTTCACGCACAGGATGATGACTGGATGAACGAATATCTGAACAATCCAGAGTTTGAACGCAATATGTACCGCATGGGATATCACCCAGAATATTCGGACAGGAATATGGGAAATGACGGGATGAATCGTCAGCAGTCCAGATATGGTGAAACCTATGACAGATACAGCGAGAATCGTAGACATTATCGGGATTCCAAAGATGCTGAATCAAAGAGAAAAATGGATGATTCCATGAAAGAGTACACAGAAGATATCATCCGCAACATGAAAGAAATGTGGGATGATGCAGACGCAACCCTCAGACAGCAGATGAAAACTGACCTGACACGTTTCATTCAGCAGATGAGTTAAATAAGAATTAAATTAAGTCCTTGTTACAGGAATGTAGCAGGGACTTTTTATTTGAGAAAAAGGATGGTGAGAAGCCATGCTAAGACAATTTTACATGAATGGGGACTTATGGCAAGTTTGTTTTGTTTCACCCCATGATGATGTTTTGATTGACCGTACAGGCAACAGAACACTTGCTGTATCAGATTATTCCACAATGACAATTTCGATTGCAAATAATCTGTATGGAGAACTTCTGAACCGTGTGTTTATCCATGAATTAGGGCATTGTGTGATGTTCAGTTATGGTTTATTACCAGAACTTCACCGTATGGTCAAGAAACGATACTGGGTGGATGCAGAGGAATTTGTATGCAATATGCTTGCCGACTACGGACAATTTGTCATAGGCACAGCCAGAGATATTTTAGGAAACCGATTTACATATGTGGCTCCTGTTGGAGCAGAAAGGATGATTGCATAGATGGCAAAAGCAGAAAACACAGTAATTTTTGATGGAATTAAGTACAACCC
>CABQIF010000190.1 GCA_902464115.1 uncultured Ruminococcus sp. | reverse complement strand
ACTTAGAGGCACGAAAGAAAATAAAAAACAGTCAAGAAGAACCTGCTTTGTTTTTAAGTAAGCGTGGCTCTCGTATCAGTAAACGGCGTGTGCAGCAGATCGTAGAAGATGCTCTGCAACGAGCTGGATTGTCCGGACAAGGTTACTCTACCCATAAACTTCGACATACTGCTGCAACCTTGCTCTATCAGTATGGAAATGTAGATACGTTGACGTTAAAAGAAATCCTAGGACACAAAAGCACTGCAACAACAGAAATCTACACGCATTTGTCAAATGCGATCCTGCAAGAAGCCGCTGACCACTCCCCACTCGCTGAAATTACCAATCATCCGACATCTGATGAATCAGAACCCGATGAACCTGATGTGGTGTCTGTTGTTCTGCCGGATGTTTTGCCAGAGAATGAAAATAAGGAGTAATCATCATGATAAATGGTGTGATTTTTGATATGGACGGAACACTTTTGGATACAGAACGGGTTTTAATTCGTTGCTGGATAAAAAGTGCTGCCCTTTATGGATTTGAGATGAAAGAACAGCATGCCCTGAATATCCGAAGCTTGCAATATCGCTTTGCAGAGCCATACCTAAAGCGTGTCTTTGGGGAATCCTTTGATTATATGGCAATTCGAGAAACACGAAAACAGTTATTTGCAGAAGAACTGCAAAAAAATGGAATCCCTGTAAAACAGGGCGTACTTCCCTTTTTGCAGTTCTGTAAAGAACAACAGATTCCAACGGTTGTTGC
Source organism: uncultured Ruminococcus sp. (assembly GCA_902464115.1). Lineage (GTDB taxonomy): Bacteria > Bacillota > Clostridia > Oscillospirales > Ruminococcaceae > Ruminococcus_C. The sequence goes on along the minus strand of CABQIF010000190.1, from coordinate 2,114 downwards.
AACTGCCACGCCAAAAGACCGAGCAACCAGATACTTAGAAGAAGTTGAATTTCTCCCCTATTTTACGGAGATTTTTGGCAGCAATCAAGTAAAAACAGGAAAGCCATTTCCGGATATTTACCAAGCGGCTGCTCAATCTATCAATTGTGCACCTTCTGATTGCATGGCGTTTGAAGACGCTCCAAATGGCGTGCTCTCTGCATTTTATGCAGGCTGTAAAGTTGTCATGATTCCCGACTTATCGCAGCCGGATGAAATGTTACAACCATTCCTCTATGCAGTTGCACCAAATTTGGAACAGGCAATTCCGATTTTAAAGGAGGCGATACAACATGGATAAACCGAGAGTTTCGAAAATTTTCGATATTCCCCCCTACTACTATTTTGAGAGCGGAAACGATTATTCTGGAAGCAAGAATTTAAATCAGTTTAATTATAAGGTGGAATATGGAAAAGAAAATTTAACGCTAAAAATCTGGCATGGAATGCTCTGTTCTGAAAAGGCAACCATAGAAATTGAGCAAACATATCCAAACAATGCAGACGGTTTTCAAGAGATGATTCACTTTTTGGAAGAAACCTATCAAAAAGAACAGGCATAACAAAAACCGGCAGTGAAGACTTCCCTCTTCAATGCCGGCTTTTGCATTAAAAAAATGATTTCATTCTTACAGCGTTTTATCAACTCGTTCTACTTTCATCATGTTTGTGGAATGAGAAACGCCAACTGGAACGCCTGCTGTGATAACAACAATATCATCCTTGTCAACCAGATGGTTTTCTAATGCTGCATCTACTGCGGCTTCAAATAATTCATCGGTATTCTGCTTTTCGCCAATTATCAGCGGATGAACACCCCAGCTCAAATTCATCTGCCGCCAAACCTGGTCACTAATCGTGCAACTGATAATCGGGCATTTCGGACGATATTTCGAGATTTCTCTTGCTGTTACACCACTCATTGTTACAGTCAAAATTGCTTTTGCATCCAAGTCGTGAGCAGTTGTTACAGTTGCGTGAGCAATTGCATTTGAAATATCCTTGTTATACTGATAAGTTGCATGCATATGCTTATAGTCAATGTTGTCTTCAGTGGTCTTTGCAATCAAATCCATTGTCCGAACAACTTCTACCGGATAAGCACCAGCAGCCGTTTCACCAGAAAGCATAATCGCACTTGTACCGTCATAAATTGCATTTGCAACGTCAGTAATTTCTGCTCTGGTCGGTCTGGAATTTGTAATCATAGATTCCAGCATCTGCGTTGCAGTAATGACCTGTTTGCCTGCCTGATAGCCCTTCCGAATCAGTTCTTTTTGAACTGCTGGAATCTGTTCAAATGGGATTTCTACGCCAAGGTCACCACGAGCAACCATAATGCCATCTGCGGATTCCAGAATTTCGTCAATGTTCTTTACACCTTCCAGATTTTCAATCTTTGCGATAATTCGAACATTGAACCAACCAAGGCTATGCGTGTATTTTCTCAAATAATCAATATCTGCAGACGTGCTGACGAAACTTGCTGCGATGAAATCAAATCCCATCTTTGCACCAAATTCCAAGTCGTTCCGGTCTTTTTCACTCAGATACGGCATAGAAAGCGTAACACCTGGAACATTGATGCCCTTATTATTAGAGAGCACACCGCCGTGAATTACTAAGCAAGTAATTTCTGTTGAATTTACACGATTTACAACCATTTCAATCACACCATCATTGATTAAGATGTGTGTTCCCGGTTTTACATCGTGCGGTAAATTTTTAAAGGATACACTTCCCCGTTCTGCTGTACAAAGTACATCCTCTGTTGTCAGAACATAAGTGTCCCCGTCGTGAATGGTGACGGGCTTGTCATCTACAAATTTTCCAAGCCGAATTTCTGGTCCTCTGGTGTCCATCAGGGTTGCAATCGGCAAGCCAAGTTCTTCCCGTAACCGGACAACCTGTTCATACCGTTTCTGATGGGTTTCATAATCCCCATGGGAAAAGTTAAAACGAGCAACATTCATGCCAGCCTGCATGATTCTCCGCATAATGTCGTCGTCATCGGTTGCTGGACCAATTGTACAAACAATTTTTGTTTTTCTCATCATTCAACGCATCCTTTACAT
>CABQIF010000189.1 GCA_902464115.1 uncultured Ruminococcus sp. | reverse complement strand
AGTTTCATTTGCTCCGCAAATGTGGGCTGCTCGCCCACACCTCGGCAGCATTTTTGTAAAATTGCTGCACCAAAAAACTTTTTATTTGCCTGCGGCTCGTTTTTTAATGCGTAACATGATTTATTTTATGGTGATATGATTGCCAGAATGATGTCCGCTTTGTAAGTACGACTGAATCGCCTGCTCTACTTCTTTCAACTCTTTCTCAAATTCTGCGGCAGATACTCGACATGCTCCATTCCCTAAAATAATTCGCTGCTCCAATCCATCAGAAGTTACAACCCGTACCCGCCGTTCTTTCGCTAAATCATAGGTGGTTCGCTCGATATAAGCATCTGCAGTTTCTGCCTCTTTGGTATAGACAATGTGAATGTTATGATACTGCTCTACATGTTCCCGTCCGCCTTTTACCTGATACGCATCAAAAACCAAAATTACTTGACACTGCCGAAAACCTTGATAATTACAGAGCCAATCTCTTAACTGTTTTCGTGCTAGTTCCAAATGATCGGGCAGATATTGTTTCAAGGAGTCCCATGCATGAATAACATTATAGCCATCTACCAGCAAATAGACATCTCCGGTTTTTAGTGGCTGCAACGGAGTAGTTTTTGCGGTTTCAGTCACATCATCCGGCAGTCTGTCCAATGCCTGACGAGGATCTCTCTGAATCTTCCCATAAGTTCGCTCAAACCAGCCTAGCAATTCTTGATCTTCTTCGAGTCGGCTGCGGTATCGCTCCGCCTGTCGGGCAAGCTGTACTGGCGGTGTCAATTCTGCTTTCTGCTCTGGAACATATGCATAGGGCAAATGCATATGCTTCGGTACATCATTCCACTTTACCAACACACCTGCTCCATGAGAACAGAAAATGGAATCTCCAGAGTTTTCCGGGTCGTTTGCTCCATCATAGGAAACCTGCTCCAGAACCTCTTCTGTATTGTGGCAGGGGAAATATCCTTTCATCTGACAGAACAACCGACCTTTCCCCTTGGTATAAGCGACAACGGTTTCTGAATAGGTTCGCAGTTTGGAAACCGGTGCTGTTCCCTGCAAAACCTGTGTCGTTGGCGTTGCCTGCTCTGGAGCGGAAAAAGTTGCAGACATATACTGTAAATCTGCAATCGCTCTGCCGACACATTCCGTTGGAATCGTCAAGCGGAACTGATACCACGGCTCTAATAAGACGCTTTCTGTAGAAAGCAATCCCTGCCGGAGAGCACGATAGGTTGCTTGCCGAAAGTCACCGCCCTCGGTATGCTTGACGTGTGCCTTTCCAGCAATCAATGTGATTTTCATATCGGTAATCGGAGCATTCATCAGCACACCGCCGTGTGTTTTTTCCTGTAAATGTGTCAGAACAAGCCGTTGCCAGTTGCGGTCTAAATCATCTTCTTTGCAAGCTGCTGCAAACTGTAAACCGCTACCCGTTGGCAATGGCTCTAATAATAGGTGCACTTCTGCATAATGCCGGAGTGGCTCATAGTGTCCAACACCTTCTACTGGTTTCTGAATGGTTTCCCGATAGGCAATGCTACCGCTATCAAAGGAAATCGGCATGGAAAACCGCTCTAACATCAATCGTTGCAAGACAGCAAGCTGAATTTCTCCCATCAGGCGAACAGATATTTCTTGCAGCTGCTCGTTCCACCGTACTTGCAACTGTGGGTCTTCCTGCTCCAGTTTCCGCATATTTTCCAATACTTTATGAACATCCAAAGACGGCGGTATCTGCACCCGATAGGACAACACGGGGGCAAGGGTCGGCGGTGCGGTATCGTGTTCTTTTCCCAGTCCTTGACCAGCATAAGTTTTCGACAATCCAGTAATCGCACACACCATACCGCTGGTGACAGCATCAACAGTTTGAAACTTTACACCATTATAAAGACGAATTTGCGTGATTTTTTCGCCACTCGGCAATTTATCCCGAACGTGCAGCGTTCCGCCAGTGATTTTCAGATGCGTCAGGCGGTTGCCGGATTCGTCTTCGGTAATCTTATATACTTTTGCTCCAAATGCAGACTGCTCCGGAACAGTTGGGGCGTATTTGTCCAGCAGATTTAAAAAGTCTGCAATCCCCTGCTGTTTCAGAGCAGAGCCAAACCAACAGGGGAACAAGGTGCGGTTTGCAATGGCAGTGCGAAGCAGGTCATCCGAAATCTGCTCTGTTTCCAGATATTGTTGCAAACAGGCTTCCTCTGCAAGAGCAGCAGCTTCATAAAAGGCTGCATCTTTCTGTGTGAAAGAAAGGCAGTGCGGCGATAATTTTTCCTGTAACTGTGTGAGCAGTTCTGCTTCGGAATAGGGGGACAAGTCCATCTTATTGAGAAATAAAAAGGTCGGAATGTGATACTGCTGCAACAATTGCCAGAGCGTTTCGGTGTGGCTCTGTACGCCATCCAGACCGCTGATCACCAAAATGGCAGCATCTAATACCTGCAAGGTTCGTTCTGTTTCAGCAGAAAAATCGACATGCCCCGGTGTATCCAGCAAGGTGATGGTCTTTTCCGGCAGGGGTAGGATGGCTTGCTTGGAAAAGATAGTAATGCCTCGCTCCCGTTCCAGTGGGTTGGTATCTAAAAAAGCATCTTTATGGTCGACTCTGCCTTGTTTTCGGATGACACCTGCTTGAAAAAGTAGTGCCTCCGAAAGCGTGGTTTTTCCGGCATCTACATGGGCGAGAATGCCAATGACGGTATGTTGATTCATATTGATTCAAATCCTATCTGTTTCGTTGTTGCCTTCATTCTTTGTGTGAAAAAAGGTTGGTTCTATTATAGCATATTTTATGCGTTGCGACAATGCTATGCAGTGCATTTTGTTGGGACTGTTCTGATTTCATGAAATATAATTTCCAGGAAAACCTCCCGAATCCGGTTCGGCAAGGCTGGGGCACATCCCCAGCTTGCCTTGGGAATCGCAATTG
>CABQIF010000188.1 GCA_902464115.1 uncultured Ruminococcus sp. | reverse complement strand
AACTGCTGCACCGAAAAACTTTTGTTTGCCTGCGGCTCGTAGCTTGCAGTCATGCGATTTTGATGCAGTGTTTCACGTGAAACGTTCTCGGGATGCACATTCAACAAGTTTTGAAAAAACGGTGGAAACTAGCATGGTTCTTGTATCGAAACCGTATTTCATAAAAAAATTCGTAACCCATTTGACCGATTGAATTTCAATAAAAGGTGGCTGAAAACCAATGAATGAGGAAAAAACAACCGCACTCGAAAATCGAGACGGAAAAATTACGCCGGTCGATATCGGACAGGAAATGCAGAAATCCTTCTTGGAATATGCAATGTCCGTTATTGTGGCAAGAGCCTTGCCGGATGTACGGGATGGTTTGAAACCTGTACACCGCCGGATTCTCTACACGATGTATGAAAACAACCTGACCCCAGACCGCCCGTACCATAAGTGTGCGGATACCGTTGGTTCTGTATTGGGACGCTATCATCCACATGGTGACGCATCTGTCTATGATGCTCTGGTACGTCTGGCACAGAATTTCTCCCTGCGGTATGTGCTGGTAGATGGACAGGGAAACTTCGGTTCTGTGGATGGTGACCCTCCGGCAGCGTATCGTTATACCGAAGCAAGAATGTCTAAGATCGCCTTGGAAATGCTGACGGATATTCAGAAAGAAACCGTTCCGTTCGTTCCAAACTATGACGAACGACTGAAAGAACCGGCAGTGCTGCCATCTCGTTACCCGAACCTGTTGGTAAACGGTTCAACGGGTATTGCCGTTGGTATGGCAACCAATATTCCACCGCACAACCTCGGCGAAGTCATTGACGGCATTTTGCTGTTGATGGAACAGCCAGACTGCACCCTTGAAGAACTGATGCAGTGCATCAAAGGGCCGGATTTCCCGACAGGCGGTATTATTATGGGCTACGCTGGTATGCGGGCAGCCTATGCAACCGGACGGGGCAAGATTACCCTGCGAGGCAAGACTTCCTTTGAAACCGTTCGGGGACGGGAAAGCATTATCATTACGGAAATCCCGTATATGGTCAACAAGGCAAGACTGGTTGAAAGCATTGCCGACCACGCCAAGGATAACCGCATTGAGGGGATCTATCACATTCAGGATGAGTCCAGCCGAGAAGGAATGCGAGTGGTCATCGAACTGAAAAAAGATGCGAACCCACAAATTGTTCTGAATAAGCTGTTCAGCTATACGCAGTTGCAGGATACCATAGGCGTTAATCTGTTGGCACTGGTCAACGGTGAACCAAAGGTTCTGACCTTGAAGCAGATTCTCGAACAGTATCTGCAATTCCAAGTAGAAGTGATTACGAACCGGACAAAGTACGAGCTGAAAAAAGCCGAAAAACGGGCACATCTGTTGCAGGGCTTTGTTGTTGCCATTGACCACATTGATGAAGTGATTGCCATTCTGCGGAGCAGCCGAACGGTTGCAGAGGGCAAACAACGCCTGATGGAACGGTTTAAAGATATGGATTTGACGGCTCTGCTTGACCGTGCACAGTATGACACAGAAAAGTATCAGATGGAACAGCAGATTGGCTTGTCTGATGAACAGGCAGACGCAATTGTACAGATGCGGTTGGGACAGCTGACTGGAATGGAACGACAGAAAGTGACCGATGAACTGTATCAGATTCTGGCGAAAATTTCGGATTATCTGGATATTTTGTCCGATGAACAGCGTGTTTATGGCATTATTCGGGAAGATTTGGAGAGCATTCGCAACCGGTTCGGCGACCCACGGCGGACACAAATTGAAATGGTAGACGGCGAAGTAGATATTGAGGATTTGATTCCGGTGGAAGACTGCGTTGTTACCTTTACGGAAAGCGGCTATATGAAGCGGATGCCGGTGGATGTCTATAAGACCCAGCGGAGGGGCGGCCGTGGTGTCAGCGGTATGAAACAGCGGGAAGCCGATTTTGTCAATGAAATGTTTATCAGCTCCACGCATGACCATATTCTGTTTATCAGCAACTATGGTATGATGTATCGCTTGAAGTGCTATGAAATTCCGGAAGGCTCGAAGGCATCCAGAGGATTCAACATTGTCAACCTGCTGCCGTTGAAAGAGGGCGAGAAAATCGCTGCAATGCTGCGGACAAAGGACTTTGACGAGGGCAAATATCTGGTAACCGTGACCCGTCAGGGTAAGATCAAGCGGACAGCATTACCAGCATATAAGAATGTCCGGAAGAATGGTCTGATTGCGGTTGGACTGGAAGCGGGCGATGAGATCGCTGGTGTTCGGCTGACAGACGGCTCTGCACGGCTCTTTGTGGCAACCAAGCACGGCATGATCATCCGGATGGAAGAAACCTGCATTCGTCCGCAGGGCAGAAGTGCACACGGTGTCAAGGCAATTACGTTGCGGGAAGGCGATGTGGTTGTTTCCATGGCGAGAGAACGGGCAGGGGCTTCCTTGCTGACTGTAACAGAAAACGGATATGGCAGACGGAGCGAACTGGAACAATACCGGATTCAGAACCGTGGCGGCTATGGTTTGCAGAACTACAAGGTCGATGCAGAACGTGGCATGGTCTGCGGAATTAAGGTTGTCGATGAAACAGACGATATTCTGTTGATCTCTACAGATGGCATTGTGATTCGGGTATATTGTGCAGATATTCGTCTGATGGGACGAACTGCAAAGGGCGTTCGGATTATGCGAGTAACCAATGAAAATCAGGTGGTTGCATTCAGCCGAACAGAACACGATGAAACAGAGGCGTGCAGTCAGATCGAAGAGACGGCAGAAGATGCCGTAGAAACTGCACCGGAAGATCCAGTAGATTTGCCGGAAACAACAGAAGAAACGAACGAATAAATTTGCAGAGCGGTTCAAAAATTCGAGCCGCAGGCAACTGCGGTCGAGCTGACTCAGCTCGGCGAGGTGGATTGTTAAGGAGGGCAAGCTGCCCTCCTTAACGAAGG
>CABQIF010000187.1 GCA_902464115.1 uncultured Ruminococcus sp. | reverse complement strand
GATTGTTGATGTTGGTGAGATGGTGCACCAGCAAATTGATGGGAATACACAGCAAATAGGTGACAAGAACCCCTAACAAACCAGAAGTAAACCCAATAATAATCGTTTCTGCGTTAAACATACTGGAAACATCTCGTTTTGATGCACCAATTGCACGGAGAATCCCGATTTCTTTGGTGCGTTCCTGTACAGAAATCAGCGTGATCACACCAATCATAATCGAAGAAACAATCAACGAAATGGCTACAAATGCAATCAACACATAGGTAATGGTATTGATAATCTTCGTAACAGAAGACATCATCAATCCGACATAGTCCGTATACTGAATTTGCGACAGCTCATCTTTGCCTTCATTATAATCTGCAATGGCATCTTCAATGACATCCTTGTCTTCAAAAGTTGCTGCATAGAGATTGATTGCCGCAGGGTCATCTAAATCAATATCCCCCAATGCTTTCAAGTTGTCCTCATAAGTGGAATCCGAAAACTGCATCAGTTCGTCATAATAGTTCGCACATTGTTCGGCGGTCAACGTGGGAAGCAGCTGATTCAAGGCTTTCAGCAATTCTTCCGGCTGCATCGCTGCCATTTTCTGTTGGACTTGCTGGGCATATTGTGCTTTCACTTGCTGCTGCATCATTTGCGTAAAGGTGTCTGTGATTTCGTCATCACTCACGGATTCCAGATAAGATTGCACATCACTTTCACTCATGCTCATTTGCTGTGTCATTCCCTGCAACATTGCCGCTTCCATGTCACTGCGACTCATCCCTTGCATGGATTGCTGCACAGATTCATTCAGCTGTTCTTCTGTGGGAAGGCTCATCATCTGGATATACATCTGTGCTTTTCCGCTGTCATCCAATCCATTTACATATTCTAAAAATGCTGTCTGTTTTTCTGTGTTAGTTGTGCTTTCAGAACGATCCTTGAATGGCAATCCAGTGAAAATATCCGTATCCTTGCTTTTCTTCTGGGCAGCAATTGCATCAGAATCTTTACTGTGGTCAATCAAATACTTGGTCAGGTCGCTGGTATAAACAATCGAACCAGACAACATCGGAGCAGTGGTATCTTCATTTGGTCGGATAATCCCCGTAACTTTTAGCTTCAAACCGTTGTCATAGAGGTACTGTAAACCAGCGTCTGTATCTCGCAAATCAGTGTACAGTCCTGTACTTTCATCATAGCGGTAACAAGCCGCATTCAAGATTGTGCGGAAATCCATATCACAGATGTCAGCATATGACCAGCTTTTATGGTCTTTTTGCAATTCCTTGCCATTCACTGCCGCTTCCATGATGTTATCCACATCTTCTTTTGGCTCTAAACCGAGTGCATACAATGTCATGTCGTCCAGTTCGTTGTTCTCATCTAATACCAGCATAATTTCATCGTAGCTGTTCGGCCACGAACCATATACCACATCGTATTGCTTTTTCAGCAGGTCGTTGATGGGGTTGCCATTCTCTCCGGGAAGCAACTCTTGCCACAAATTCATAGAAGAACCGCCCATGCCCATCATGGCAGTTGCTTGTTCTCCAAACATGGAATTGCTGGCATTGGTCATTGCCTGCATATCAATTCCCATATGCTCCAATACCATTTCTTGCATCAATTCTTCCGTGTCCGAATGGATAATCGTTCCATCTACATTCTTAGTATAGATGAGCAAATCCAAATCATATGCATATTGAACCCCATTGACTGCCTTGTACAAATCGCTGTCACTGTCTTCCCGTTCGGATTCAATATAGGACTTGAAACTTTTCAAATCATTTTCCGAAGTTTCCATATTATTCAGAGCGTCCATCATGTCATAAATTGCCGACTTCTTATATACTGCATCTTTATCATGCGTGTTGTCTGAAGTTGCAGAACCCATAAAAGTCTGCATCAAGGCACTGAGATCTGTATTTGTTTTCTGAATCGTCAGCGGATAGGAGGACAATGTTTCTTCTTGAATCACATTAATATAAGTGTTGAACCCCTGTGAGATGGAGAGCACCAATGCAATACCGATAATCCCGATGCTTCCGGCAAAAGAAGTCAGCATGGTTCTTCCCTTTTTGGTGAACAGATTTTTCAAAGACAACGAAAATGAAGTACCAAAAGACATCGAAGGCTTTTTCAACTTCTTTCCGCTTTCATTTTCGGCTTTATCTGCTTGCAATTCCTGCTGGTATTCTTCTTCTGTCATCGGTCTGGAATCGTCTGTCAGTTTGCCATCCAGTACACGAATGATACGAGAGGAATACTGTTCCGCCAATTCCGGATTGTGCGTAACCATAATAATGAGGCGGTCTTTGGAGATTTCCTTGAGGATTTCCATGACTTGAATACTGGTTTCCGTATCCAGTGCACCGGTCGGTTCATCCGCTAAAATAATATCGGGATTGTTGACCAATGCCCGTGCGATTGCCACACGCTGCATTTGTCCGCCAGACATTTCACTTGGTTTCTTGGAAAGCTGATTGCCCAACCCCACATCTTCCAGTGCCTTTTTGGCACGCTTCCGGCGTTCTGCTTTGGATATGCCCGATAATGTCAGTGCCAGTTCTACATTTTGCAAAACCGTCTGATGGGGAATCAAGTTATAGCTTTGGAATACAAACCCGATGGAATGATTGCGGTAGGTGTCCCAATCTCGGTCTTTGAAGTCCTTGGTAGAACGTCCATTGATGATTAAATCCCCCTCTGTGTACTGATCCAATCCGCCAATGATGTTCAGCATGGTGGTCTTTCCACAGCCGGATGGCCCTAAAATGGAAACGAATTCGTTTCGCCGGAATCGCAAATCAATGCCTTTTAGTGCATGAACCGTGTTTTCTCCGGTCAGATAGTCTTTTTTGATGCCTTTTAACTCCAACATAAAGGTGCATTTCCCTCCTTTTTACTATTCGAAAAATTGCGGTTGCCTACCGAAAAAAACGGCAGTTTCATGTGCTATTGTATCACATCGCTAAAAAAATGTCAAGGAAACACCATGGCAATTAACAGCACCTTCATCGTGATTTGTTTTAAAAAATATATTAAAATCTATAAAAAAAGAGTATATAGAAAAACTAGAACTA
>CABQIF010000186.1 GCA_902464115.1 uncultured Ruminococcus sp. | reverse complement strand
GCAGGTTGTCAAAGGATTATGAAACTTCTTGTTGCTCTGCTGAAACAATGATTATGATTTCTCATGCTGCTACACTCTTAAAACGCCTATGAACACAAGCTCTCAGCGGAGAGTTCCAGTAGATTGTGATTTCATTCGTAGAATAGCTTTCCTGATTGTCCACATAGCATTTCCCCGTAGGCTGTCCGGAGCAATATGCTTTTGCAGCACTGTCCTCCAAATATGGGTGTACACCACTGACCAACATTCCAGGCATTTCCTGTTTTTTGGCAATCGAAGGACGATGATGCGGATGTTCCGGTGACACGGTACCATAACCGGTGAGATAGCAGATTCCCAGCGGATTACAGCCGAACAGATAATTCAAATCTGCATTTGCAGCGTTCAAATACTTCTGTTCTCCGGTCAATTGATAGGCGTATCCCATCAAAATGCCCTGATTACAAGCCTTCATATTGCTTCCCCATCCACCCTGATAGTATTGTGTGACAGAAAAACCGAACATATTTTTGGCTGAATCTGCAACATATGTGTCCGCACTTCGGAGGATAGCGTTTTTTGTTTTGCGGTAGACATCAGAATCTTTGTCGATGCCATCCATAGTCAGGATAGCGATATTTCCGTAGTCGCCTAAATTGGCAGAATCCATGCCACTCTGAACGCCGATCGATTCCACAGCTGTCAAATATTTTTCTTTGCCAGTTGCCTGCCACATCTGTGCTGCCGCCCAATAGCGTTCGTCTCGGTCAGAGTTGTCACCATACTCTCCGGTGACAATGTCAGTGGGATTTTTAAAGATCAGATTCGGATTCTCTGCTAAGAAATTCCACGCCTTTTCTCCAGCATCCAAACACTGCTTGGCAAAATCGGCATCAATTTCTTGATAAAATTCATACGCCAGTGCCATAGTACCGCAGAAATCTGCCGTTGCTGTCGTGGAAATCGGCGTTACAATCAATTCATCAGTTTCCTCCTCTGGCATAACATAACCGGGAAATGTGGCACAGGTTACCTTATGATGAACACCGCCGGAACTGTCCTGCATTTTCAGCATCCATTCAATTTCATATCTCGCCTCATCCAGAATATCCGGTACACCATTTCCGCTTTCCGGAATGCCAGTGTCATCCTGAAACAGTTGTGGTGCAGTTTGGTAAGCATACAGCAAATCTGCTACCGTTTTAGCTCCGGTTACAACATATCTGCCATAGTCGCCAGCATCGTGCCAACCACCGCTAACGTCGATTTTTTCATCTGTTCCATAGATGGTCGCAAGGGTGTTATGGCATGCCTTATGACCAAATGTGTCATCTTCTACTACACTGCCACAACGCTGAAGATACAACATTCTTACAGAATCATCTAATGCAGAGTGATACACATCATCGGCAATTTGAAAAGTATAAGATTGCTCCAAATTCCCACATGTGATGTAATAACTTCCCGGAATTGTAACTGCAGAAAAATCACCTGTTCGGTTCGTTTCACCAGAAAAAGCACAGTTGCTCTCCGCAGAGAGTTCACCAGTATAGACCACTGCCCCGGTATCCGCATTGACAACATCAAAAGTACGCTCCTCAGATGCACCATCAAAGACCGCAGTTTTCAGCGAATTTGTGCGATAGCCGATTTGATTGGTGACAATGGGCGGTTCATAATTTCGAACGCCGGAATAATCCACCTTACTGTCATCTACCAGTTCCAGTGAAACATTGTCAATATAAATCGTATGTTCTGGGAGATTGTCTTCAAAATTACCGCAATTGAACTGTAACCGTGCCATAATATCAGTGGCATTTTTCATGGTAAATTCGTAATCGACGGTTTGTACTTCCGGTGTCAATGAAAGATGTTTGGAGGTATACGCCTGATAATCACCGCCGTTTTGCTGAATCATACCGTCCACAGTACGATTAACCGTAGAGGAAATATCATATTTTAACCGATAAACACCGTTTTGATAGAGCGGAATGATGTCATAGTAGACTTGTACTGCCCATGTGACATCACCAGTTGCAGATACTTTCAGAGCAAGTCTGCCGCTGTCTGTTCCAAGACTGCATACACCACCAGTCTGATAATATGTATTCCAGCCGGTTGTGCCACGGTCAAAGGTGGCATTGCTGATCAGATTGCTGGCTTCTGCCTGTCCGATTGTGGTCGGAATTGTGGCGGTCAGCATCATTGCAGAACAAAGCACCGCCACGCATTTTTTCCAAAGATGTGATTTCATTGTGTTTCCTCCTGTTTGAAATACCGCAAAATAAATCCATATACAGCATCATGAATGGAAACCGGATGATAAGGAATATTTCCAAATTTCAAGGCTTCCTGTTGTTTGGAACGGACTTGAATAAAGCAGTCTATCCCATATAAGTAGGTGAAAAAGTCCAGCATAAATCCTTGCGTTTCTTCTTTTGAAAGATGCGGCAACGCTTTTTCAACACAGATTGTGAACAAGTGCATGGCTTCATAAGTAACCTTGCTGCATTTCGGCAAGCCGTTCTGGTCGGCTGTTTTCTTCAATTTCATAGTGATTCCATGAAATCAGCTTGATAAATTGATTTCGGTCTGCAAGGAATGCTGCGATTGCTTCTGCAAATTGTAATATATTTTTGTTTTCATTCTCCAAAATTTTTTGAAGAGCATCTTTCCATGCTGCAAATTCTCTGATTGTCAGTCCAAGTTGAATTTCTTCCTTTGTTTGAAAATAATTGTAAATGGAACTGCGTGCAAAACTGGTTTTAGCTCCAATTTCTCGCATTGAAATACTCCGTACGCTTTTTTCTTGAAAAAGTTGTTCAAACGCACAAATGATTTCTTCTTTTCTTGCACGCATGAGTTCTATAGAATCTTTTGGCACGAAGCCGTTCCCCTTTCGCTGACAAGTTGTCAGCTTTAATGTAACACAATATAGCCGATTTGTCAATCGAAAATATTGAAAAACAGATACAATTCTACGAAATCGCAAAAAATACTGCCCTCTTAAAGAGGACAGTATTTTTCACTTTGTCGTTTCTCTGCGAATCAGAACGGGGGTAAGCACTTTGTGAATGGGTGCGGAAAGCGGCTTTGGTCTGCGTTTCTTTCGTT
>CABQIF010000185.1 GCA_902464115.1 uncultured Ruminococcus sp. | reverse complement strand
GATAGCCGATGTCGCTGCGTTTCCAGTCGCCGGTTAACATAATTTTTCCGCTGAGGGGTTTCAGCAGCCCGAGCAGGTTTTTCACGAACGTGCTTTTTCCGGAGCCGTTTTCCCCAATGATACAGAGATAATCACCCTGCGGAATGGTGAGGTTGAGGTTAGAAGTTGTGATAATGTTTTCATATCCCAAAGTGACATGGGAAAATTGCAGTGCAGAAGTAGCCATAAAAAAATCCTTTCTGGTGGGAGCTTATTGCGATTCCAACGCCTTTAAATTTCGCTGCATCAGGCTGACGTAGGTTTCCCCGTTGTCGAAGTCGGTCTGTGTAAGCGTGTGGCAGGACTGGAAAACAGTTGGAGTTGCTCCGGTCTGTTCGCTGATGACGTTTGCAACCGCCGGACTGCTGACTTCAAAGTAATAGACTTTTGAGAGGTGGTCAGATTCGACCAGATGCATCAGATTGGAGATGGTTGCAATGCTGGGTTCGGTGTCGGAACTACACCCCGAAAAGGCAGCGTAACAGTGTAACCCGTAGGTATTGGCGAAATATTGCAGCGGAAATTTGTCTGCAAATAAAAGCGTTCGGTGTTCTGGCTCGGCGAAATAATCGATAAAGGATTCGTTGAGGGCATCCAGCTGAGCCGCATATGCATCGGCATTTTTCTGATAGGTGGCAGCGTTGGCAGGGTCGGCTTGGATGATGGCATCTCGGGTGACATAGAGCAAATCCTTTGCAATCACCGGAGAAGTCCAGATGTGTTCGTCATATTCCACTTCACTTTCGCCCTCGTGGTCATGGTCATGGTCGTCATGGTCATCGTGGTCATGCTCGTGGTCATGCCCATGTTCTGATTCGCTGCCCTCTAGTTCCACTTCTTCCAGTAGCGGAGCGTAGTCCATCATGCAGCGGACAATGCGGTCTGGGTGGGATTGTTCATCGGAATCGAGCACCTGTGACACCCATTCTTCCATGTGTCCGCCGTTGTAGAGAAAGAGGTCGGCGTTCTGAATGGCGAGAATATCGGACGGAGCAGGCTCAAAAGAATGGCTCTCCATGCCAGGGGAGAGCAGCAAGCGAAGGTGAATGGTGTCCGTGTCTTTCAGGATGGCACGGGCGAAGTCATAGTAACAAAAAAGCGTTGTAACGAGTTCCAGTTGATTGGAAGCCGTTGCGGAGTTTGCTGCCGGCGTACAGCCGCAGAGCAACAGCACTCCGCAGAGCAGGCAGCTGAAAAAGCGTTTCCATTTCATGAGGATTCCCCCTATTGGTTGTCAGTCAAATTGAAATCGAAATTGAAATTGATTTTCAATTTCATGTTATTATACCACGTTCAGAAGCAAATGTCAATAGGAAAAAATGGATTTTTTGCAGAATAGAACCGCTTGACTTTTTAGAATAGATATGCTATACTGTTGAAAATTAAAAAATTCTGCCACCGGGTAGAGCGTGAAATGCATTTGTGTACGTTGTTAGGTCTTAGAAGACGTACATGAATGCATTTTTTTGGAGAAAGGAAGGAATTACTATGACAAAAACCATTCGACCACCATCCACGTTATCTGCTTTTCTGCACTATGTCAGCTTGAATATGCTGGCGATGCTGGGAACGTCCTGCTATATTTTAGCGGATACGTTCTTTGTTGCGAACGGCGTTGGAGAAGACGGGCTGACCGCCTTGAATCTGGTCTTGCCCCTGTTTAATATCATGAATGCCACGGGCTTGATGATTGGAATCGGCGGAGCGACGAAGTACGCTATTCACAAGGCAAGAGGCGAATGGGAAACCGGCAGCCAAATCTTTTTCCATGCCCTGTTGCTTGCCGGAGTAGCAAGCGTGGTTTTCCTGCTGATCGGGCTTTTGGGTGCTGACCCAATCTGTCGCTGGCTGGGAAGCGATGCAGCGACCCATGATAAGATGGTGGTATATCTGCGGACGCTGTACTGTTTTGCACCGCTGTTCCTGTGTAATCAGTTGTTTGCAGCGTTTGTCCGAAATGACGGTGCACCGAATCGGGCAATGCTGGGGACGATGCTGGGCACGCTGGGCAACATTGTGTTGGACTATCTGTTTATCTTCCCGTTGGGAATGGGCATGCTGGGGGCAGTTTTGGCAACCGCCTGTGCACCGCTCATTGGCATTACCATTCAGAGTTTCTATTTCCGAAAACCGACCTGTCAAATTCGAGTTCGTCCCTGCCGGCTGCACTGGCAGATGTTCCAGCCGATTTTCCTGCTGGGCGGTGCAGAATGGATTACAGAAGTTGCCTCTGGGATTGTCATTTTCTGCTTTAATTTTGTCATTCTGAAAAAGGCAGGGAATACCGGCGTGGCAGCCTATGGGATTATCGCCAACATCGCCTTGGTGGCAGCGTGTCTGTGTACGGGTATTGCACAGGGCGTGCAGCCGTTGTTGAGCCAAAGCTATGGCAAGAGCGACCAAACAGAAATGAAAAAGCTGTTGCGGATGACGATTTGCACGGCACTGGGCTTTGCAGCGGTGCTGTATGGCGTATTGTTTGGCTTTACCGAGCCGATTGTACGGCTGTTCAACAGCACAGAGAATGTCACGCTACAGGCGATGGCAGAAACCGGAACACGGATTTATTTCTTGGCGTTTTTTGCTGTTGGGGTCAATATTGCGACTTCTGCCTTTTTCGCAGCGGTGGAACGTCCGGCAGCGTCTTTCTGTATTTCCTTGCTGCGGAGCGGCGTGTTGTTGTTGCCGCTGGTCTTTTTGTTTGCGGCAGTCTGGGGCATGACAGGCGTTTGGGTGTCGTATCCGGCGGCGGAGCTGGGAACGTGTTTGGTTGCGATTTATTGTCAGGTGCGGTATTGGAGAAAGCAACAAAAATAAAGGGGAAAGATTGTGCAAGCTGTTGATTGACTTTTGTTTGTTGCTACGGTATAATTAGATTGTACCCACAAATAAAGGAGGAAAAAACATGGGTATTAAAAAAGGTACAAAGCTAACAGACAAGCCAAAAGATTATATCTTGCGTGTGCGGATGGACAAAACTACGCTTGCAATGCTGGATGCGATTTGCAAAGAGCAGGGCATAACACGGTCAAAAGTAATCCGTAATTGGATTGTCGAGCAGTACCAAGGC
>CABQIF010000184.1 GCA_902464115.1 uncultured Ruminococcus sp. | reverse complement strand
CCGGAAAGTCTGGACCCAACAACGTTTCGGTGACATCTGCCTCTGGATCTTTCAGCAGAGCAATCGTCGTTTCGCAGACTTCCGTCAGATTAAACGGACAGACATTGCTTGCCATGGAAACCGCAATGCCCACGTTGGCATTCACCAGAACCGATGGGAATGTCGTCGGGAACAGGGTCGGCTCCATCATGGTATTGTCATAGTTCGGGACAAAATCCACGGTATCCTTGTCAATATCCCGAAATAGCTCATTGCAAATCGGCTCTAACTTGACTTCCGTGTATCGGCTGGCAGCGTATGCCATATCTCTGGAATACGCCTTGCCGAAGTTACCCTTGGAATCCACATAGGGATACAATAGCGATTCATTGCCCCGTGCCAGCCGCACCATGGTGTCATAAATCGCACTATCGCCGTGCGGATTCAGCCGCATGGTCTGCCCGACTACGTTTGCGGATTTGGTACGTCCGCCGTTCAGCAAGCCCATTTTATACATCGTATACAACAGCTTCCGGTGAGAGGGTTTAAACCCGTCAATCTCCGGCAGAGCACGGCTGATAATGACGCTCATTGCATAGGGCATATAGTTTTTTTCGAGGGTATCGGTAATCCGTTCTTCTTCTACAATTCCAGCCTTTTCGATATAGGCGTTGGGAATTGGTTTGATTTTTGGGGTGGTTGTTCTTTTCTTTGCCAAATCGGACGCTCCTTTTTTGTTCTTCCAGTTCCGATGAACGGTTTATTCTGCCTGTTTCAGCTTGACGGCTGCCCAGCCTTCCTTTTCCCGACAATCGGTTACTACAAAGCCCTGTGCTTCCATTGCTGCAATGACTTCATCTTTTCGCTCTACGATAATGCCGGAAATAATCAGCGTGCCGGTCTTTTTCAGGAACTGCGGGAACAGCGGTGCCATCGCTTTCAGAACATCTGCTACAATGTTGGCAGTGATCAGGTCATAGCCGCTGCCGATTTCTTCCCGTAAAGCCGCATCCGAAATCACGTTTCCGCAACGTACTGTGTACGCTCCTTCCGGCAGGTGGTTTTCTGCTGCATTTTTCTTTGCAATGCGAACCGCATTTTCTTCGATGTCCACAGCAAATACTTCCTTTGCACCGAGCAGCATTCCGCCGATGAACAGAATCCCACTGCCGCAGCCCATATCCAGCATTTTACTGCCAGCTGCTTCCGATTCCATCAATTCCAGACACAGACGGGTGGTATGGTGCTGACCCGTTCCAAAGCTGCTTTCCGGGTCAATTTCCAGCACGGTTCTGCCTGCTTCTGGTTCGTCATGCTCCCAGCTTGGACGGATATACAGCTTTTCGCCGACCGGAAACGGCTTGAAATATTGTTTCCAGTTGTTCGCCCAGTCTTCTTCCTTGACACCCGTCAGAACGGCTTCCAGTCTGCCGAATTTCCCTTCGGAATCAGCTGCCTTTTTCCGCTTTAACAGTTCCTGCACCATTTGCAGTGTTTCTGCACCCTGTGCATCTTCCGGCAGATAGATGGTCACGCAGCTTTCGCAGTGCGACAACCCCATTAAATCTTCGTCAATGTAATCCCACTTGCCATCTTTATTCTGCAAAAATTCGTTGAAATCCTCGGCATCCTGAATGGAAAAGCCCCGAATGCCCAGATCCATCAAATCACTGCACAGCAAATCAATGCCGGCAGTGGTGGTATAAATATCTACTTGTGTCCAGTTCATGCGTTCTGCTCCTTTTTGGTTTCTTCTTTGGTTGCTTCGTTTAACAGCTGTGCACGTTCTTCCAGTGCCCGTTTCCGCTTCCGTACATTTTCTTCCTGTACCCGTCTGCCGTCTGCAATCAACAGCTGCAAGGCTGATTCATCCTGCAATTCCAATGCCGTCCGGTATTCAGACAGGTGGGCGATCAGCAGTTCCAAATGATGCAGCAACAGCAAGCGGTTATCCATAAACAAGGATGCCCACATTTTTTCGTCCATGGTTGCAACACGGGTCATATCCTGAAAACTGCCGCCGGAAAAAGACACCGCATCATCCATACAGTCATCTTTGACATAGGCACTTGATACAATATGGGCAAGCTGTGAGGTATAAGCAATCATATCATCATGCCGATGCGGTGTAGTCAGAACCAGTTTCCCGAATCCAATTTCCTTTGCCAGAGCGGAAACCCGTTCCACTGCTTCGTTGCTCGTGCCATAGGTTGGGGTAATGATGAAATTTGCTCCATCGAACAGGTTTGGAATGCTGGCGTAGTAACCGCTTTTTTCTCTGCCAGCCATCGGGTGTGTTCCGACATAATACAACCCTGCCATCCGACAAGCGTTTGTAAATTCCAGTACCATTTGTCCCTTTAAGCCGCACATATCCATCAGAATCGAACCTTTTTTCAGGAATGGCAGAGCCTGCTTGATGCAAGGCTGTGCAATCCGGTGATGCAGGCAGACAATGCAAACATCATAAATCCCGTCTTCCATCTTTCCTGTGCCGTCAATGGCATGGTCTTGTAATGCTTGCTGTAAAACGGCTTCATCGACATCACAGCCATATACTTCATGCTGGGTCTTGTTTTTCAAGGCTTTGCAGACAGAACCACCGATGAGTCCCATCCCTACGATCAAAATCTTCATATTTTTTTGCCTCCGATTTTTTTCAATTGTTTTCATTTTAGCACAGATTCGAGATTTTGTAAAGAGTCAGGAAAAACAGAATCGGGAGGTTACACAAAATAACCTGTTTTTTGGAATTGGTTTCAGAGAAGGAGCCGCAGGCAAAAGCGGTCGAGCTGGCTCAGCTCGGCGAGGTGGGTTGTTAGGGAGGGCAAGCTGCCCTTCCTAACAAAGGTATTGATGAGAGATATTGAAATCTAAGAGAAATAAGAAAATGCGGTTCGCCATTCTGAAAACAAAAATACTTCGTGAAAACAAATTTCTAAGAGTGATGCAGAAGTAATTCAGGCAACGCAACCACCGGCGAACCACACAGAGGCAAAAGAGCAGAGCGATTTTTGCCGAACCATACGCAATTGGTATTCCAAAAGCAACTTCTTTTCGGAAAAACGGTCTGAACCATCCGGCAAAAGGGGGTTCCACCCCTGCTTTTGCCTGCCAGCGTGCTGCAATTGCC
>CABQIF010000183.1 GCA_902464115.1 uncultured Ruminococcus sp. | reverse complement strand
ACGATGCCCTTTTCGATGAGGAGTACGAAAACGCCTGCGAATTTGAATGGGAGTGTCAGACCGGACGGTAATCCAAAACCATAACCCAAGACCAAAGCCCCGACAGGGGCTGCGGCTCTGTTTTCCTTGGTGTATGATACACAAGAATGTGCCGAAATTCCTCTGTTTTTTCTGCCTATTTAGCCGCTTGCTATCCTTCCGAGAGTATGGTAATATACAGTTACCGCAAGGGAAACCGAACGGAAAACAGAACGGAGGAAACTACCATGAACGAAAAAATCAGAACCTACTTTGAAAGCATCCGAGAGGCTGCTGAAAATGATGCCAAAAAGGTGAGCCGAGGTACATTGGAAGCCTACTGGGCTTACGAGTTCAACTGCAACAACGATTGCAGCGAATTCGCCTGCAATGAACTGCCATGGACAACGGACATGAGCGACTTTGTAAAGGCGATGCGTGAGGCAGGGCTTGAAACCATTGCGATAACAGAAACCAGTACAGCACTTCTGGAAAATCTCCACAAGCTGGCAAATCAGGGCTGCACCA
The DNA here is from genome assembly GCA_902464115.1 of uncultured Ruminococcus sp. Classification (GTDB taxonomy): domain Bacteria; phylum Bacillota; class Clostridia; order Oscillospirales; family Ruminococcaceae; genus Ruminococcus_C. Next base: position 2,605 of record CABQIF010000183.1, on the reverse strand, counting down.
TTGACGGACTTTGCAAAGTTACCCGCTCGAACATCTGGGGCAATGTTGATGAAATTCCTGCGATCCGTATCCGCATGAATTAAAGCGACACAGCCCACACGTTCGCCTGTAACGGCAAGAAAAACGATTCTGAATCATTTTCCCCAACTGCAAAGCAAGCCCACAAACGGCAACGTAGGGCTTGCTTTGGTCAGTTTTTTTGCTTGGTCGGTTCACACAATTTTCTGCTCTGATCTTTGTGCAGATTATGCCGGAAAATTCGTTGACTTCTCTTTGGATTTATGGTAATATACATCATGCCGAAAGGCACAGAAACCAACGAAAGCAGGAGGAAAAAACAATGTGGACAGAAGGAAGTATCAAAATCGGAACAAGCGTATTTCACTATTGGGTGAAGCATTACGGGGAGCCTTCCATTTACGGATACGAGGAAGGCAGGGCATCAAAAATCATGTTGAAACGAAACGGTGAGATTGTATTCAACTTTGACAGAGGGCTGGATGTTCCGCCGGCGGATAGGGACACAGAAACTGCACTGGCGATTCTGCTGAAAGAGTACAACTGAACACAGAACAATTCAAAACAAAACCCGGAGCCGCAAGGCTCTGGCGGTCGTACAGAACACAGCAAGCAGCTGATTCCTGCAAGCTGTGACCAAAATATTTTAGAAGGACTTGCTTTTGGCAGGTCTTTTTTGTTGGGTGGTGAATACAATGGCAAAATACAAGCCGACAGAATTCATGGCAGAAGATTCAAGATACGATAAAAAAATCAGCAGATTACGCTGTAAATTTTATCGAATGCCTTAGTCATACCAAAGGCACATGGGCAGGAAAAAAGTTTGAATTGCTGGACTGGCAGGAACAGATTATCCGTGACCTTTTCGGTATTCTGAAACCGAACGGTTATCGGCAGTTCAATACTGCCTACATTGAAATTCCGAAGAAGAACGGCAAACAGCTGGCATTGAATACACCGATTCCGACTCCAAGTGGATTCACTACAATGGGAGATATTCAAGTTGGAGGTGAACTGTTTGACGAGAATGGAAATATCTGTCATGTTGTTGCAAAAAGTCCTGTTGATTATGAAGAACAAGGCTATAAAATCAGATTTAAAGACGGAGAAACCATAATTGCAGGAGCAAGACACTTATGGACAGGCGAGCTTACAAATGGAAAGGTCAGAAAAACTACCATTTCAACTGAAGATTTATATAATCGTTCCTGTGATTCAAATGGCTGTTATCGTTTCCGCATTCCAATAGCAAACGCTGTAAGCACAGCTGAGAAAGAACTGCCTGTTGATCCCTATTTGATGGGCTATTGGCTGGGCAACGGAAATGCGGTAAAGCCGGAACTTACGATTCAAACTTGTGATATACCGGAAGTTTTAGACAGAATATGGCCGTGGCATAAATTGAGAAGACGATGGAAAAATACAGGAGATTCTGAAATATGTCCGGTTCCGGACTTAAAAGCTGTTCTGTTAAACTCGTTTCACGATAAGAAAATACCAATAGAATATCTTCGTGCCTCTATTTCACAGAGGTTTTCTTTGTTACAGGGACTTATGGATTCTGACGGAGCGATCAGCAATGTAAAAGGACAGGGAATCTATACTTCTACTGAAAAGGCACTTGCCAAGAGTGTGAGCGAATTGCTATGGAGTTTAGGCATCAAGAATGCAATTACAACAGCAGTATCAACGCAAAGAACGGATTGGAGTAAACCAAGTAGCGAATGCGGCAGAGTGGAAACAGGAGAAACTTTATATTATGTGAAATTTACAGCTTTCAACGATATGCCAATTGCAGGGTTGAAAAGAAAAATGAAAAATGCCGTTAAAAGGAATCCCAGATCACGCAGTCATTTTCGGTATATTGATTCCATCGAAAAAGTTGAGAATCCGGGAATGCAATGTATACAGGTTGACAGTCCCTCACATCTTTATTGTGTTGGACATTCTTTTTTGCCAACGCATAACAGCGAACTTGCCGCAGCTGTTGCACTCTTGCTTACCTGTGGTGACGGTGAAGAAAGAGCCGAAGTCTACGGCTGTGCCGCAGATCGTCAACAGGCAGCCATTGTATTTGATGTGGCGGCAGATATGGTACGGATGTGTCCGGCACTCTCTAAGCGGGTGAAAATTTTGGCATCACAAAAACGCATCGTGTACCTTCCCACAAACAGCTTTTATCAGGTACTTTCCGCTGAAGCTTATTCCAAACATGGCTTCAACATCCACGGAGTTGTGTTCGATGAACTTCACACGCAACCGAATCGGAAATTGTTTGATGTTATGACCAAAGGCTCCGGTGATGCGAGAATGCAGCCGCTTTACTTCCTGATCACCACAGCCGGAACGGATACCAACAGCATTTGCTATGAAGTCCACCAGAAGGCAAAGGATATTCTGGAAGGCAGAAAACATGACCCTACTTTTTATCCTGTCATTTATGGTGCAGATGAATCTGAGGACTGGACAGACCCGAAGGTCTGGAAGAAGGCAAATCCGTCACTGGATAAGACTATCGGTATGGATAAGGTGGTGGCTGCGTGTAACTCTGCAAAGGAAACACCGGGAGAAGAAAACGCTTTCCGAC
>CABQIF010000182.1 GCA_902464115.1 uncultured Ruminococcus sp. | reverse complement strand
GCTTTCAGCGGTCCAAAGAGGTCAAACACAAACAACAGAACACCAAGCACATAGGACAGCGGAAGTGCGCCGCGCTGTTCCAATACAATCGACAAGCCGAAAATCGCCGCAATACCAATGCCGTAAAGGATATTCAGACTCATTGTCCATGGTGTCATTTTCTGCTCAAAAGCAAGGGAGGTGTTTCTGGAACGCTGGAAATTGTCAGTCAGTTCTTCTGATTTTTCGCCCAGCAGGTTGTAGCTCTTGATGACGCCAATGCCCTCCACAAAGGATAGCACCGCATCGGTCAGCCGTTCGCTCTGCTCCTGCCGCTCTGCGGCTTCCCGCAGGGAAACCTTGTTCATTCCTTTTGACACCAGCCATGCCAGAACCGTGACGGCAGCAGCAATCAAACCAAGCTGTACGTTCAAATAAAACATGAATACCAGCAGAATCAAGGAGGACAGCAGATAGCCCATCATGTTGCCCAGCGTACTCATAGCGACTTCTTCAATGAATACCATATCCGTGCTAAGAACAGAGCTGATTTTGCCAATGTTGCCGGAAGTAAAATAGCCCATCGGAAGTTTCCGCAGATGGCTACCCAGTTCCATGCGTTTATCCGCAAACATCAAATATCCTGCGGCACTTTGCAGGCTGTCGCTGAGGTAATGAACAAGAATTTGCACCAACACTGCTGCGGCAAGTCCAAGGCCGATATAAAGGCAAGTCTGGCTGGTCAGTGTGTCAGCTGCAAAGCGGCTTAAAACTACAAAGGCAAGAACGATTGGCATTTTTGACAAAATGGATTCCAAAAACGCACAAACGAATGCACCTTGAATACGGCCTTTATAACGGCCGGAGAGTTTCAAAATTCTTGAAAACATCGCAAACATTTAGGCTCCCTCCTTTGCAGTGTGTACTTTCCATTCGGCACTGTCCTGTGCGGCTTTCCACAATTTCTGATATTCAGGGCAGGAGCGAATCAAATCCTGATGCTTACCCGCTGCTACCAATTTTCCGTGGTCGATGACACAAATTTGATCGGCATTCATAATGGCGGGCAGTTTGTGAGCAATCACCACGAGGGTCTTGCCTTTTACAAGTTCTGCAATGGCTGCTTCCATCTTTTCTTCATTTTCGGGGTCAGCATAGGCTGTTGCTTCATCAAGAACTACAATGGGGGCATCCTTTAAGATTGCCCGCGCCAGAGAAATACGCTGACGCTGACCGCCGGAGAGCATTTTTCCGGCATCGCCTGCCATGGAGTGAATGCCCTGCGGAAGTTTTTCAATGAACTCCATGCATTGAGCTTTCTTTGCGGCCTCTAGTACTTCTTCATCCGTTGCAGTCAACCGACCGAGCCGGATGTTTTCCAGCAGAGAAGTATTAAACAAATACTGATCCTGCGCCACATAGGAGATACGACTGTTCAATGCTTCAAGGCTCATATCGCAAAGTTTCTGTCCGCCGATGGAAATGCTGCCCTTTTGCGGGTCATAATAGTGAATCAGCAGTTTTGCCAAGGTACTCTTGCCGGAGCCAGATTCACCGACAAGAGCAGTTTTTTGTCCAGCCTTTGCCGTAAAGGAAATATCATGGAGAACTTCATCCTCAACCACCGCGGGCTTTCCATCCGGGCCGGGCTGTGTTGTCTGGTAAGCGAAAGAAACATGGTCGTAAGTAATGGTGTCATCTATTCCATGGAATCTATCATTCGTCTGCTGAAGTTCCGGCGCATCCAACACCTGCTCCAATGCGGAGATTTTATAGTTGAGCTGGGGCATGGTTGGCAGAAAGCCAAGAGATTTCAGCAGCGGCATACCGATACTCAAAGAAAGACACAGCACCAAAATCAAATTGGGCAGAGCCGACCAGCCGCAGAGGACAAACCATGCACCCACAGGCAGGGTTAGGATGATGGTACAAGGAAGCAGGCTGCTGTAAATCGCCATCCACGGCCATGCCGCCCTATACCATGCCAGTGTATAGTTCCGATAATCTGATATATCTTTGCGGAACCGTTCGTAAGAATCTGCGTCTTTATTGAAAACCTTGACGACTTCCATACCGTTGATGTACTCAATAATGGTATTGTTCATCTTTTGCCCGGCCATATAGTAAGGTCCCATTTTCTTCATACCAACGGAATACATCGTCATCATGGCAACTAAGCTAAGCGGAATGGATGCCAAAGATAACAGTGCCAGCTTCCAGTCTACAAAGAACATTGCCACATAAACTGCAATGGGAACCATCAGGTTGGCGATGCCCTCCGGCATAGAGTGTGCCAGCAGAACTTCCAGACTGTCTACATCGTCCACGAACAGCTTTTTCACGGTGCCAGTGCCTTTGTCCTGAATAACACCCAGCGGCAGTTTTTCAAACCGTTTTTGCAGAGCCGTCCGCAGGCGGAGCAGCGTGTCATAAGCTGCTTTATGAGAGAGATTCAGGCCCCAGCCATAGAAAAGAGCTTGCAGCACTAGACATACCAAGACCAGTATGACATGCTGGATGATAAAGGAAGCGGTAATTGCCTCCCCCATGACCAGCGGTGCAATTACCTGATATGCCAGCACAAAGGGAAAAACACCCAGCAGAACACTGACCAGCACGATGGCTGTTGCAGCATAGAGGCCTTTTTTATGAGGTCCGGCATATTCAAATACTTTTTGGAACATAAGTCCAACCTCCTATCATGTGAAATATTTTTCAGAAAGAGATTTCAAAACCGTTGGCGATAACTGCTGATTTTGAATTGTTCCATCGTCATCCAGCTGCACAACCTCTGTGCAAGTACGGACAATAAATTCAAAATCATGGGAAACCACGAACACGATCACCCCGGAATCGGAAAGCTGTTCAATCAGCTTGCTGACACGCACCATAGAATCATAATCCAAGCCGCTGGTGGGCTCATCGAAGTAGATTGCGGGGCTGTCCTTTACGATTGCCACTCCGATGGTGACCCGTTGTTTTTGACCGCCTGAAAGCGATGCTGGGTGTCTTTCCCGATAGTCCGACAGTTCCAATGCGTTCAATACTGTATCTATTTTTTCTTTGCAATCTTCCTGCATTCCAAGGGAAAGTTCTTCTTCCACGCTGCTGGCAAAGAGTTGATAGTCTGTATCCTGCATAACAAGATAGGAAAGTGACCGCCGCTGCCGGGGTGTGAGCTTTTTT
>CABQIF010000181.1 GCA_902464115.1 uncultured Ruminococcus sp. | reverse complement strand
ATATATTAAAATCTCCTTGATATGCGGGAAAACTTTGTATATAATGAGCATACAGACGATATTTTTGCTTCATCACCAAAAGAAAGGGATTATATTATGAGAATGACTTCAAAGTGGATGTCTGCCACACTTGCAGGCCTGCTCACAGTGGTATCTGTGCCAATGAACGCATTACAACAGACACAAGCTGCTGATTTTTCTGTATGGATCAACGAAATCTGTACGCAAAATAAATCTTGTCTAACAGACAGTTATGGCGTGTATTCCGACTGGATCGAACTTTATAATTCCAGCGATTCTGCTATTGATTTATCGGGTTATGGCTTATCCGATGACCCAACCAAACCGTTACAGTTTACATTCCCAGAGGGAACGACGATTGCTGCCGGAGAACACCGCATTCTTTTTGCCTCAAAACAAGCGTCTACCGCTTCTGAATTGCACACTGGCTTCGCCATGAGTAAGAACGGGGAAACGGTAACCCTCGCAAGCCCAGATGGTACAATTTTGCAGAAGATTGCCGTTCCGGCACTCGGTAAAGATGTCACTTATGGACGTTCTCCGGATGGCAGCGATACCTTTGAAATCATGACAGCAACCCCAGGCACTGCAAACGAAATTGTCATTGATACCCCTGTATTTTCTGCTTCCTCTGGTTTTTATGGGACAGATTTCTCTTTAACACTCACCTCTCCCAAAAAAGATACCATTTATTATACTTTAGATGGCAGTGACCCGACTACTTCTGAAACGGCTCAGATTTATACCGATGCAATTCTAGTGCAAGACCGTATCGAACAAGCAAATCTTTGGAGTGCCTTGGCAGAGGACAACAATTCTGCGACTTCTATCTCCAGAGGAACTGGGTATAAAGCACCGAATTTCAATGTCGACAAGGCAACGGTCGTTCGTGCTGCCGTTCAAAATGCAGATGGCGTGTTCAGCGATGTGGTAAGCCAGACTTATTTTGTCACCACAAGCAATCTTGCACAGTATCAGGATTTGACAGTGGTTTCGCTTGTCACTAACCCAGAAAATTTATTTGATCCAGATACCGGTATTTATGTAACGGGTAACCAGTATTTGAACTGGAAGAACAGCGATTCTTATAACCCAGACAAGAGCGTTTGGGATACAGACAATGTGACAAATTATTTTTCCAAGGGAAAAGAATGGGAACGGGAAGCAACTCTCACAGTTTTCCAAGATGGAAAGGCAGTGGTTGACCAGAACATCGGTATTCGAATCAAAGGGGCTTCCAGCCGAAATAGTGCACAGAAAAACTTTAACCTCTATGCAAGAAGTACATACGGAGCTTCTAAAATCTCCTATCCTCTGATTCCTGATAATTACGCAGCAGATGGAACATTGATTGATCAGTATGATTCCGTATCCCTGCGAGCCGTCAGCGAAGAAGGTCGTTTACGAGATGGCTTCTCTCAAAAGCTACTTGCCGACCGCACCAACCTTACCAAACAGGATATGCAATCTTGTGTGGTGTTTCTCAATGGCGAATATTGGGGCTTATACGAGATGACGGAAAAGTTATCCGATGACTTCATCAAATCCAATTATGATATTCCAAAAGAAAACGTTGCCATGATTAAAAATGGTGCACTGGAAGAAGGCAGCCAAACAGAACTGAATAACTTCTATCAGTTTTTCAAAAAATACGCAGCAGCAGACCTGACCAATGAAGACAATTATCAGGCGGTCTGTGATTTCGTGGACATTGATAGCATGATTGAACACTATGCAGCTGGTATCTATCTGGGAACGTATGACTGGCCAAACTATAACTATGGCATATGGCGAAATACTGGAGATACAATCGCAGGAAATCCTTATAGTGATGGAAAATGGCGGTTTATCTCTTTTGACTACGATTATACTATGGGCAAAACCTATAAAGATTTTGGCGGTGTAGAGGGTTACGCTTATGACAACTTCCAGCACGTTGCAAATGCAAATGGATTCCCAACCAACTTATTTCTCAATCTGTTGCATAATGAGGATTTCCGAAACAAATTTGTCAATGTATACTGCGACTATGCCAACGAAGTCCTCACACCAGAAAAAGCGGATGCAATGATTGCAACTTACAAGCAAGATTATACCGAACAGCTTGCAAATACGACGGTTCGTTGGTGGGGATTCTTTGGCGGTACAAAGGAAAACAACTTACGCTATCAGAAAAACACCTACTTGAATACGACCCTGCCGCAAATACAAACCTTCTTCCAGAAACGTGCGGACTATACAATAGAAGATATGTGTAACTACTTGAAACTCTCTTCTTCTATGCAAACGATTTCACTCAAAACCAATGGAAATGGCAGCATTCAAATCAATAGCATTGTGCCAGATGCTGCAACCGGTTGGAGTGGACAATATTCTCCGGATTGTCCGATTACCTTGACAGCAATTCCTGCGGAGGGTGCAGAATTTTTGGGCTGGGGCGGCGATTTGTCCAGCACAGAAACAACTGTAACACTGACACTGAAAGAAGCCATGTCCATTACAGCAAATTTCAGCGGTGCACAAGCTGTTCTGGGAGATGTCAACGCAGATGGTGTGTGCTCTGTTGCAGATGCGGTTCTGCTGCAAAAATGGCTGCTGCGTACTGGAGAAATTACAAACTGGCAGGCTGGTGATTTCGATGGAAATCAGGTTTTGGATATCGTTGACCTTGCACTGCTGAAACGGAAATTATTGAACAAATAAGAAAATGTCACAAAATCAACAGCAACATTGTTATTGAAAAAGCGATAGAGCGGTAATCCACTCTATCGCTTTTTTGAAATCAGAAATATTGGTAAGTCAGATTAATTCTTTTTGAAAGAATCATCTGGTTCTACTTCAACTCGACTTCTTTTAAAAGTATCTTCCACTTCTTTTTTAAATTTACGGAAAATCTTTTTTTGTTCTTCTGTCACTTCGCCAATGAGAGAAACAGAATTATCTCCAAATTTGAGATTATTCATAATTTCTTTTGGTGGTAAAAACATCGGCATTTCATATTTCTCCTTTCTTCCATACAGACTGCTTTATTCAATCTCTTTTCACATTTTCCAATCTTCCAACATTAAAAGAATTATTTGATTCTATCTCAACTCGACTTTTTTTCCTGTCTTCATCTACATATTTTTTGAATTCTCGAAAACTTTT
>CABQIF010000180.1 GCA_902464115.1 uncultured Ruminococcus sp. | reverse complement strand
TTTTCAAAAATGTTGGCGAGGTGTGGGCGAGCAGCCCACATTTGCGAAGCAAATTAGATATTGCAACTTGTTTTCCCTGCTGCAATTGCATCTTTTAGACTGTCCAATTCAAACAAAGTTGCATCATGAGAAGTAAGGTTGTAAGTTCGGACAAGGCAACGGGGCAATTGCAGCACGCTGGTAGGCAAAAGCAGGGGTGGAACCCCCTTTTGCCGGATGTTTCAGACCGTTTTCTCCAGAAGCAGTTCCTAATTTGTTTCACATGAAACATTGCTCTTAGGAAAACCAACTGAATCCGGTTCGGCAGAATCGCTCCGCTGTCTGCCTGCGGCTCACACACTACAACTAATCTCAAATCTTTTTACCTTACACAAAAAACAAAGGAGAATTTCCATGAAAGTATCCAGAGAACTCTATCAAGAGATGCAGAACCAAACTGCACCCAAAACCAAAAGCTATTACACCATCCCGATGGCTTTTCTCATCGGTGGATTTATCTGCACCCTCGGTGAACTGCTGCTGCACCTCTATGCATTCCTCGGTGCAGATAAAACTGCTGCTGCTGCTTTTACGTCCATTACCCTCATCGGTTGCAGCGTTCTGTTTACAGGTCTGGGCTGGTATGAAAAAATTGCAAAACATGCCGGAGCCGGAACACTCGTTCCCATCACAGGATTCGCCAATGCTGTTAGCTGCTGTGCCATTGAATCCCGTGCAGAGGGCTGGATTTTGGGCGTTGGGGCAAAAATCTTTACGATTGCCGGGCCTGTCATTGTCTATGGAACGGCTGCCAGTATGCTCTATGGACTGATTTACTATCTGGCAACCTTGGGCAACCGATAACAAAATAGGGATTTTTTTCAGCCCCCTTGCATACAGTGGTACTGTATCGAAAGGGGGCTGCACCATGTATCCACCACCAGAATCTTCAATAGAATCCTATACAGTTGCACTTGCCGGAAATCCCAATGTCGGGAAATCCACCGTATTCAACGCCTTGACTGGTATGCACCAGCACACGGGCAACTGGGCTGGAAAAACCGTTTCTACTGCTGCCGGAATCTGTACCATTTCCGGCGTTCCCATCCAACTTATCGACTTACCAGGCACATATTCCCTTCGGGCACAATCTGCGGAAGAAGCTGCTGCACGGGATTTTCTCTGTTTTTCCCGTCCAGATGCAGTTTTAGTGGTATGCGATGCCTCTGCACTGGAACGCAACTTGATTTTACTGCTGCAAATTCAAGAACTAGGGCTGCCCGTCTTTCTCTGCGTCAACCTGTTGGATGAAGCGGAACAGCGTGGAATTACCCTAAAGTTTCCCCTGCTCTCGGAACAGCTGCACTTGCCTGTTGTCGGCGTTGCTGCTCGCAGCGGAAGAGGTCTGCCAGAGTTGCAAGAACAGCTTCTATCTTTTCTCCGGCAGCCGTTTGTATCTTTGCATGCAGTTTCCTATCCGGAATCCATCGAAACCGCCATTGCAACCATCACGGAACAACTGCCACAGCTGGACTTTCCGCCAACGCCTCGCTGGCTGGCACTGCGTTTCTTGGAACAGGATGCTACCTTGCAGATGGAACGGCTGTTGCCGGAAGAGCCTATTTCCGAACTGGAAATTCCTGTTCTGCCGAAAGCAGCTGATTCCATCATTGCAGCCGTGGTACAGCAGGCGGAAAGCATTGCAAACGCTGTTACCACCATTCCAGAATCTATCCGGAAACGAGAACACCGCTTCGACCGATTTGTACTGGGCAAATACACGGGCATTCCGCTGTTGTGTCTGTTGTTGCTGCTGATTCTGTGGATTACGGTTGTTGGGGCAAATGTTCCCTCTGCCCTGCTGCAAACTGGATTTGCAAAACTGCGAACGGTATTCGATGGCTGGCTTTCCGGTACACCAGACTGGGTACAGGGGCTTTTGCTGGATGGGATGTATCAGGTTTTAACTTGGGTCATTGCAGTCATGCTGCCGCCGATGGCGATTTTCTTTCCATTATTTACATTATTAGAGGATTTCGGCTACTTACCACGGGTCGCCTATCAGTTAGACCCCTGTTTCCGCTGTGCTGGAACATGCGGAAAACAATCCCTGACCATGTGTATGGGACTGGGCTGCAATGCAGCAGGGGTTACTGGCTGCCGGATTATTGATTCTCCACGAGAACGGCTGATTGCCATGCTGACCAATGTTTGCATTCCCTGCAATGGTCGATTTCCGGCAATGATTACGATTTTAACCTTATTCTTTGCGGCTTCGCTTGACTGGAGCAGCTCCCTAACTGCTGCGATCGGAATTTTGTGCCTGCTGTTACTGGGAACGGGCATGACGTTTCTACTTTCATTTTTGCTCTCTCATACCTTATTAAAAGGCATTCCCTCTTCGTTTACGCTGGAACTGCCACCTTACCGCAAGCCACAAATCGGAAAAGTATTGGTACGTTCCGTCTGCGACCGCACCTTGTTTGTACTCGGCAGAGCCTGCATGGTTGCAGCACCTGCCGGAATGGTTATCTGGCTGCTGGCAAATGGAACGCTTTCCAATGGGCAAAGCATTCTCTGTCAGCTGGCAGAATGGTTGCAGCCTGTCGGAGCAGTTTTTGGACTGGATGGAGCAATTTTATTGGCATTCCTGCTCGGCTTCCCGGCAAATGAAATTGTTCTGCCCATTGTACTGATGATTTACGCTGCTTCTGGAACATTGACAGAACAGACCGACCTCTCTCAGATTCAGGTGATGTTACAGGCAAACGGCTGGACAATGCAGACGGCAGTCTGTATGCTGTTGCTGATGCTGTTTCATTTTCCGTGCTCGACCACTTGCCTGACCATCCGAAAAGAAACACATAGCTGGAAGTGGACGGGAGTGGCGATGCTGTTGCCGACATTGTGCGGATTGGGGCTGTGTGCAATGGTGCATGGGGTTTGGTCAATGTTGGGGTAATACAATTGTTTCATGTGAAACATCACCCAAAATATTTTTTGCGGATTGGTTGCAGGATACGAGCCGCAGGCAACGAAAAGTTTTTCGGTGCAGCAGTTTTTTAAAAATGCTGCCGAGGTGTGGGCGAGCAGCCCACATTTGCGAAGCAAATTGGATTTTGCAGTCTGTTTTTCCAGCTGCAATTGCATTTTTGAAAACGGTTCCATTCAAACAAAGTTGTATCATGAGAATCAAGGTTGCAAATTCGAGTAAGGCAACGGGGCAATTGCAGCACGCTGGCAGGCAAAAGCAGGGGTGGAACCCCCTTTTGCCG
>CABQIF010000179.1 GCA_902464115.1 uncultured Ruminococcus sp. | reverse complement strand
CGCAAATGTGGGCTGCTCGCCCACACCTCGGCAGCATTTTTGAAAAACTGCTGCACCGAAAAATTTTTCAGTTGCCTGCGGCTCATCCTTGCAAAATTTACGACTTTCACACAGTTTTCATTGACACCCATCAGCAGGAATGTTATAATATTGATGGTTCATCGAAAGAACGAATTTCGATGAACCGTCAAACAAAATAGCAATTTTTAACAGGAGGAATTTTTATGAAAAAAGGCTTTAGAAAGGTTTGTGCAGCACTGTGCAGCACTGCATTATTGTGTGCAGCAACTGCTGTTCCAGTATCTGCTTCCACTGTGAGCGATGTTATTGCAGCTGCTTATGCAGTCGGCATTCCGGCACAGTATGTGCAAGAAGGCATTGCAATGTACGGCGGCGGAAACTATACCTCGGAACAGTGTGACCAAGCAATTGCGTCTATCTATTCCTATCAGGGAAGAGTCGATGAACTGCTGGAGGATTATTTCGGCGTGCCGAGTAACGGCGGCGGAAATAATAATAACGCATCTGACAATAACAGCGGCAGCAACAACAGTAACAGCAGCGATAACAGCAACGCTGGCAGCAATTCCGGCGGAAATTCTGGTTCATCTGGAAATAACTCCAATTCTTCGAGCAATTCCAACAGTTCCAACAATGCCAACTCGGGAAATAATGGGGGAACATCCGGCGGTTCAGATGATTCTAAGCCATTTACGGATATGACGCTGGATGAAAAGATTGACTATGTGAATCAGCTTCCGGCAGATGAACGCAGCAATTACATCTCGAACCTCACTACAGAAGAACGGAACAGCTTCATCAAGCAGCTGCCAGTAAGCGATAAGGCAGCCATTTTGAATGAGTTTCTAGGCGTTGGAGATTCTCTGGGACTGCATTTCACTGTAGATGAAATGACCAACGATAGCGTTGTGATCAGTGCAAGAGATAAAGACGGCAAATTGATTGACGTTTCTGCAATGGGCGTTACTGTAGAAGAAACTGGGAAATCTTATACCACACCGATCACCATTGCAGCCCTGCTGGCAGGCGGTGGCATTTGCGGTGTGAGTGCGATTATTTTTGCTGCTGGAAAAAAGAAACGGAATGAGGAACAAGCATGAAGCAGAAATCATCCAAACCTGAAAAAACATCCGCTTCGGCACTGCCGCTGGCAATGCCATTGATTTTGCCGATTGTAACGCTGCTGTTATGTGCCGCAATTGTATTAGTATGCAGTCTTCGCCCCTATGAAAAGCTGCATACTTACTTGCAAATTGCCTTTATGGATGATTTGAAACAAGCTCCGTCCAGCAGTTCAGATGGATTGGAGATCGTACAGAATGACATCACCACCAATTACAGCGGAAAAATTGCCAAGACAGGCGAACCGGTATATCCGGCATTCGGGGAACAGTATGGCGTGCTGTCCTGTGAGGCGATTGACTTGTATGTTCCGGTTTACTGGGGGGCAACCTCGGAACTGCTGGAACTGGGGGCTTGCCAGACCACTGCCTCTGCCATTGCCGGAGCAGGCGGCAATGCGGTTATCAGTGCTCATGTCAATACATTTTTCAATCGGCTGGATGAATTGAAAACTGGCGATACACTGACCCTGTACACCAATTATGGGCGGTTTACCTATGCAGTGCAGAAAAGCATTCAGTTTGAAAATACGGATAAGCAGTACATTTTGCCGACAGACCAAGAGCAGTTGACCTTGTACACCTGTGAAATGCAGGTATTTGGTTCTTCCACGAAGCGGATCGGTGTGGTATGCGACTGCATCAGTACAGAATTTTATGAAACGGAGGCTGCACAATGACAAATGGATTTGGAAAGCGGTTGGTTGTGCGGCTGCTACTTACGATTTTATTGACCTTTACCGTGTTGGGAACACTGGGCAGCGGATATGCTGGGTATTTGTTATCCTCGCCGAAGGTCTGCCTTTCTCAGGTAGAAAAGCAGCAGGCAGCTGCGAAAATTCATGACAGCGTAGAAAGCTATTTTACAGCACAGTATCAGACCACTGCAATTCCAGCGGAAACCTATTTAAATGTAGTCACAGAAGACTGGATCGCAGAGCGGCTGGAGGAGCAGATTACATCTGAATATCAGATTTTAAATGGTGAAAAGCTGAGCTATCAGCTGGATATGTCTGATTTGGAAGCGGCATTGACACAGTTTTTCTCTGATTATGCCGAAGAAATCAACTATACCAAAGACAGCACCTATGAACAGAAATTGCAGGAAACCATTGACAATGCAGAAGCAGAGTTGAACGCACAACTGGATGTCTACCATTTTTCCACCATGAGAAATGCAAACATTCTGAGTCGATTGACAGGGAAACAACTGTATTTATGGATTGCCTGCGGTGTTTGTGGGGTAGTAAGTCTGTTGTTGATGGGAATCTTAATGGGATTGGAACGAAATGGTGAATGGGGCATGCTCTATTTTCCGGGTTGTGCACTGTTCATCAACGGTGTTTTCCTGATTCTACCGACGGCATGGGTACTTGCTACCAGCTATTTCAGCGGTTTGGCAATCAAAGTGCCGGCAGTTTATGCAGCAGTGACTGGGGTTTTATATCATTGTACCCGTGTTGGACTGGTTGCAGGAATTGTTCTGGCAGTGCTGGGATTGGCTGCAATTGTGGGCAGTACGATTGGGAGAAGAAAAGCTGCTCGATAAGGGATTGAAAAAACGGGCTTGCAGAAAAGCTTGCAAGTCCGTTTTTTGTTTGTGATTCAGATTGGTTGCAGGATATGAGCCGCAGGCAAACTGAAAAGTTTTTCGGTGCAGCAGTTTTTTTAAAAATGCTGCCGAGGTGTGGGCGAGTAGCCCACATTTGCGAAGCAAATTGTATTTGCAGATTGGTATTCCTGCTGCAATTGCACTTTTTGAAACTTTCCAATTCGCAGCTTGATTGTCTTTATGAAACAAGTTGTAAATTCGGACAAGGCAACGGGGCAATTGCAGCATGCTGGCAGGCAAAAGCAGGGGTGGAACCCCCTTTTGCCGGACGCTAAAAATTGGTTTCCCTAAGAGCAGGATTTTCAGAAAAGGTTTCCGTTGCAACTGTTCCACCGGAACAGTTGCAAGATGCCAGTTTTTCGGTAAGGTTTCACAAGGCGGAGCGGTCTTGTTCGCCCCGCCTCGAAAAGCTCTCGCTTTTCTCACCACCCCCTCCGTGTGCCAAAAGCATGGCACGGGGATTTCGCTGCCTGCTGGCAGCGATCAGGGCTACTCGCCCTGAACCTCGCCAACATTTTTAAAAAATTGTT
>CABQIF010000178.1 GCA_902464115.1 uncultured Ruminococcus sp. | reverse complement strand
TGATTTGTACCTATCAACGGGAATCCTGGGTTTCCAATACCCTACAGCAATTTTTGCAATGGCAAAGAGAACATCACACCCTTCCAGTAGACATTTTTCTGATTGATAATGGACAAACCTGGACGGAAGAACAGCTGCCGGATTCCAACCAAATCCACTTGATTCCCAATCAAAATACAGGTGGAAGCGGCGGATTTACAAGGGGCATACAAGAAGCCCTGCATCGAGAAGAATATACGCATGTTCTGCTCATGGATGATGATATTATTGCAGACTGGAACGGCGTTCAGAGAGCCATTTCTTTCTTGTCCATTTGCAAACCGGAACAGCAGGAAACCTTGACCATTGGCGGAACAATGATGGACATCATGCAGCCTGCAATGCAGTTTGAAGCTGGTGCATGCTGCCAAAATCGCTGTCTAACCGGCATACAGCCGCAGGCAGACTTAACAACACTTTCTTCTCTGCAAGCACGAATGCAGCCAATTCCTGCAAATTACGCTGCATGGTGGATGTGTTTTCTGCCCATTGCAGCAATCAAAAAAGCAGGTCTTCCTATGCCGTTTTTTATTAAGATGGACGATGTGGAATACGCCCTGCAAATCAAAGAGCAGGTTGTTATGATGACCGGCGTTTGTGTCTGGCATGAAAATTTCCATCTAAAATATGCACCATGGAATGAATACTATATCACCCGCAACGGCTGTATCACTTATGCCCTCCACGGACAAGCAAAAAATGCCCTTGCTGTTACTCTAGAACTTTGGAGAACTGTTCTGCATTTGCTCTTCCTGCACCGCTATGATACTGCAAAATTTGTATTACAAGGATACCAAGATTTTTTACGTGGATGGAAATGGCTGCAAAAAACAGATGCCATCTCTCTTCATCGGCAAATTCTACAGCAGCAGCAAGCTGCAACGGAACAGTTTCAAACAGCCTGTACTGACGTGCCGGATTCCATCCCACAAGTTTCTTTTTTTGAAGCAACCCGTGCAGCTGTTCAGAAGCAAAAATCCGTATTTTTATTTCATCCATTTACGAAAAAGGGATTTTATGCAAATCGAAAAAAAGGGACTGCTTTTCAATTGTTGTTAAAAATGGGTGAGATTTCCCTGCGAATGTTGACAACGTATCGTTCAGTTGTACAAGGATTCCAAAAAAATAGAACGGTTCTTTGTGAAGATGCTGCTTGGAATCGGCGAAATCAACACAATTCCGAGGAAAAATAACCCGATTTCTAAAAAACATTCTGAAAAATCCGTTTTTTCCAAATAGGAAACCTGCACCATTGACAAATGACATCCTCCGTAGTATAATAATGTGGTATCCAAAAAGAGAAAAATCACTTGTTTTCCTGTTTGACAATCTGCAAAATCAAAGGTTTTGCAGAAAAGAAGAGAGGCATCATTTTTATGAAAAAACAACAAATTTTTGCATATGCTTGTTCTGCTGCCTTACTTGGCACATTGATTGGATGTGGTCAAAAGACAGAGATTGACCAATCGGTTCCAGATACCATCATTGAAGTTGCAAAGACCACTGCTTCTTCAGAAACGACTTCCGTTACATCTGAAACATCTGGAATTTCTTCCAGCAGCACTGGCAGTGTAACCAGTTCCGGCAGCACGAACACCACAACGGCTACCACCATTCACTATGCCGGAAATCCAAATTTAACCGTTCGGAGAACAGAAGCTCCTGCCACACAGCCAACTGCTGCACAAACTACAGTTGTTACTACAATTCCAACAGAAGCTCCAACAGAACCCGTTACAGAAGCTCCAACAGAGGCAACCACTATCGTTGAAACAACCGTTATCAGCACATTGGTTGCACCAAATGGAACATTTGCGGAAGACGACATGCGGTTTACATTTGATGGAATTTCCGTGAAACCGGGTGAAAGCAGCAATGATTTCCAAAACAAAATGCAAGAAAAAAACCATATTCCTACTGAATCAGTCGATGGTATGCAGTTTATTTCGTATGAGGAACAGGGAATCAAGCTGGAATTGGTTGACAATGCAGAAGCAACCTTGAAAGCCATCACACTTTCCAATGATAAAACTTCTACTGAAAAAGGGATTCACATTGGTTCTACTGTAGAAGAAGTAAACGCAGCCTATGGTATGGGAACAGATCAAGACGGATTTTATCGTTATACCATCGACTTAAATCCGGACGATGACCACGATGATTATTATTTGGAATTTGCATTCGATGGAAACGGTTTGGTACAGTCAATTACCTATTGCTGTATCACTGTTGGCGGTTAAAAAAATGTATTGAGAAACACGAAAGCGGTAGGTTTGAATATCAAACCTACCGCTTTTTACTTTTCTTTACTTTTCTGCCTGTTCCAGCAAATCTAAAATTGCATTCTTTGGCAATGCACCTATATTCTGGGTAATAACCTTACCCTGTTTCAGTACCACCAATGTTGGAATGCTCATGACACCGAATTTCTGTGCCAATTCTGGTGACTCGTCCACGTCCACCTTGCAAATCTGATAGTTCTGATATTCTTCCGCAATTTCATCCACCAGCGGAGATACCATTCTGCAAGGACCGCACCAAGTTGCATAGAAATCAATCAGAACTGGTTTTTCTGCGTGCAGAACCACTGCTTCAAAATTATCCTTTGTTACTGTTGTGACTGCCATTTTTCTCATCCTTTCCTGTTTCTGCATCATTGCTTTTATAATACAGCATACAATGACAATATCCTTCAAATTCCGGATCTGCAATTTGTTTCCGGAATTCTTCGCACATACATTTATATGCTTCTGTCCGTTCTAATCGACAAGGACAATAACCGCCCTTCTTTCGCAATCCTTCCCGAATTGCAGCAACCAAATCTGCATCCGGATTGAGCCGAACACTCATACCATCACACACCTTATTCTATGACGTTTCGTCTGTCTTTATGATACACAATCTATGAGAATTTTAAAAGTAGTTTTTATGTCGTTTTTGATAACAATTCCTATTAAGTATTTATTCTGCTTCTTGTGCTTGTTGCAAAGCTTCTCTTGCACTTTGCAGCATCAACTTGCTGGGAGAATCTCCAGCCATAATTCGAGCGATTTCCTGCACCCGTCCTTCCAAATCCAATGGCGTTACATGGGTACTGGTTCGTTCCCCTTCCACCTTTTTTTCAATCAAAAGGTGATGATTTGCCATCACTGCAATCTGTGACAAATGCGTTACGCAGAGAACCTGTCTATTTTTTCCGACTTCTTTTAGTTTGAATCCAATTTTCTGGGCAGCCTTTCCGCTGACACCCGTATCAATTTCATCAAAAATCAAGGTCGGAATCTGATCTCTGTCTGCAATGACA
>CABQIF010000177.1 GCA_902464115.1 uncultured Ruminococcus sp. | reverse complement strand
TCGCCCACACCTCGGCAGCATTTTTGAAAAACTGCTGCACCGAAAAACTTTTTATCTGCCTGCGGCTTGTATGTTGCAGCCTTGCTCTTTTCCACAAACATCGAAAAAGCGGATGCTCCGTTTCAACAGGTTTTCAAAAACTTGTGGAAGGAACATCCGCTTTATTATTTTATTTTTTCAGAATGCTTTTATTGACACTGATGCAAGAACTGCTCATGAATCCGCAAATCTGCATCTAATTCCGGATGGAATGCAACCGCAGTTTGATTCTGATAACGAACTGCAACGATTCGTTCTTCTACTGTTGACAGCACTTCCACGTCATCTTCCACCGCTGCAATATACGGTGCACGGATGAAGGTCATTGGAATGTCACCCAGTCCGGCAAATGGTGCAACTGTGTGGAAACTGCCCAGCTGCCGCCCGTAAGCATTTCGCTGTACCGTTACTGGCAATGTGCAGAAACACCGCCGTGCATCATTTGCAACCTCTTTTGCCAGCAGAATCAGCCCAGCACAGGTTGCCAGTACTGGCATACCGCCCTGGATCTGTTCCTGAATGGTCTGGAACATGTCCAGCTCTTTCAGTAATTTTCCCTGTACCGTGCTTTCTCCGCCCGGCAGGATGATGCCATCATAGCTTTGCAGCACATCTGCTTTCTGTCGCAGTTCGACTGCTTCCGCTCCCAGTTCTTGTACCCGCTTTGCGTGTTCCGCAAAAGCACCCTGTACGGCAAGGACTGCTATTTTCATCGTTTACTTTCCTCTTTCTGCCATCAGCAGGGCAATTTCCTGTTCGTTGATCCCAACCATTGCTTCGCCCAGGTCTTCGGAAAGTTCTGCCAACATTGCTGCATCGTTGTAGTTGGTAACAGCCTTTACGATTGCAGAAGCACGCTTTTCCGGATTGCCGGACTTGAAGATACCAGAACCAACGAATACACCTTCTGCACCCAGCTGCATCATCAGAGCAGCGTCAGCCGGAGTTGCAACGCCACCAGCTGCAAAGTTTACAACTGGCAGTCTGCCGTTTTCGTGTACATAGCAAACCAGATCATACGGAACTTGCAGCTGCTTTGCTGCTTCGTACAGTTCATCTGTCCGCATGGAAGTCAGCCGTGCAATTTCCTTGTTCATCATTCTCATGTGCCGAACAGCCTGTACAATATCGCCAGTACCCGGTTCGCCCTTTGTCCGAATCATGGTTGCACCTTCTGCAATTCTCCGCAGAGCTTCGCCTAGATCCTTTGCACCGCAAACAAACGGAACTTTGAATGCAGTCTTGTCGATGTGGTGTACATCGTCAGCCGGAGAGAGGACTTCGCTTTCGTCGATGTAGTCAATTTCGATTGCCTGCAAAATCTGTGCTTCTGCAAAATGACCGATTCTGCACTTTGCCATAACCGGAATGCTAACAGCATTCTGAATGCCCTTGATCATCTTCGGGTCGCTCATACGGGAAACGCCGCCAGCTGCACGAATGTCAGCCGGAATCCGTTCCAGTGCCATAACGGCACAAGCACCAGCTGCTTCTGCAATCTTTGCCTGTTCTGGTGTGGTAACGTCCATGATGACGCCGCCCTTGAGCATCTGAGCCAGTTCTCTGTTCAGTTTTACTTGTGTCTGGTTTTCCATGATGAAAAATCTCCTTTTTTCTGATAAAATCCAAGCAAATCGTCTTTTTTATTGACGCATCTGCAAAAATTTGCTATACTCTAAGTATACCGCAAACTGACCTGTTGTAAATACTCAATTAAAACCATTTCAGTCAGGTCAGATGGAAAGAGAGGCGTTCGCATGCTCACCTATTCGTTTACGAATATCGGGTCAGAATCCCTATACCAACATCTCTATCAATGTATCCGAAATGACGTAGTTTCGGGCGTTTTACCGCCTGGGACAAAAATGCCGTCCAAGCGTTCTTTTGCGTTGCATCTGGGTATTAGCGTCATGACGGTGGAAAGTGCTTATAGTCAGTTGGTCGCAGAGGGATATTTATATAGTTTACCACGAAAGGGCTTTTATGTGGCAGATGTTCGCAGTCAGAAGCCGCAGATTGCAGCAGATGTTGCCCTGTTTGTTCCGGAAGTTGCTCCGGTTTGGTTTGTCGATTTTGTCAGCAATCACACGGAACCGGACAACTTTCCCTTTTCAATCTGGAATCGGCTGATGCGAAAATGTATGACGCAGCATCAGCAGGATTTAATGCAGAATGCACCAGCAGGCGGACGGTCGGAGCTTCGGCAAGCAATTGCCAACCATCTGGCAGCGTTTCGAGGCATGCAGGTTGCACCGGAACAAATTATCATCGGGGCAGGAACAGACTTTTTATATGGATTGTTGATACAGCTGTTGGGGTATGACCGTCATTATGCAGCAGAAGACCCTGGTTATGCAAAAATTGCGAAAATTTATCGCAGCCATCAGGTAGCTTTTACACCTGTACCGATTGACCAAAGCGGCATATCGGTGGAGGCGTTACAGGCGTGTGGAGCAGATGTTGTGCACTGTTCGCCCTCTCATCACTATCCAACGGGAATTGTCATGCCAGTGAGCCGGCGGTATACGCTGTTGGGCTGGGCAACGGAACAGAAAAACCGATATATCATTGAGGATGATTTCGATTCTGAATTTCGGATGACTGGAAAGCCGTTGCCGACCCTGCAAAGCATGGATACAACTGGACGGGTCATTTATATGAATACGTTCACCAAAAGCCTTTCCTCTACTATTCGAATTGGATATATGGTACTGCCGCCGCCGCTGGCAGAGCGGTTTTATGAGAAACTGGGTTTTTATGCGTGTACGGTTTCCGGCTTTGAACAGTTGGTGTTAGCACATTTTTTGGCAGAGGGTTATTTTGAAACGCATATTAACCGGATGCGAAACCGCTATCGACAGAAACGAGATACCTTAATTTCCTGTCTGCGAGCAGTGATGCCGCCGGAGATGACAGAGATTTTAGAAGAGGAAGCCGGTTTGCATTTTCTGTTGCGAGTTCAGACACAGGCAGATGATGCAGAATTGGTGCAGCGTGTAGAGCGGCAGGGGTTGCATGTTGCATGTCTGTCTTCCTATTATGCTCAGCAGGAGCAGGCGGAAGCACATACTTTGGTGTTGAACTATTCCAATGTGCCGGAAGAGAAGATGCAGGAGGCAGCAGAACGATTGCAGCGAGCCATTTTCTCATAATTATGAAGGGGGGACAAGCTGTCCCCCTTTTTTAACAAGGTATTGATTAGAGAAAATTGAAATTTAAAAAGCAGTGTTTCCAGTCACAAGCCACAGGCAAATAAAAAGTTTTTTGATCCAACAATTTTTTAAAAATGTTGGCGAGGTGTGGGCGAGCA
>CABQIF010000176.1 GCA_902464115.1 uncultured Ruminococcus sp. | reverse complement strand
TCAAAGAAATCAGAAAAGAAATCGGCGTTTTTCCATATTTCTTCTTAAAAAAACAAAGTTTGTTGATTTTGTCCGCAAGAAAAAAGCAGCTGTTTTTTCAGTTTGGACAGCTATTTATTGGATTCGCTCAGCGATTCCGAACCGTTTCTGGGTATAAATCGTGATGTGTCAGGCGTTCCCATGCTACCTGCTCCCACTTTGTGCCCGGCATGCCATAATTGCAATATGGGTCAATCGAAATGCCGCCTCTCGGCAGGAACTTTCCCCATACTTCAATGTATCTCGGGTGCATCAGCTCAATCAGGTCATTCATGATGATATTCACGCAGTCCTCGTGAAAATCGCCATGATTCCGGAAACTGAACAGATACAGTTTCAGCGACTTGCTTTCCACCATGATTTCATCCGGCACATAGGAAATATAGAGGGTTGCAAAGTCCGGCTGTCCAGTGATCGGGCAAAGACTTGTAAATTCCGGACAGTTGAACTTTACAAAATAATCGTGGTCTGGATGCTTATTCACGAATGTTTCCAGCACCTTTGGGTCATAGTCATTCGGGTATTGGGTGTGCTGGTTGCCCAGCAGGGTCACGCCATTCGTTTCTTCTTTAGTTCTACCTGTCATGTGAGAATCTCCTTTTTGTCAATTGTTTTTATTTATTTCAGAAGTGGGTCTTCTACGCCATTCGCTAAAAATGCCGCACGCCGATCCCGACACGTTCCGCAGACACCGCACGGCTTTTCGCCACCCTCGTAGCAACTCCACGTCAATTCATATGGAACGTGCAGTTCCAAGCCTTTTTTTACAATGTCTTTCTTTGTCAATGTGACAAACGGGGCTTCTACCCGCAATTCATGACCGCTACCCTCATAAATTGCTGTTTTCATCGCATCATTAAAGACGGTGCTGCAATCCGGATAGGCATTTCCAGCAGCATCATCTGCATGCGGCCCGTAATAAATCACTTCGCAGCCGTTTGACAGTGCCATGCTGGCAGCAGATGCCAGAAACAGACCGTTCCGGAACGGCACATAAGTGGAAACCGGTGCACCATTGGTTTTTTCCAGCTGTTCTGCATAGCTTTCCTGCGGAATCTCTTCTGTGGAATTTGCCAGCAAGCTGCAATTGGAATCTGCAAAAATCGTGGTCAAGTCCAGCTGTTTCCAGGCAACGCCATAATAATTGACGACTTTCTGTGCAGCTTCCAATTCTTTTTTATGTTTCTGTCCATAATAAATCGAAAGTGCCAGCACTTCTGATGCTCCATATTTTTCAACTGCCAATGCCAGTGCGGTCGTGCTATCTACGCCGCCACTGAATAATACCATTGCTTTCATAATCATTCCATCCTTTCTGTACTCAGTTCATCACTCTCTGCTGCAAGGTGACATCTGTTTCATATGCTCCGCAAAAAGTCGTTGTAGTAGTCACTGCTGGCACATTCCGAATCCCTCTTGCCGTCATGCAGCTATGTGAACCTGTAATGACAACGCCCACATCTGGTGTACCTGCTGCTTCCATGATAATTTCTGCAACATCCTGTCCAAGCCGTTCCTGCAACTGCAACCGCTTTGCTGCCAGATCACAGATTCTTGCAACTTTGCTCAGTCCCAACACTTTCCCATGCGGAACATAGGACACGTTCACGTGCATATTATACATCAATGCCATGTGGTGTTCACAGTAGCTAAATACACTGATGTCTTTCATTGTTACAACCGTCTGTCCAGCATCGGTTTCCGGTTTGGAAAACGTCTTTCCGAACATCTCTGCAATTTCATGATTACTATATGCAATGCCAGCGAACACTTCCGCATACATTCTTGCAACCCGTTCCGGTGTTTCTTTCAGTCCTTCCCGTTCCGGATCTTCGCCCAATGCCTTCAAAATACCCTTTACATGGTATGCAATGGCTTCTGTATCAATTGCCATTTCTGCCGCTTCCTTTCTGCTTTTTAAACGCCACGTTCCTGTGGATCCCAAATATATTTATGCAGCTGTAATTGCAGCCGCACGCCGTTCAACTGCTTCTGTATCAAAAACTGTACCATTTCCTGTGGTTCAATCGAGCCAAACACCGGACTAAAATAAACATGACAGCGATGTGTCAAGTCATACTGTCGAATCAACGCTGCTCCCCGTTCCAAATCTTCCAGCGAACCGGAAACCAGTTTTACAGTATCCTGCGGTTGCAGCAGCTGCATATTTTCCAGACACATCTTATGTTCCATCCCACTGGACGGCAATTTATAGTCCATCGTAAAAATCGGACGAGGCTGGATTGCTGCAACCGATTGCAGGGGAACGCTGCCGTTTGTTTCAATCTCCAATGACAAGGTTGGCTGTGCAGTAATTGCAGCAATCAGCTCCGCAACATTTGGCGTGAGCAGCGGTTCTCCGCCAGTTAAGGTGACATTCCGAACGCCCGTTTCTAAGATTGCCTGTACAATTTCTTCGGTAGTTTGCAGCTGGTAAGAAACATCTGGCTGATTTGCCCACTGCGTATCACAATAACTGCACTGCAAATTACAACCGCAGAGCCGTACAAAAACCGCTAATTCTCCAGCCCGTGTTCCCTCGCCGTTGATGCTAACAAACTGTTCTGCAACCCGATAGGTAGCACTCACTTGGTTTCCGCCTCCTCATACGCCGCACAATTATCCGGTGTTTCATAGACAATGACCCGTTTTACAGGCAAATTCTGCTGCTGTAACTGATGGAAAAAGTGCTTTGCAAAGCATTCTGCGGTTGGTCGGAACGGAACTGGAATCAGGCGGAATGATTCTTCCTGTAATGCCTGTACGGTTGTCTGACGCAGCGAACCTTCTTCATAAATCAAAGCGTGGTCATAGAAATCTGCCAATGCTCGCAGGGCTTTTTTCAAGTCCCCGAAATCAATTAACATCCCCCGACAGACCCCCTCTGTCTGCAAGTCCTCCTGCTCTACGATTACCTCAATTGTCCAGCGATGTCCGTGCAGGTTCGCACACTTTCCCTTGTAACCACTTAAAAAATGAGCACTGTCAAATGCTGCTTTTGCTTTCAATTGATACATATGAATTGCATCCCTCTTTCTAAAAATAAGCCATAAAAAAGGCGGTACTTTCTGCAAAAAGAAAGACCGCCGATCGTTTGATAGAAAACAGGCAACCGCCTGTTGAAACAACGAAAAAATTTTGGCAGCCCTGGTTTTATTTAACGACAGGATGGTGCAAACGAACTGTCGTAAATTTAATTATAGCACAACTTTTCCGGCTTGTCAACTATTCATGGAAAACAAATCACCGCACAGAGAAATTTCTCTCCCTGTGCGGTGAACATTTTGCTCATTTCTAAAAATAATTACAATTTAC
>CABQIF010000175.1 GCA_902464115.1 uncultured Ruminococcus sp. | reverse complement strand
GCCCTCCAGCAGCATGGCGGATGGATTCGGCACTTCTTGCAATCCGGATTCCATCATTTCAAATACGCCAATTTCATTGGTAGAACCAAAACGGTTCTTGACTGCACGCAAAATGCGATAGGAGAAATTCCGTTCACCCTCAAAATACAACACCGTATCCACAATATGCTCCATGACCTTTGGCCCTGCAATCGCTCCATCTTTGTTGACATGTCCAACAATAAAAATCGGAATATCATGCTGCTTTGCAGTATGCATAAAGAGGTTGGTGCATTCTCGCACTTGCGTCAAACTTCCCGGGCTGGAGGAAAGTTCTGTAATTTGCATCGTCTGAATGGAGTCGATGATTACAATATCCGGCTCACACGCTGCGATGGTATCACAAATACTCTGTGCGTCATTGTTTGCAAGCAAATATAGGCTTTCTGTTGTGACGTGCAAGCGTTCTGCTCGCAATTTAATTTGTTTTGTGGATTCTTCCCCAGAAACATATAAAATCGAATGAGAAGCCCCGAAAAACTCACAGATCTGCAGCAGCAATGTGCTTTTTCCAATGCCCGGTTCTCCGCCCAGCAGAACAATTGAACCCTTTACCAATCCGCCACCCAAAACACGATCGAGTTCCCCGATTCCGGTTTGGTAACGAATATCTTCTTGCGTATCAACTGACTCCAACTCCTGAATGAAGTTGGAAAGGTCTGCTTTCTTCCGAGAAGCTGGTGCTTTCGCCGCTGCTGGCTGTATGGTTTCTTCTACCAGACTGTTCCATGCTCCGCAAGATGGGCATTTTCCATTCCATTTCGTGCTTTCAAATCCGCATTGCTGACAGCGGAAAACGGTTTTTGATTTTGCCATGAAACACTCCTTTAAGCCTGATACTGGTAAATGGCAATATTTTCAAATCCATCCAGCAAATTATCAATATTTCTGAATGCAATGGCAGTTCCCTTTGCGACACAGTTCATTGCATCTTTTGCAACGACACACCGCACCTTCAAGGTATGCTCGACCAACTTCCGCAAGCCGCCCAGCATTGCACCACCACCAGCCATCAAAACGCCGTTCTCATAAATATCGCCCACCAATTCCGGCGGCGTTTCTTCCAGAACCGTTTTAATGGCTTCAATGATGGCTGAAATTTCATCCTCAACCGCTTCAAAAATTTCAGTTTCACTGATTTCAATCTGTTCTGGCATACCGCTGACCAGATTTCTGCCCTTTATATACATTGTCACATCTTCCCGCGGGTCAAATAAATTTGTCAGCTGAATTTTTGCCCGTTCTGCCATATGTTCCCCGATAAGCAGCTTATATTTCGTCTGCACATAGCGGATAATCGCCTGATCCAATGTATTTCCAGCAACTTTAATGGAATGTGATGTTACAATTCCGTTCATGGATACGATTGCAACGTCTGTTGTACCGCCGCCAATATCCACAATCATATTGCCTCTTGCTTTTCCAATATTGACACCTGCTCCGATTAATGCTGCAATCGGTTCATCAATCAGATATGCCTTTCGAGAACCAGCACTCATTGCCGCTTCTACAACTGCCCGTTTTTCTACATCGGTAATGAACGATGGAACGCAGATGATGATTCGAGGCTTCAGCAGGCGTTTTCCAGTCACTCGCAGGATAAATTCCCGAATCATATATTGTGCCATTCGGTCATCTGAAATTACCCCGTTGGACAGCGGACGCACAACTGTGATATAGTCCGGTGTTTTGCCAATCATTTCATAAGCTGCCATCCCAACCGCCAAAACTTCCTTTGTCCGTAGATGATAAGCAATGGCGGACGGTTCTCTTAAAACAACCCCTTTTCTTCCCAAGGTAATCACGGTGTTTGCTGTTCCCAAATCAATCCCGATGTCTGTTGTTGCCATAAATTTGTTTCCCTTCCTTTTTGGTACACGCTGTTTTTCTGTTTTTTCTCATGATTTTATTTTTGTGGTTGTCGTTGCTGTTGCAACATAAACCCGTTCTGCTCCACATTGTTTCAGCAACGAAGCACAGTAATTTGCTGTGCTTCCCGTTGTCAAAACATCATCACATAAAATGAAAATATAGCCTTTCAATGATTTCCCAGTCGATGCAA
Source organism: uncultured Ruminococcus sp. (assembly GCA_902464115.1). Classification (GTDB taxonomy): domain Bacteria; phylum Bacillota; class Clostridia; order Oscillospirales; family Ruminococcaceae; genus Ruminococcus_C. The sequence continues at coordinate 1,295 of CABQIF010000175.1, read as the reverse complement.
ATTGCAAAACATTGGTACGCCGTTGTTCTGCATTCAACGTATGCTGCGGAATTCCGCCCGGCTTTTTCCAAAGCAAATCCGTACGAACCGGAATCTTTGTGACAAAAGAAATTGCATTTGCAATGCGTTCCGCCGGATTCTTTCCCCGTAAAATCCACTGATGCCGCTGCATCGGTACTGGAACAATGGCATCCGCCATCATCCAATCCGGTTTCTGCAAGATTCGCTCCCCTAATACTGCTCCCGTGTAGTTCGCAAAGTTCAAATTTTCCGCTTGTTTTAGCTGTAAAATACCCTGTCTGGCTCGTCCCTCATAACGACTGACTGCCATTGCACCATCAAAGGCAAGCGACTCTGAACACATACAGTCATCAAATGGTTTTCCGCATCCACTGCATACGGTATCTGGATTCCATGCTGTTTCAATCTGACATGCCTCACAAATCCATGCATCCCATGCAATCACTTGATTACAGCAGGGGCAGCGATTCGGATACACAAGGTCAATCAGAAAGCGGTAACTGTTTCGGAACAGATGTGTCTGTTTCATGCAATGTCCCCTCTGTCATCATATGCTTGAGGCAGGTGTAACGATGACACCGCCGATTATTATCTACCATCTGATAGATTTTCTGCTGCGAACCAATCAGAATCAGCAGCTTTTTGGAACGAGTGACGGCTGTATACAGCAAGTTTCGATAATATAACTTCTCAAAACCGCCCAACAAGGGCAGAATCACCACTTCAAATTCGCAGCCCTGACTTTTATGCACGGTAATGGCATAGGCAAGTTCCAACTGTTCCAGCTGGTCAAAACTGTAGACCGCCGTTCGCCCATCAAAACAAACGACCGCTTCTCCTGCCTTTTTCTGCAACGTCAGAATCTTTCCAATATCACCGTTAAAAACACCTGCTCCCGGTTCGCCATCTTTATGCCATTCCAAGTCATAGTTGTTGCGAATCTGCATGACTTTGTCCCCTTCTCGGAATGTATAGAGAACCGATTTATATTCCTGTTTTCCTCGACTGGGCGGATTTAAAACCTCCTGCAAACGGCGATTCAATTCAATTACCCCTAATAAGCCTTTTCGAGATGGCGTAATCACTTGAATATCATCCATTGGATGGTAATGATAGGCATTCGGCAGCCGTGTTTTCACCAAATCCAAAATCAATTGCGTTGCATCTTCTGTTTTCAATCGCTGGAAAAAGAAAAAATCGCTTTGCTTTTGTTGCAAATCCGGATAATTTCCCGTGATAATTTTATGGGCATTCGTGACAATGCAGCTTTGCTG
>CABQIF010000174.1 GCA_902464115.1 uncultured Ruminococcus sp. | reverse complement strand
GTCTTGATCGCTAAGCTATCTGTCAAAGCAGCCTTTGTTCTGGCTCTGGTATAATCTTCCAGCAAGGAAGAAACAGACAGCAAGAACATAATTGTTCCAGCAGTCTTATAGTTCTTTTGCAGCAGACAAGCTGCCACAGAAGTACCATCCAGCACTTCCACATTCAGATGACAGTCAAATAAGTTCTTCACTGCCCGTCCGACATACCGCAATCCTCTCAGGAAAATAATTGCGTTTCCGATGGGGGTCGGCAGCAATGCCTTGTACAAAACCCGTTTTGCAACCAGTTTTGTCAAATCGCTCTTAAAATCAGAATCAATCTGTTCCGTTCCGATCTGATTTTCCAACGGTTTCATAGTGCGAGGATTCATTCTTGCAACCAAACGGATAACATCCAAGCGATGTCCCTTCCGGTAATGTACCAGAATGCCGCCGTTTTGTGCATGAACTTCTACCTGCAATACAAACCGATTCCGCAGCAATGCTTCCTGAATGGCGGTTTCCAGTTCCCGTTCAAATGCATATGCACCGCAACGAAACCGGATTCTGCCGGGTTTGTCATAAACGATTTTGCCATTCATGGTACAATCACTTCGTTTCTTCTTCAGATGCAGCTTCTTCTGCGATGTCTGCCAGTCCAGCTTCTTCCTTTGCATCACAGCAAATGTCAGATGCTTCATCTCTCATGTTCTGGAACGTAGCCTTTGCATCGCTCTGGAGCTTCATGCCCTTTGCCAGACCGCTGACTGCCAGTTTCCGAGTGGTTTCCGCTGTTACGATCTTCTTACCGATCACCAGAGCAGCTGCACCGCCGATTGCACACCACAGTTTTTCATTCTTAAAACATTTCCACATATGTAACACTCCTTTAATTTTATGAAAGTTCTTTTTGTTTCCGGTAAACTCCATGTGAGTTCCCTGTGATTTTATTATACGACAAACTCTCCAAAAAGTCAATAGAATCCGACAAAAATTAGGCCTTAAAATCGGGTACGCCGTTTTCATACGATTTTTCAAAAAAATAACAAAAAATAAACGTCACTTTTTCAAATTTAACCAGATAGTTGCAGGAAGCTCCGAAGTATGTTATACTATAAAAAAGCACATACTGACAAACCTTACAGTGCTCTGGAAAGGTGGTTTGATCTCTTGTATCCATTTCTTGAAAAGGGCGTTCTATTCTGGATGATCCTCATTTCTATTGCATCCACAATTGACACCATTCACCCACTCCCTGTGATTTCTCTTTTGCTTGCCCTGACGATTTCTGCTCTTGCACAGGCGTTCCCGAAAAGTCGACTGTCCAGCATCTGCCTTGGCGGTTACTTTCTGCTTTGCAGCTGTTATCCGCCAATTCTCTTAACGATGCCGCTGCTCTTATATGATGCGATTCGGGCGAAAAAATGGTATCTCTCTCTCTTTGCCGTGGGTGCTCTGCTGCATCTTGCTACATTTTCCGTGCTGCAAATCTGTTTATTCTGCGGACTGATTCCGCTTTCGATTCTATTGGGCTGGCGTGCTCAACAATGGGAAACTTGGGTACAGACTGTCCACCAGCAGCATGACCATGCAAGCGAATTGCAGCAAAAATTGACCCAGCGAAACCGCCAGTTGCAAACGGCACAGAATGATGCGGTATTCATGGCAACGCTGCAAGAACGCAACCGCATTGCCAGAGAAATTCATGACAATGTAGGGCATATGCTGACCCGTGCTCTGCTACAAACGGGAGCACTTGCTGTTTGTGTCAAAGAAGAGCCGCTAAAAGCCTCTGTTGCTGCCCTACAGGAAACATTAGACAGTGCCATGACCAGTATCCGCAGCAGTGTGCACAAGCTGCATGATGATGCCATCCCATTGGAAAAGTCTGTGCAGGACTGCTTGCAACCTCTGAAAGATACTTACCACATCACCTTGACTTATGATATTTCCGAACAGATTCCCAGCATTGTAAAGCTGTGTTTGCTGGGCGTTTTAAAAGAAAGTCTGTCGAATGTCGTCAAGCACTCCAACGGCGATGCCATTCAAATTGTCCTTCGGGAACATCCGGCTTTTTATCAGCTTTCCATTACAGACAACGGAACAGGCTCACACTTGCAACAAACCGGAATCGGTCTGGAAACCATGCAAGACCGAGCCGAACAAGTTCATGGGCTGATTCGATTCTTTCCGGAAAAAGATTCGTTTCGGGTGTTTCTCTCTATTCCAAAATCATAAATCGCCCACCCTACTATTATCATGGAAAGAAAGGATTCCTCTCTATGCGTATTATTCTGATCGACGACGACCAACTTGTGACGCTCTCGCTGAAAACCATCCTCGAAAGCACCGGCTCTGTGCAAGTTCTGGCAACCGGAACATCTGGAGCGGAAGCCGTTGCTCTCTATCAACAGTGGAAACCGGATGTCCTGCTGCTGGACATTCAAATGCCGAATGGAAGCGGACTGGATGCCGGCGAACAGATTCTGCAACAAGACCCAAACGCTCGCATTCTGTTTCTGACAACATTCTCCGATGATGCCTACATTGCAAAGGCGTTGGAACTCGGAGCAAAGGGATACTTATTAAAACAAGACTTTGCCGGAATCGTTCCGGCTCTCGAAGCAGTCATGCAGGGGCAACATGTATTCGGGGAACAAGTTGTTTCCTGTTTCTCTAAACAGTTCAAAAAGAAATCCACATTCGACTATGCCAAATATGACATTACCGAAAAAGAACAGGAGATCATTGCACAGGTTGCAAAGGGATATAGCAACAAGGAAATCGCTGCAGCACTCTGTTTCAGCGAGGGAACGATTCGGAATTATCTCAGCAGCATTCTGGAAAAATTGCAGCTGCGTGACCGGACACAGCTGGCGGTTTACTACTATCATCACCAAATGGACGTGTAAAATTCCGGTATTTGTGCAACTTGCATAAAATCTAGGTTCAATTCGCATTTTCTTTTTACGTAAAAAAGTCGAAAAACCGCTTGACAATCCTGCGAATTTCTGCTATAATAATAAAGCACTGAGGCGAGATACCAAAACGTAAGATAATGAAAACGTGATGTTGTATCTTGTTAAAATATGCGAGTGTGCTGGAATTGGCAGACAGGCACGTTTGAGGGGCGTGTGTTTCGACGTACGGGTTCAAGTCCCGTCACTCGCACCACATGCACGCAGTGCAGAATATGGATGGAAAGATGGCTGAGCTGGTCTAAGGCGCACGACTGGAACTCGTGTGTACGTTAATAGCGTACCGAGGGTTCGAATCCCTCTCTTTCCGCCAAATAGTTTACAAAAAAGCGGTAGATGATTTCACATTTACCGCTTTTTTGTATTGTGATTTTAATTTAAAAGAAAGGAAAAGCAGATACATAAATTTGTATTTGTAGCTGGATTTATGCGAGTTAGACTCGGAGATGTATGTGAAA
>CABQIF010000173.1 GCA_902464115.1 uncultured Ruminococcus sp. | reverse complement strand
GGCTCAAGCCGTTCGATGGCAAAACACCGCTGACTGCAAAGTATCAGTGGGTAACTTATAGCAAAAACGGTCACAACTAATGCTTTCTTCTTGCGTGCAGCCTCCCATAAAACAATTGCTGCACGCAGTGTTTCCTATTTATTCTCCAAAAAATCCCGATACAAATCGTATCGGGATTTTTTTATTGCTTATTTGATTTCCCAGAGAATCCAGTCGCCCTCATTCCAGTTCTGGTTCAGCAAAACAGCATCGGCGATTCTTGTCCAATATTCCTCGCCGTTTTCTGCTCGCAACAGCACCTGATCCATCGGTTCTTCGCCCTCTGGAATGCCCTCACAGCCGTGATCCTCTTCATAAATCGTGATAATTTGATAGCGTTGTTTCATCGCTGTTCCTCCGGTTTGATTGCTCGCAGCTGCTGCATCAGCTGTTCCGGTTCTTCTGCCTGCATCCAATCTGACATCATACAAATGCCATCCGCACCGACTGCCTGCACCTGTGCAGCGTTCTGTACATGAATGCCACCAATTCCATAGACGGGAATGGAAACTGCCTGTTTGATTTCCTGCAAAAAGGAAAGCCCTCTCGGCGGTAGATCCGGTTTGCAGGCAGTTACAAAAACATGCCCAGCAATTACCCAGCTTGCCCCAGCCTGCTCCGCCTGTTTTGCTTCCTCCAGCTTATGGACAGAAACCCCAAACGGTACAGACCATGCACTTGCCTGCTCCAGCTGCGAAACAGAAATCTGTACGGACAAGGACAGGCGTTCCGCTACAGAACTCTGATGATTGCAAATCAGCTGTATGCCCTGCTCCTGACAAATACGCTGCACTTGCTCCGCCAATGCCTGATATGCTGTTTCAGAAAGCTGTTTTTCCCGTAAAATCATCGCATCCGGCTTTGCAGCTGCAATTTTCTGCAATTGCTGCAAGTAATCACCCTTACAGAGGGCTTGATTTGTTACACAGAGTATTTTCATAGCAAATTCGTATTGATGTAGTCGGTATAAACCGGCTGCATGCCCTGTTCCAGAATGGCTTGATGAATTTCAGCAAGGCTTCTGCCGTCTGAAATTTCAAACTGTGCATCGCCCTTTTGTTCTTCTTCGGTATGCCCACCGATTCCGACATTGACACCAGCAGAAATCTTTGTTGCACTGATTGGCAACACATGGTCACGGAAACCTGCCCGTTCTCGGGTAGAAATCGTGATGCTGGCAAACGGCAGGAAAATCCGAACCGCCAGCATCATTTGCAGGAGCTGCGTTTCATGAACATCGTTTTCTTCTGTTTTTTCGTGGTTCTTATATGGTCGCAGCCGTGGGAATGACATGGCAATTTCAGCATGCGGATACTTCTTTTGCAGCAAATATGCATGATACCCGGCTGCAAACATATCGCTTCGGAAGTTGCTCAAGCCCAGCAGTGCCCCAAATCCAACGCCACGCATACCGCCTAAAATTGCCCGTTCCTGTGCATAGAATCGGTACGGCATACAGCGTTTTGCTCCAGCCTGATGCATCTTTTCATAACAATCTAAATGGTAGGTTTCCTGAAAGACGGTTACAAAATCTGCCCCGCACTGATTCAAATACTGGTATTCATCGACATTCATCGGATAAACTTCCAGTCCGATGGTCGGGAAATACTTCTTCGCAATCTGTACCGCATTTCCGATATATTCCACGCTGGATGCAGAACGGCTTTCGCCTGTTAGTAACAGCACTTCTCGCATATCGGTCTTTGCGATCGCCTGCATTTCCTTTTCGACTTCTTCCATGTTCAAATGGCTGCGGTGAATCTTGTTCTTGCAGTTAAATCCGCAATAAACGCACTCATTCTCACAATAATTGGAGATATAAAGCGGCGTAAACAGCTGCACGCAGTTGCCGAAATGCTTTTCCCGTTCCCGCTTTGCCTTTTCTGCCATCTGTTCCAGAAATGGCTGTGCTGCCGGAGAAAGCAAGGCTGCAAACTCCTGCACGGTGCAAGCTGTGCTTCGCAGGGCAGCCTGTACCTCTTTTGCTGTGTAAGTTGTCTGTTCAAATGCCTGCATAGCAGTTTGCACTTCTTCAAACATCTGAGAATCCAGCTGCTGCATATGCGGCTGGTAAGTCATCGGGTCGTAAATGGTACGCAAATGAAACTTCCCCCTTAATCCTGCAAAAATCCAGTCAATGGGCTGGATGCTTCTGCACCTTTATCCAAAACTCTGCCTAACTTCGACAGATATGCCAGCCGTCCCGCTTCAATGGCAAGGCGGAAAGCCGTTGCCATTGCGGCACAATCTCCGGCAGTTGCAATGGCAGTATTTGCCATAACCGCAGCAGCCCCCATTTCCATAGCTTCACACGCCTGAGAAGGTGCACCAATGCCAGCATCTACGATAATCGGCAGCTTCATTTCATCAATTAAAATGCGAATAAAGTCTTTTGTCCGCAAGCCCTGATTGCTGCCAATCGGTGCACCAAGCGGCATAATGGCAGCTGCACCGGCATCTTCCAGCTTTCGGGCAGCCACCAAATCCGGATACATATATGGCAGGACAATAAAGCCTTCTTTTGCAAGCTGACGGGTTGCACGAATGGTTTCTTCATTGTCCGGCAGCAGGTACTTTGTTTCATGAATGATCTCTACCTTTACGAAATCACCGCAGCCCAGTTCTCTGGAAAGCCGTGCAATCCGAATGGCTTCTTCTGCATTTCTTGCACCAGATGTATTCGGCAGCAGGGTAATATTTTTCGGCAGAAAATCCAAAATGTTTTCTTTGCTGTCTGCATTGGCACGCCGCAGAGCAATCGTTGCAATTTCACTGCCGCCGTATTCCATAACGGTTTGAATCAGGGACAGGGAAAACTTTCCCGAACCCAAAATAAAACGAGAGTGGAACGGATGTCCGCCCAGCATCAACACGTCATCTTCATATTCTTTTTTCTGCATGGAACTTCCTCCTATTTTGTTTTCGAGGACTGACCGCCGCCCATAAAGTGAACGACTTCCAGTGCATCGCAATCTTGCAGCATGACTTCCGCATAAGTTGCCTTCGGCACAATTTCCTCATTTCGTTCCACTGCAATGGTACGGAGGTCGTAGTGCTGTTCCAGCAAAAACGCTTGCAGGGAAATGGGTGCGTTCAGCGGGATTTCTTTTCCATTGACACGCATCGGTGACAACTCCTTTTCTATGAGAATGTTTGCAAATAGACAGAAAAAGGGCTGCACCCGCAGGTGGTGCACCCCATTTTTTGAAAGCTATGTTGCTATGTTTCAGTATAGCAGATTTTTTGGTATTTGTCAACTGTTTCAATTTTATATTTGTTTGGGGTTTTGTGGTTGCATTTGGGGAAACCATCTTGCGGATGGTTCGGCAGATACGCTTCGCTGTCTGCCTGTGTGCTGTTCGCCAGTGGTTGCGTTG
>CABQIF010000172.1 GCA_902464115.1 uncultured Ruminococcus sp. | reverse complement strand
TGCATGTGTTAGGCGTGCCGCCAGCGTTCGTCCTGAGCCAGGATCAAACTCTTTAATAAAGTTGTATATACACAGCCAAAGCTGCTTATATCGATCCTGTCAGTTACTCACTGACTTGTTTTGTGTTTTTTATCGTCTTCTCTGACGCTCTCTTGAATTTCAAGGGTCTTTTGTACTTGTAGTGCATTGTTCAATTTTCAAGATACCGTACTTGATATAACTTTTCGTCGACCACACTTTCGTGCTGCAACTTTTATATTATATCATACTTTCGAGATTTTGTCAAGTGAACTTTTTTTGAATGTTTTTAACATTTCATGAAGTTCTACCAGATTTCTTTCTCTTCGTTACAGTTTCAAAACTTTCATTTCTCCGCTGTAACTTCTTTATTATATCACATCTCTTCAAGTTTGTCAAGTAAATAAATTGTGAACAAATGTTCTTTTCAATCTATTCCCCTTACACAATATCTCAACGAAATGCATACAATCTTTTCTCCGCTCCCTCACGTTCCAAGCTTCCGTTAAGTCTTGCTCCCCTTCCACTTCGCTGCACCCTGCTCCCTGCATCGGTGTTCCTCAGCTTTCCGTGTCCGGTTTACACACTCTTTCGAGTTCCTTAACGCCGCCTTTCCTCGTGCGACAGCTTTATTATTATATACCCTTTTTCTGATTTTGTCAACCCTTTTTCTTGTAGAAGATTTTTACTGAATTTTGTCGATAAATTGTGTAATTTATACAAAACAGGTTGTTTTTAACCGATTTTTCCGGAAAATGAGGGGCTTTTTATGCTGAAATGGAGTCAGAATTGTTTTTTTGGGGAAAACTCTTTGTGTAAGGTTCGGCAAGGCTGGGGCACATCCCCAGCTTGCCTTGGGAATCGCAATTGCCCCTGAAACCTTGACTCTTATTATAACCTTCTGATTTTGAAGGCAATTGCGATTCTTCCGATTTTCTCTTAGATTTTTGTTTTCTTTCATGGTACAGTTTGATTTGCTTCGCAAATGTGGGCTGCTCGCCCACACCTCGGCAGCATTTTTGAAAAACTGCTGCACCGAAAAACTTTTCATTTGTGCTTCGCACAAACCTTTCACATTGCTTTTTCCATATCTCTATGCTATAATGAAACAAATATCAGAAAGGAGCATCTGCTTATGCATCGCTTATTCCAGCCCATCACTTCCCTGAAATATGTTGCTCAAAAACGTGCCAAGTTATACGCCAAACTGGACATTACAACGCCCTACGACCTCCTCTATCACCTCCCCCGTCATTATATGGACTATCGAAACCCCATTTCGATTGCAGAAGCACAGAATCAAACGCTTGCTGTTCTTCGGGTTCAGATTCTACAAAAACTCGCTCCACAATTCATCCGCAGCGGTTTAACCGTATTCAAAGCCATTGCAACAGATGACACTGCTCAAATCAGCATCGTTCTATATAATAATCATTTTGCCATGGATGCCCTCACCATCGGGAGCACCTACTATTTATATGGAAAAATCGGCGGAAACCTACTCCGCAAAGAAATCTACTCTCCGCACATCATCCCAGCATCCAGCAATCAACTGATTCGACCCATTTATGCACTGACCACCGGACTGACTGCCAATATGATTGAAACAAATGTCCGGCAGGCTCTGAATCTCTTAAAAGAAGAACCATTTGAATGGATGCCGGGCTGGCTGCTGACGCAATATCATTTACCATTATTAGCAGATGCTTTGCCGGAAATTCACTTTCCGCATTCCATGAAAACACTGGAACAGGCTCGCCGCCGTCTGGCATTCGATGAATTATTACAATTGCAAATTGGAATGCGAATGTTACGGAAACGAACGGAAACCGCTGCTGCGATTCCTATGCAGCCGATTTCTATGCAACCTTTTTATGATACATTGCCGTTTTCCATGACACAAGGGCAGCAAAAAGCGGTTTCTGAAATTTTAGACAGCCTTTGTCAATCTGTTCCCATGAATCGCCTCTTGCAGGGCGATGTCGGCAGCGGAAAAACTGCTGTTGCAGCAGCTGCCTGTTATTTTGCCGCAAAAAACGGCGTACAAAGTGCCCTGATGGCACCAACAGAAATTCTTGCCGGACAACATTATGCCACCTTGCAACAATTTCTAGAACCGCTTGGCATTTCTGTTGGTCTGCTGACTGGCGCGATGAAAGCCAAAGAGAAAAAAGAAGTACGGACTGCTGCACAAGATGGCAGTTTAATGGTGTTGGTCGGCACGCATGCCATCTTTCAAAAAGAAGTGCAGTTCTCCAACTTGGCTTTGGTCATCACAGATGAACAGCACCGCTTTGGTGTTGAGCAACGCAGCCTACTTGCTGAAAAGGGAACATGCCCACATAAATTAGTCATGTCAGCAACGCCAATCCCCCGTACACTGGCGTTAATGATTTACGGAGACCTAGACCTCTCTATTCTAGGAGAACTGCCCAACGGCAGAAAACCCATTGAAACCTATGCCGTTACGGGAAAGCTGCGAGAACGTGCGTATAGTTTCATTCAAAAGCAGCTGGAACAGGGACGGCAAGCCTATATTGTCTGCCCGACCATTGAAGAAGGCGACAACAATTTACAGGCAGTGGAACAATATGCAAAGCAGGTTCAAGCAGGAGCGTTTTCTGCTTATTCTGTCGGACTGCTGCACGGAAAACTAAAAGCCAATGAAAAAGACGCTGTCATGCAGGCGTTTCGGGACAATGAAATTCAAGTGCTGGTCTGCACGACTGTTGTAGAAGTTGGCGTTGATGTTCCAAATGCCACAGTTATGATGATTGAAGATGCAGAACGGTTCGGGCTTTCCCAGCTGCACCAGCTACGGGGACGTGTCGGCAGAGGCGATGCACAGAGCTATTGTATTTTAGTGACTGACCATGTGACAGATGCCTGCCGGCAGAGAATGCAGATCATGAGCCGCATGCGAGATGGATTTCAGATCGCAGAGGCAGACTTGAAACTGCGAGGGCCGGGGGATTTCTTTGGCGAACGGCAGCACGGACTTCCGCCGTTAAAGGCTGCGGATATGATGAAAGATATGGAATTGATTCGGGAAACGGAAGAAGCAGCTGAACAATTGTTGCAGAACGACCCGACTTTGCAGCAGCCGGGAAATCAGGGATTGCGATTGGAAGTCTTGCGACTGTTTGCAAAAACCGGAGAAAATGGGGTAATCTTATAATAGGCTGCAAAATACGAGCCGCAGGCAAAATAAAAGTTTTTTGATCCAACAATTTTTCAAAAATGTTGGCGAGGTGTGGGCGAGCAGCCCACATTTGCGAAGCAAATTTAATTTTGTAATCTGTTTTTCCTGCTGCAATTGCACTTTTTAAAACTGTCCCATTCAAATAACATTAAATCATGAGAATCAACATTGCAAATTCGGACAAGGCAACGGGGCAATTGCAGCACGCTGGCAGGCAAAAGCAGGGGTGGAACCCCCTTTTGCCGGATGC
>CABQIF010000171.1 GCA_902464115.1 uncultured Ruminococcus sp. | reverse complement strand
AGATGATTTGGTATTCATCACAAATGGCTGCTGTACGGATACTTCTTGTTATGGCGACCAGACACATGCACCAGATTTATCACACATCAAGAATGGTTGCGGAGAATCATGGGACTTGTGGAAAGCGATTGCTGATCAGGCAAAGCATGGAGAATTTGGCAAGCCGGAAGTCTTTTGCGGAGATGTAAATGCAACCAACTGGATGAGTGCAACTGTTGCAACTTCCAACGAAGAAATCATTCAGCATATCATTCGGGTTTGCAAGCGGGATCCTCGTGCCGGAAAAGTCACAACGGGTGGTATCGTAACCGTAAAAGATAGTACAGAGAACTGGTATCTTTCTTGGACAATTAACCGACAGCCACAATTCCGCTCGCAGGATAAAAGCATGGTTCTAGTTTGGCTGTATGGACTGCACACCAACCGAGCAGGCAACTATGTCAAGAAAGCCATGCGAAATTGTACCGGCGAAGAAATTTGTCAGGAATGGCTGTATCACATTGGAATCCAAAAAGAAAAGATTCCAGAACTTGCAAAGAATGCCTGCAACACGACTACTTGCTTTATGCCATATATCAACGCATTTTTCCAGCCGCGAAAAGAATCTGACCGTCCTCGTGTTGTTCCAAATGGTGCAGTGAATTTTGCGTTCATCGGACAGTTTGCAGAAACGCCAAGAGATACCATTTTTACCACAGAATACTCCATGCGGACGGGTATGGAATCGGTATATACTCTGTTGGATATTGATCGTGGTGTTCCGGAAGTCTGGGGCAGTAAGTATGATGTTCGAGAGTTGTTGCGTGCCTGCTACTATGCAATTGACAAGAAACCGATCACAGAAGTTCCGTTGTCCTTTGTAGAAAAGAAAATGATTCGTGTTCTCTTGAAGAAAGTCAAGGGAACGGATATTGAATGATGCTGAAAGAAAGCGGATTGATTGAATAAATCATAAGAGAACGTCGAAAAAGCATGCAGCTGCTGGTTTTTTGTAGGAAATCAGCAGCTGTTTTTTGCTTTCTAAAAAAATGGAACAATTTTTTTTCAAAAAAGGGTTGCATTTTCTCGTGAAATGTTATATAATTATAATTAGGCAGTTCAAAGAAATTGTGCAAGTTGCAACTTGCTTATCTGCTACTTCATTTTAATAAGACTGGAGCGAAGAAAAAATGCAAACAACTATGACGAAAAATATCGCACTTGCCGGGCATGCCGGTTCTGGAAAAACAACTTTATGTGAAGCCCTGCTCTATCAGAGCGGTGTCACAGAACGGATCGGAAAAATCACAGAAGGCAACACAGTTTCTGACTATACAGCAGAAGAAATCAAGCGGAAATCCTCCGTTTATACAACACTTTCCACCATTCGCACCGATGCCTTGCAGGTCAATCTTTTGGATACCCCCGGAATGTTTGATTTTGCCGGAGAGATGACAGAAGGAATTTATGGCAGTGACTGCACCTTGATTACTGTTTCAGGAAAATCCGGCGTTCGGGTTGGAACGCAAAAGGCATATGATTGTGCAGTTGCACTCGGAAAACCTCGGATGTTTGTTGTCACAAAGCTGGACGATGACAATGCAAACTTCTATAATGTTCTGACGGATTTGAAGTCGAAATTTGGCTCTACGGTTTGTCCGGTTGTTGTGCCGGTAATTGCAGACCGAAAAATTATCTCTTATGTCAACCTGATTGAAATGAAAGCTTATCGCTATGATGAAGCTGGAAAGGCAGTAGAAACCGAGATGCCGACCGCAGCCGTTTCGGAAAAGATGGGCTATCGAATGGATGGCTTGATTGAAGCTTTTTCAGAAGCAGTTGCAGAAACCGACGAAGCATTATTCGAGAAGTTTTTCTCTGGTGAACCGTTTACACAAAAAGAACGCATTGACGGCATTCACAACGGTATCAAAAACGGAATTATCACGCCAGTGACCTGTGTTTCTGCTGCAACTTTGGCAGGCGTTGATATGTTAATGAAAGAATTAGAATTGTTAGTGCCATCTGCTCCAGAGCAGGCGTTGGCATTGGATGCAGCCGGTGAACCAGTCGAGATTTCTTGCACGCCAGATGCACCAACCAAGGCGGTTATTTTTAAGACTGCCGTTGACCCATTTGTCGGAAAACTTTCTTTCCTGAAAGTGCTCTCTGGTTCTCTGAAAAGTGGTATGGAATTGGTGAATGCAACAGATGGCAGCACAGAAAAAATTGGTAAGTTATTAGAACTATGCGGAAAAAAACAGACTGAAAAGGCAGAAGCTGTTTGCGGCGATTTGATTGCAGTTGCAAAGCTGCGTGCCCATACAAATGATACGCTTTGCACATCGGAACAAGTTGTTTCCATGGAAGCACCGGAATATCCATTGCCTTGCTATCGCATGGCAGTACAGCCAGCTGCAAGAGGGGATGAAGCAAAAGTTGCCAGTGCGATGCAGAAAATCTTAGAAGAAGACCAGACACTTTCTTATGAGCAAGACCCTACTACAAAGGAAGCAATTCTGAGTGGTTTAGGAGAACAGCACTTGGCAGCGGTTGTTTCTCGGTTGCAGTCTGATTTTGGTGTATCTGTTACATTGAAAACGCCAAAAATCGCATATCGAGAAACCATTCGGAAAAAAGTAAAGGTACAGGGACGGTATAAGAAACAATCCGGCGGACATGGACAGTATGGTGATGTTTGGATTGAATTTGAGCCGTGCGTATCAGATGATTTGATTTTTGAAGAACGGGTATTTGGCGGAGCAGTTCCGAAGAACTTCTTCCCAGCAGTAGAAAAAGGCTTACAGGATTCTGTAAAGAAAGGCGTTTTAGCTGGATTCCCAGTTGTTGGACTGAAAGCGATTTTGGTAGATGGTTCTTATCATCCGGTTGATTCCTCTGAAATGTCCTTCAAAACCGCTGCTTCCTTGGCATATAAAGAGGGGATGCGGTTGGCAGAACCGGTTCTATTAGAGCCAATCGGTACATTAGATGTTGCTGTTCCGGATGAAAATACAGGCGATATGATGGGCGAACTGAACAAGCGGCGTGGTCGTGTGCTTGGAATGCAGCCATCGAAAAAAGCTGGTATGACGGATATTTTGGCAGAAGTTCCAATGCGAGAAATGAATGACTTTGCATTGCTCTTGCGGCAGATGACGCAGGGAAGTGGATGGTTTACCTTGAAGCCACTGCGATATGAACCGTTGCCATCCAACTTGGTAACAGAAGTCATTGTTTCGGAATCTGACCAAACATAATTCTATTATTCCTAATAATAAAGAAAACCCTCTCTCAGGAATTATTCTTGAGGGAGGGTTTTTGTTGTTGATAGAGAAATAAAGTTAAATCTTCGGCAGGTTTTCCAGAGATTTCTGCAATTCTGCATCTGTCGGAATATAGTCAGACATCGTTCCATCGTTGAACTTTTCATAAGCATACATATCAAAGTAACCCGTTCCAGTCAAACCAAACAGAATGGTCTTTTCTTCGCCGGTTTCCTTGCAACGCAGTGCTTCGTCAATTGCAACCTTAATGGCATGG
>CABQIF010000170.1 GCA_902464115.1 uncultured Ruminococcus sp. | reverse complement strand
TCCAAATTCTGTGCTATAATGAAATTGTCAAAGAAATTTTTTGTTTCTTATGAAAGCACTTCCCTAATGTGTACGTTTGTAATTCTGTGAATCGGCAGAACTGTTGAATCACAGAATTGCAAACAGAATTGCAAAAACAATGGAAAATTATCGAGAGACTTGTGTGAAGAATGGAGAAATTTTATGATTAAAAAAAGAAAATTATGGAAAGCGTTTGCAGGAACGCTTGCCGCTATGGTTTCATTTGTTGCTGTCGCACAGCCGATTTCCTATCTTCCAAATCTGGAAAATGCCTTGGTTGCAGAAGCATATGATGTAGGGTATTATATGACAAATCGGTCAACCGGTGCACGTGTTTATGCAGAACCAAATGGTTCTGTTCGTGGTGCAGCACAAATGTATGAGTGTTTTTATGTAGAAGAAGTCAATGGAAATTGGGGACGAACCAACAGCATTTATGCGTTGAAAAATGACAGTGTTGTTTGTGTTTCTGGATGGGTCAATTTAGATTTGGCAGAAATGACCTCCGTAGATAGTGGCCTTGGAATTCCTTATCCACGGCCATCTGGCAGTCCTACACTTGCAAAGAATACAAAGGCTGCGGACAATCATGGTCATGTTGCATGGGTACAGGCGGCTTTGAATAAAATCATCAATGCTGGATTGACGACAGATGGTCGTTATGGAAATGCAACAGTAGACAAGGTAAAGGAATTTCAATCTGCATATGGGTTAAAAGCAGATGGACAGGTTGGAACAAAAACTGTTTCTAAAATGGTAGAAGTATTGGAAAGCATGGCAGTTGTTTATCCGTCTAAACCGTCAGTCAGTGTGTCAGCTGGGACAAATCGAACCAATACGACTTTTAGCTGGAATGCATGCAGTGATACAGATTGGTATGATATTCGGATTTATGATAGCAATAACAATTGTATCTCACAGCAGTTTAATTATAACGGTACAAGCTATGCTTTGACGTTGGATGCTGGAACATATTCGGTAGATGTTGCTTCTGTCAATGCAAAGGGAACTTATACATTCAGCGAACGGGTTGGATTTACGGTGCAAGCAGAAACAACCACCACGACGACCACGACGACAACTACAACTACAACCACCACCACCACAACTGCTGCTACCACAACGCCAGCACCAGTGACCACCACTACAACTGGAGATGTGCATCAGAACCACGCCATTAATTTTGATTCCGATATTTGGAATTTTCAAAATACGGGAAAAGTATTTGCCCCTGCTTATATCAATAATACATACTGGCAAAAACTCATTAGCAATATTCCGAATACCGATATTGCAGAAGTTGTTTCTTTGAAGAAGCAGCTATACAATAAATTTGATGGCGTTTGTTATGGAATGTCTGTTTTAACTGCGTTGTACAAGCAGGGCTACTTAAATCCGTCTGACTATACAAATGGTGCGACAACGTTAAAGCAAATTTCAAAACCAAATGATGATGATATTGAATCATTGATTATTTATTATTACTTGTTACAAGGAACGACTGATATTAAATTGCAGACAAAAAGATGTTTGCAGGCAAGTAAATACAACATGAAAAATTTGATGAAAACCCTGATTGACAAGGCTGGACAAGTTTCAGATGGCGGTTATCCAGTGGTTGTAAATTATGCTTGGACAGAAAACGGAACATCCGGTGTTGGATATGCCCATTCTGTAATTGCCTATGGTGTTGAATATGGCTCTTGGGACGTTGGCGGAACAGGCTATACAAAGGGATATGATGGACGTATTTTGGTTTATGACTGCTCAAAGGGAAAGTTTACAGATGATGCTTGTATCTACTTTAAGTCTGATACATTAGAATGGTGCGTTCCATACAAAAAGCTAAAGTATAATATATCGGATGCAAAGTGCTATGCTCGTCTGTTAATGGTAAGCAATGATGCTTCTCTTTTGAATCGGCACGGCTATTTGAAAAAACAGCAAGGGGAAACCAATCCGGCAGGCAGTGAGGAACAAGCTGTTTTTTATCCGGAAATTGCAGTAAACAGTTCTGATATCAGCATCCGCAAGACTGGGAGTCAAGATGTTTTTGCCATCAACAGTTCTGAGATGGAAGAAGACGAAGAGATTTTCAATGGCTATGGTACGATTGCCGGAGAAGCAAATCAGGATTATAGTTACTTTATGACAGACCCGGAAAGCGGTTATTCCGCAATGAATAGCATGGATGATGAAATGTCTGCCACGATGCGGTTTGAAAATGAACGTGCAGTGGTAAACGCAGGTCGTGCACATCGAATCACATTCCTTCCAAATTGCACAATTAGTGTCAATGGAGATGCGACGGATTATGATATTGATGTTGTAACCAATCAGGAACAGTGCACGTTGCCATGGTACGAATTGAAGATAAAGGGGTATACTGATACAGCAGTTTCGTTGCAGCAATATCAAGATGGTTATCTTTTAAAAGGTGATTTGGGCAGCAATTTGAAAGTGTCTGCGAATAACACAGCTGGCGGACAGTGTGTATCCTGTTCAGACTTGGAGCAATATTCTTCCGTGTATATTACAACAACCGGAGAATATGACCAGATGCTGAATATTCTTGTTGACAAGGACAATGATGGTGTATACGAAACGTCGATTGTGAATCCAGTTCCCGGCGATGTCAATGCAGATGGCATGGTGAATGTTTTAGATTTGATGCTTGCAAAACAGCAGCTGTTGCATGGCACAGGTGTTGTTAACATGTATGGAATGGATCTGGATGCTTCTGGAACGGTCACATTAACCGATATGGTTTCCTTGCAAAAATTCTTGCTGCGTGCAGAATAAAAGAACGGGGGCAGATGAATGAAAAAGACTGTTTTAAAAATAATGGCAGGGCTTTTTTCGGTTGGAATGTTGTTGTCCAATGGGGTAACAGGGAAAATTTCCCTTCGGACAGAAGCAGCCCTTTCTCCGATAGAGGCAACCATCAAATGGGCAGTGGATACAGCAAATGATAATTCTCATGGTTACAGCCAAAAATATCGGTGGGGACCTGATTATGACTGTGTTTCATTTGTAATTTCTGCCCTGCGGGAAGGCGGCGGTTATTCCGTTAGTAAAGATACGGGGACAGGAAATTTAAGAGAAGCTCTGCAGCAACTTGGATTTACTTGGATTCCATGGAATCAATTGGGCGATGCTTCTAATTTGCAGCGTGGAGATATTTTGCTGGATATTGGCAGACACACAGAAATTTATCTGGGCAATCGTAAGAATGTAGGTGCACATAGCAATCGTGGATATCCTGCAACTGGCGACCAAACTGGAACAGAAGTTTCTGTAGGGAATTATTATAATAACACTGGTGGTGTTTCTTGGGATGGCGTTTTGCGGAGCAATGGCGTTAAACCAGTAATCTCTACGGATACCACACTGCCTTGGAACTACACCTACCCAACAAGAACTTTATACCAGAAATCTCCGATGATGAACGGAAATGATGTCAGATGGCTGCAATCTGCATTGTCATACTTGGGCTATGCA
>CABQIF010000169.1 GCA_902464115.1 uncultured Ruminococcus sp. | reverse complement strand
CTTATAGTATAATAAAGATGTTGCCGCTGTGGTGGAATAGGCAGACACAAGGGACTTAAAATCCCTCGGAGTAAAATCCGTACCGGTTCAAGTCCGGTCAGCGGCACCATATTAAAAAACAGCACTGAATTCTTTTAGAGTCAGTGTTGTTTTTTTGTATCATTTTGTTGATGCAGCACCTTTACATTGAACCATCTTAAAAGACAATCATCATAAAAAAATCCCCACCGGGTCGGAATCACAGGGACTCGGTGGGGGAAAACAACAATAAAATTTACATATGTGACAGAATCTGCGTTTTCTTTTCTTGAAATTCTTTTTCCGTGAGAATACCTTTTTCTTTCAGTTGGTGTAAGTGTTCAATTTGTTCCAATTCTGTTTCTCCCTGCTGTACTGGCATCGGGTCGGTATAAGCTGGCTGCGTTGCATAATCAGATGCGACATTCTGAACAATCTGTAGAGTATCCATATTTTCATATTCCTCGCTACAGTTGTGGTAAGCATTTTTTGCATCAATGGCATGAACAATGCTATTCGGCAAACTTTCACCTTTTTTGTAATCATGCAGCAGCGTACCGCCTGTTGCGACAATTCCAAAAACCTCATCAATTCCTGGCAGCATATCCGGAACAACACAATTCGCCAAAGCCAACGCAATTTCCAGTCCCTTGTGTCCCATCTTTACAAAGATGAAACTGCCGATAATCAGCACAACACAGCCGACCGTATCCACTGCTGAAAGCACAACAATAATTCCAATTGCGACCGGCAGAGAAAACGGCGTTACCCCGGGCTTTGGTGTTCTCACATAATTTGCAAATCCAAACATTTTAACATTCCTCCATCATCATTTTCGCTCTGTTAAAAATACTTTTCCGAAAACTCAGTCATCATATTCATCATCGTCATCGCCGAACGTACGCTTTAACTTTCTCATGTTGTTTGCGAAATCGTTTCCAGACCGTTCCAAGTCTGAGCCTAACTGTTCATATTCTGTGCCTCGAAGTTCTGAATCTTCTTTTGTACATTTTCCACCGGCTGCAACAATATCACCAACAGCCCCCAAAACATCAAGCAAAACATCAAATAGTGGCATTAAATAGCACTCCTTTTTCATTTTTTATAAAAAATCATTTTTTCCAATTTTCCAGCCATCTCTTAATATCTCGGCTCGAATTTGGAACACGCAAACAGTGCCTGCGTCTGTCCGGTTCTCTGGTAGCAGGTTTCTTTTTCTTTCATTTCCACCAGAAACCCACCGCCCAGCACTGGCTGGATGGTCGTACTCCCGACCGTTCCGTTCCAGTTCCGGCACAACGCACAGATTCGATCTGTTTTCCGCAATCGTCCCTTTGTCATAACGATGCCTCCTTTCTTACTGAGAGTCATATTTTTTCTGTTTTTTCATTGAAATTCTGCGTCATTTGCAATTTCTATCCCCATTATAGCAATCAAGCCGGACAGACGGTTGTCCGTTCAAATAAAATTTACAGAATCCTGTTCTTTTTTTGTGGTTCTCTGCGGTTCAGCACGCTGTTTTGTCCCATTTTACAAAAAGAACTTGTATGAACCATAAAAATATGTTATAATACAAAAAAATCAAAAAACGTACAAGCAACAACCACTTCGGGGTAGAATTTGTATGTTGGGAAGGACAGAAAAACATGAACTTTTTAGAGGAACGCATTCAGAAAGACGGCATCGTCAAAGAGGGAAACATCTTAAAAGTAGACAGCTTCTTGAATCACCAGATGGATGTACAGCTGTTTCGGCAGATGGGGGAGGAGTTCCAGAAACGGTTTGCTGGAAAGCAGATCAACAAGATTCTGACCATTGAGGCCTCCGGCATCGGGATCGCCTGCATTGTTGCAGGATGTTTCGGCGTGCCAGTGGTATTTGCGAAGAAGTCCAAGAGTGTCAACATTGATGGTGCTGTTTACGTGGCAGAAGTGGAATCGTTTACACATAAGTGCAAGAATCAGGTGATTGTGTCCAAGAAGTTCTTGCATCCGGAAGACCGGGTTTTGATTATTGACGACTTCCTTGCAAACGGTTGTGCTTTGCAGGGGTTGATTTCCATTGTACAGCAGGCAGGAGCAACCGTAGAGGGCATTGGCATTGCGATTGAAAAGGGCTTCCAGCAGGGCGGAAAAATCATCCGAAATTTAGGCTATCAGCTGGAATCGCTTGCCATTGTCGATGCAATGGATGCCGCAACGGGTACAATTCAGTTCCGCCCACAGGAAACAGGGGAGGCAGCGAACGCAGAATGAAGCAGAAAACAGAACATCAAAAGGCAACCGTAGAAAATATCTATCAATTAAATGGTGCTGTCCCGATCGCAAAGGCGATTCCATTCGGGCTGCAACACATTCTGGCAATGTTCGTTGCCAACATCGCCCCGATTCTCATTGTTGCGAATGCCTGCGGACTGAGCGACCAGAATACAGCGATGCTGATTCAAAGTGCAATGTTGATTGCCGGAATTGGAACGCTCGTGCAGCTGTTTCCGATTTTTCATAAGATCGGTTCGGGTTTGCCGATCGTCATGGGCATTAGCTTTACATTCGTTTCCATTCTCTGCTTTGTCGGGACACAATACGGCTATGGAGCGATTATGGGGGCGGTTCTCATCGGCGGTATCATAGAGGGCATTTTAGGTTTGTTTGCAAAGTACTGGCTGAAACTGATCGCTCCGATCGTGTCCGCCAGTGTTGTCACTGCCATTGGATTTTCGCTGTTGTCGGTAGGGGCAAACTCTTTCGGCGGCGGTAGTGGCAGTGAAGATTTCGGCTCTGTCCAGAACTGGATTTTAGGCAGTGTGACGTTGCTTTGCTGCATTCTGTTCCATATCTTTGCGAAGTCCTACTGGAAGCAGCTTTCTGTTTTGTTTGGCTTGGTAGTCGGGTATCTGTTGGCAATTGCAATGGGTGCTGTGGATTTTTCCGCCTTGAAAGACACCAGTATTTTTGCTGTTCCGCACCTGCTGCCATTTAAAATGGAATTTCATCCGGATGCGATTCTTTCTGTTACATTGATTTTCTTGGTTTCCGCAACAGAAACCATCGGCGATACTTCTGCTCTGGCAGCCTCCGGCTTGAATCGAGATGTCACCAAAGAAGAAACCTCCGGTTCGATTGCCTGTGATGGATTTGTCAGTGCCTTGTCCTCCGTATTCGGCTGCCTGCCAATTACTTCATTTAGCCAGAATGTCGGGTTGGTTGCTATGACAAAAGTCGTCAATCGGTTTACCATTGCAACCGGAGCAGGTATTATGATTTTAGCAGGCATTTTCCCGTTCTTTGGGGCATTGCTGGCAACGCTGCCGGATGCTGTACTGGGCGGTTGTACGATTATGATGTTTGGAACGATTGTTGTCAGTGGCTTGCAGATGATTAGCAAATGTGGCTTCTCGCAGCGAAATATCACCATTGCAGCGTTGTCCCTGAGTATTGGTCTGGGATTCACACAATGTGCAGATTTATTCCGTATTTTTCCGCAGATGGTACAAAATGTATTTGCACAGAATTGCGTTGCAGTTGTCTTTTTGGTTGCGATTCTTTTGAATTTGGTGCTGCCAAAGAACATGGATGTAACGATTCCATCAAAATCCGA
>CABQIF010000168.1 GCA_902464115.1 uncultured Ruminococcus sp. | reverse complement strand
ACCTCGCCAACATTTTTGAAAAATTGTTGGATCAAAAAACTTTTATTTTGCCTGCGGCTCGCATTTTATTTTCCCTTGCTTTCTCAGCCTATTTTAAGGTTCTGATGTTATACTAAAATGGAATATAGAAAGGAGATGCCTTGCTTTATGAACCTCTTAATCGTAGAAGACGAAGTACAGCTTGCCGATGCCCTCGCTGAAATCTTACAGCGGAATAAATACCATGTCGATACCGTCTATAACGGCGAAGACGGCTTGCATTATGCCAGCACTGGCATTTATGATTGTATTGTTTTGGACATCATGCTGCCCATTCTGGACGGCATTTCAGTTCTCCGGATGCTCCGGAAACAGAAGATTTCTACCCCTGTTCTACTCCTGACCGCAAAGTCAGACGTTGCCGATAAAATCAACGGTCTGGATAGTGGTGCAGACGACTACTTGACAAAGCCATTTGTCACCGGTGAACTGCTCGCCCGAATTCGTGCCCTGACTCGCCGCACCGGAGAAGTTGCCGTTGACGGTTTGCAGTTCCATAACCTGCGGTTGGATTCTCAGAATTATACGCTCAGCTATGGACAAGAACAAATCAAACTGAGCCTGAAAGAATATCAAATCATGGAGATTTTCATGAGCAACCCCAAGCAGATTGTTTCCAAGGAATTTTTCATTGAAAAAATCTGGGGCTATGAGAGCGATGTTGAATATAACAACATCGAAGTGTATATTTCATTCTTGCGGAAAAAATTGCAGTCGATTCATGCCAATATCTCTATTAAAACCGCTCGAGGCATTGGTTATTTTCTGGAGGAACAACCGGCATGATTCGCCATGTCAGACGACATTTTATTTGTTTCACCATGTGCATTCTGACCGGAGCGGTTCTGCTGCCTATGATTGCCTTGAATGTCATTCCGGCATTCATGTCTTATAATCAAAACAAAACGGTTTTGCAGCAGGCGGTACAGAATGAAATTCGCTTACGCAGTCCCAAACCCGGCAAGCAGCCCGACAAACAACCCTCAGAGAATGACCCGTTTACGCAGACAACAACGATTGTTTCTGGGACAGCGATTTCGGTTTCTGTCACCAGTACCACTACGACGACAGAAACCACTGCTGCAATTATCACGAATGCACTAGCAGAACAAACCCAAGCACCGCCGGAAACAGCTGTGCAGGAGTCGCACACCAAGCCAGTAGCAATGACAACACAGCCAGTCATGACAAAACCGGCTGCCCCTGTTGTTACAACACAGAATGTGCAGACCCAACCCAATGACCCGAATCCGGATTACCCACCGGATGACAATCATGACAATCCACCGCCTTATCCGGACGATTGGCATCGACCGCCAGAACAAGACCCATGGTGGTGGTACGAGCATGAGCATTATAACGATGAAAATATGAGTTTTAATGGCTGTGGCATTCCAGGGGCAGCGATGTTTTCCTATATGCCACTGACCGTATCTCTGACAACAGAGGAAAAAAAGCCGGATGACATCAACTTTCCGCCCAAGGAAGAACATGATATCGATTGCTTTTTGGCGGTGCTCGACCAGCAGGGCAATATGACCGAAACCATTCAGGCGGATTGGTATGATTATACGGAGGAAGAAGTTGCTGCACTGGTTGCACAGGTACAGAAGCAGAACAAACAGGACGGCAAATATGAGTCCTTACAGTACTACGCACAGGACTATCAAAAGGGCACAATTATTTCCTTTATGGACTGCTCGAAAGACCAGAAGTTTTTGCGGCAACTGCTATTCATCAGTATTGTGGTCTTTCTGTTGATGGAGAGTATTGTCTTTGGATTGACGATGATACTGACAAAACGGGCGATGCAGCCAATGCAGATTTCATTTGAAAAGCAGAAACAATTCATTTCCGATGCTGGCCACGAATTGAAAACACCGCTGACGATTATCTCTGCCAACGCTGATATTTTGCAGGATGAAATCGGAGAAAATAAGTGGCTGGACTATATCCGGATGCAAACGGAGCGAATGCGGATTTTGGTGGATGAAATGATGACGCTGACCAAGATGGAGCACAGCAGTGCAACTGCAACCGCAGAGCGGTTCAACCTGAGCTCTGCCGTAGAAACAATGGCATTACCGTTTGAGTCGCAGGCGTTCGAGCAACAGAAAAAGTTTGAGATTGATATTCAGCCAGAGTTATATTTTCAGGGCAACCCCGAACAGGTTCGGCGAATGATTGGTATTTTGATTGACAATGCATTCAAATACAGTGCAGAGCATGGAGCAATTCGAGTTTCCCTGAAAGAAGAAGCCAGCGGTCGGTCAGTATTGGAAGTTTATAATACCGGAAAAGGGATTCGAGAGGATGAGAAAGAGAAAATCTTTGAACGATTCTACCGCAGCGACAGTTCCCGTGCACGGGCAACGGGCGGCTATGGACTGGGGCTTTCGATTGCAAAGAGTGTTGCAGATGCACATAAGATGAAAATCGAAGTCAACAGCGAACCGGAACACTGGATTACATTCACAGTATGGTTTCCGGCACAGAAAAAGCTGCCAGAAAAAGAAAAGAATCAAAATCATGCAAAATAATATCCAATCAAACAAAAACCGCCGTTTCCGGATTTGCTTTTCCGGAAACGGCGGTTTTGTATCTGTATGCAATTGTAAGCAATTTCCTGTTTTAATCCTTGACAGTCTGAATCCGCATGGAAATATCAAAGCACTTGACCGAGTGGGTGAGTGCACCGAGAGAGATAATATCCACGCCAGTTTCTGCAACCGAGCGGATATTGTCCTTTGTGACATTGCCGGAGGCTTCCAGCAGGACTTTCCCATCATTGATGGCAACCGCTTTTTTCATCTCGTCACAGCTCATATTATCCAGCATGATGATGTCTGCACCCGCTGCGAGAGCTTCTCTCAGTTCGTCCAGATTCCGAACTTCCAGTTCGATTTTTACCATGTGACCAATTTTTTTCCGGAGAGCGGTTACTGCTCCGGTAATGCTGCCGTAAGCATCGATGTGATTATCTTTCAGCATTGCTCCATCGGAGAGGTTATAGCGGTGATTTTTTCCGCCGCCAACGGTAACAGCATATTTTTGCAGCTGCCGCAGTCCCGGCAGGGTTTTCCGGGTATCCGTAATTTGTGCCTGTGTTCCGGCAACGAGTGCCACACATTCCGCAGTAGCGGTTGCAATGCCGCTCATATGCTGGAGCAGGTTCAGAGCAGTACGTTCGCCCTTGAGGAGGGTTTTGGTGCTGCCCTTCATCCGTGCGAGGATGTCTCCCTTTTGAACGGTGTCGCCGTCTTTCTTAAGGATTTCCATGGTGACGTTGCCGCCAGCCAGTTCAAAAACACGTTTTGCAATGTCGATGCCGCACAGAACGCCAGTATCTTTTGCGAGGTAGTAGGCTTCAGAAGTGTGATCATCGTCTAACAGATAATCGGTGGTAACATCCACATAGTGGATGTCTTCTTCCAGTGCAGTGGTGATGATTTTATCAATATAAAATGGTTGTAAAAGCATGAATACGCTCCTTTATGTTGGGATGGGATGGATGGGCAGGGGATACGAGCCGCAGGTAAACAAAAAGTTTTTCGGTGCAGCAGTTTTTCAAAAATGCTGCCGAGGTGTGGGCGAG
>CABQIF010000167.1 GCA_902464115.1 uncultured Ruminococcus sp. | reverse complement strand
GGTTTGATATAATTTAGTTAAAATTAAATTTAAAAAGATGCGGATGCAGGGGTAATTTCTCCGCTTGCATTCCAAAAGGATGTGACTTACTTGGCAAAAGCCGTTCGGATGTCCGATATCGCAGAACAACTACAAATCAGTACTGTAACCGTTTCCAAAGCACTGGCGGGAAAAGATGGCGTCAGCGAAGAATTGCGGAAAAAAATACAGAAACTTGCGGTAGAAATGGGCTATCAGTTTCAAAAAAATAAGCAGGAACAGACGCCCTGCTATACCATCGGTATCATTACCTCCTACCGCTATATTGAAAAAGGACAGTCTTTTTATTGGGCAATGTATGAGCGTGTGCTGTTTCATCTTTCACAGGGCAATCACATCGGCATTTTGGAAGTCATTTCAGAATCCGCTGAACAAACCTGTACAATGCCCCGTTTGATTGCAGAAAATCGGATTCAAGGCTGCATCGTCATAGGAAAATTTTCACTCTCCTATTATAAGATGCTGGAACAAGCTTCTGTTCCATGCTTAGTTTTAGATGCGTTTCAAGCAGAATTGCAGCAGGATTCCGTCATTTCAGACGGCTATTATGGCATGTATCTCATGACTAAACATCTCCTGCAAGCTGGCCACAGAGAAATTGCCTTTGTCGGCTCTATCGAAGAAACCAGCAGCATTTTAGACCGCTACTATGGCTACTGCCGTGCCATGCGGGAAGCTGGCATTCTCGTGACAGAAAAACAAGTGCTGCCTGACCGAGATGCTGAGGGAAAAATTGCAATCTCTCTCGAAAAACTCTCTAAAATGCCAACTGCATTTGCCTGCAACTGCGATTCGACTGCTTACATCTTGATCAGTCTCCTGCAAAAGGCTGGCTTTTCCATTCCAAATGATATTTCTGTTGTTGGATTTGATGATTTTATTTTTGCGGAATTGTCAAATCCGCCAATCACTACATATGCAGTTGATATAAATTTAATGTCAAAAAAAGGCGTGCGGCAGCTATTAGCTCGCATCAAAAATCCAACATCGCCCATCCGGCATATTGTTGTCAGCGGCACGATGATTCATCGAAAGAGCGTTCGAAATCTGCCACTCGCAGAGCCTGCATCACTTACATCAAAAGAAGGGAATCCAGCATGATTTTACTATCTGCACAAAATCTTTCAAAAACCTATATGGAACGAACCGTCTTGGATGACGTTTCGTTTTTTCTCAACGAAGGCGATCGGGTCGGCATTGTCGGCATCAACGGGACGGGAAAATCTACCTTGCTGCGGATTCTTGCCGGCGTGGAAGAACCGGACAGCGGAACAGTCATCCGCACCAAAGGCATTCGGATTTCTTACCTGCCGCAAATTCCAGATTTTGCAGAACATGGCAGCATCTTGGAACAAGTCATGGCACACCTGCCAGCAGACTTGAAATCAGCAAAAGAATTTGAAGCCAAATCCATTCTACAGCAGCTTGGTATCTCCAACGTGGACAGTGACATCAGCACGCTTTCCGGCGGCGAACGGCGAAGAGCTGGCATTGCGGCGGCATGGATTCAGCCCAGCGATGTCTTGCTTTTAGACGAACCGACCAACCACATTGACTATGAAACGGTGCAATTCTTGGAAGACCAGCTGAAAAAATATCGGGGTGCGATTGTCATGGTAACACATGACCGTTATTTTTTGAATCGCATCACAAATCAAATCGTGGAAGTTGACCGTGGAAACCTGTTCGTTTCCCGTGGAAATTATTCCGAATATTTAGAGCAGAAAGCCCAGCGAGAAGCGGATGCGGAAGCACGAGAACGGAAAAACCGCACGCTCTATCGACAGGAACTGGAATGGATGCGGCGAGGCGTTCGGGCAAGAGGGACGAAGTCCAAAGACCGCATGGAGCGGTTCTATGCCTTGGAAAATCGGGAAAAGCCCGTGGAAACAGAATCGTTACAGCTGCAATCGGTTTCTTCCCGACTGGGAAAGAAAACCATCGAACTGGAACACCTCACAAAATCCATTCAAGGGAATGTACTCTTACAGGACTTTTCCTATCAGCTGCCCCGTGCGGCTCGCATTGGTATCATCGGGCGAAATGGTGCTGGAAAATCTACGCTGCTGAAACTGCTTGCCGGCATTCTGCAACCGGACAGCGGTACAATTATATGGGGCGACACCGTACAAATCGGCTATTTCGCACAGGAATGCGAAACGATGAATCCCACGCAAAAAGTCATTGACTACATTCGGGAAACTGCCGAACGCATTCAGACACCAGAGGGAACGGTTACGGCTGCAACCATGTTGGAACGGTTTTTGTTTACGCCGGAATTGCAGTGGAATCGCATTGAAAAGTTATCCGGCGGAGAACGGAAACGGCTCTATCTGCTAAAAATTTTGATGACTGCCCCGAATATTCTATTGCTGGACGAACCAACCAACGATTTGGATATTGTCACCCTGACCATCTTGGAGGACTATCTGAAAAGT
The DNA here is from genome assembly GCA_902464115.1 of uncultured Ruminococcus sp. Lineage (GTDB taxonomy): Bacteria > Bacillota > Clostridia > Oscillospirales > Ruminococcaceae > Ruminococcus_C. Next base: position 1,163 of record CABQIF010000167.1, on the reverse strand, counting down.
TTCTCCGGTGCAGTGATTGCCATCTCCCATGACCGCTATTTCTTGGATAAGATGGCTTCGGAAATCTGGGAGTTTCCAGGGGATGGCAGCGTCCGCCGCTATAATGGCAACTACAGCGACTATGCAGCAAATGCCCTACCAACTGCTCCGGCAGAGTCTGAGAAAAAATTGACTGAAAAGAAAGAAAAAACCTTTGTCGGAAAAAAGAAGCTGAAATTCTCCTACAAAGAACAGCGAGAATATGAAACAATTGAATCTGTAATTGCAGACTTGGAAGACCAAATTCAGGAAACTGAAACGAAAATTGCAGCAGCTGTTTCCGATTACGTCTTATTACAGGAGCTATCCGACCAGAAAGATGCACTGGAAGAACAGCTTGCAGAAAAAATGGATCGCTGGGTCTATCTCAGTGACTTGGCAGAACGAATTGAAAAGGGAGAAACCGTATAAATAAGGAGGCATCTTCATGAAAATGACATCGGCACAAGCAGCAAAACTGCTGCGGCAATGGAATGAATCGCTCAGAGCATTACAACGACGAGAAGAAAATACCAAAACATTTCTCGCTTCTCTGGGGGAGGATATCGAATCGGTTCGCCCGAAATATGATTATGCTGCCATGCAGGCGGAACAAGCTGCCATGGAAGCCAACATTCGCAAACTGAAACATACGTTGAATGTGTTCAACACGATTACAGTCATTCCGGAATTTGAGATGACCATTGACCAGATGTTGATTTATCTGCCACAGCTGACCAATCGGCTGGAAAAGCTGTCCCGCATGAAAGAACTGCTGCCCAAACAGCGAGAAAATGCACTGTACAATCGAAACGCTGCCATCATTGACTATCGGTATGCCAATTATGACATCCCAACCATCGAGAAAGATTATGAAGTCCTTGCGGAAACGCTTGCAAAGGCACAAACTGCTTTGGACTATATCAACAACACAGTGTTGCTGGAGGTTGACTTGCCGGAATAATCCCGTTCTTCCGTCTGTCTGAATCTTGCCTTTTGATTTTTTGGTTCTACGTTTTCGTTTTCCGTTATCCGTTGATAGAATGGGTTGCCCCGATTGGTTTTTGTTTCGGGAAGATGCGAGGGCAACCATTCGGAAAACTCATGATTTTTTTGCAGGTTCAGACAGAGAAAACTTTTTGCAG
>CABQIF010000166.1 GCA_902464115.1 uncultured Ruminococcus sp. | reverse complement strand
GCTTGTCCCCCTTAACAATCCCTCTCCGCCGAGCTGAGCCAGCTCGACCGCAGTTGCCTGCGGCTCGTATCTAACGACCTTACTTCTCCAAATACAACAAAACCCGACAGAGTGATTCCTGCTCCGTCGGGTCTTTTCTATGATTTCATTTTCACTCAACTTGCCGTCTGCACAAACTGGCTTCGATACAGCTTCGCATAAAATCCGTTCTTCTCCAGCAATGTTTCATGATTGCCCTGCTCGATGATATGCCCATCTTTCATGACTAGAATCACATCGGCTTCCCGAATGGTTGAAAGCCGATGGGCAACGATAAAGCTCGTTCTGCCCTTCATCATCGTTGCAAATGCCTCCTGAATCCGCACTTCTGTTCGGGTATCGATGGAAGAGGTGGCTTCATCCAAAATCAGCATTGGCGGCAAACACAGCATCACTCTTGCAATACAGAGCAACTGTTTCTGCCCCTGTGAAAGATTTCCACCATCCCGAATTTCGGTGTCATATCCCTGCGGCAACTGCTGAATAAAGGTGTGTGCATGGGCTGCCTTGGCTGCCAGAATCATTTCTTCTTCCGTTGCATCCGGCTTTCCCATACAGATATTTTCTCGAATTGTGCCGCTCTTCAGCCATGTTTCCTGCAAAACCATCCCGAAATTCTGCCGGAGGCTATGCCGGGTCATGTGCTTGGTCTCCACGCCATCAATCAAAATCGCTCCGCTGTTCACTTCATAGAACCGCATCAGCAAATTGATCAGCGTTGTCTTTCCGCAGCCAGTCGGCCCAACAATGGCAATCCGCTGTCCGGATTTCGCCTGCAAATTTAGATGTTCGATCAGTGGCTTTTCCGGTACATAGGAAAAATTCACATCCTGAATCGTCACATTTCCGTCAACCGTTTTCCTATCCACTGCATCCGGAGCATCCGGCGTTTCTTCTGGTTCATCCAGCAGATTAAACAGCCGATTTGCACAGGCAACCGCATTTTGCAATTCTGTCAGCACGCCAGTAATTTCATTAAACGGCTTGGTATACTGGTTGGTATAGTTCAAGAAGCAAGACAGTCCACCGACAGTAATTCTTCCGCTCAGAACAGAAAGTGCCCCAATCAAGCCAACCGCTGCATAGACAACCGAATAAATAAACCGTGTTCCCGGATTGATCAGAGATGAAAAGAACGATGCACGGAGCGAAGTTTCCTGCAACTTTTTGTTGTTCTCTTGAAACTGCTCCATGGTTGCTTCTTCATGGTGAAATGCCTGAATGACTTTCTGGTTGCCAATGGCTTCATTGACCATTGCGGTTTGTTCCGCACGAGCTTCCGACTGTGCCCGGAACATCTTATAGATATGCCCCGAAAGGCTCTTTGCAAAAAAAATAGAAAGCGGTGTCATTAAGATGACCACCAGACTGATTTTCCAGTCCAGCACCAGCATGAACAGCAGCGTTCCAATCAGCGTGAACACCCCTGTAAACAGCTGTGTGAAGCCCATCAGCAACCCATCTGCAAACTGGTCAACGTCTGTAATGACACGGCTGACCGTTTCGCCGGTTGGGTGTCGGTCGAGATAAGAGAGCGGCAGCTTCTGAATCTTCTCAAAGGCAGCTGTCCGGAAATCCCGTACTACCTGATAGGTAATTTTATTGTGCATGGTCTGCATGACCCATTGAAACAGGGCAGTTAAAACGGCTAAAATCGCAATCTTCCATAAAATTGGCGTGATAATGGAAAAAGAAACTTTTCCAGCCTCCACCATTGCATCAATCGCATCACCGACCAAAATCGGAATATACAGCGTAAAGGCAACCGTAAAGGCAGCCAACACCATCGAAGCAATCATCCAGCCCCGATATGGGCGGATCATCTGCCAGATCCGTTTCCAGTTCTGGGATTCTTTAGCGGTTTTCTTCGACATTTGTCTGCACCTCCTCTTTCGGGAACTGAGAATAATAGATTTCCTGATAAATCGGACAGGTTTCCAGCAAGTCCGCATGTGTTCCGTTTCCGACCAGCTTTCCGCCATCCAAAACCAGAATCCGGTCAGCCTGTAACAGCGAGGCTGTCCGCTGTGATACTAAGAATGTTGTCGGGCGGTTTGGCATCTGCTGCAAAGACTGCCGCAAGGCTGCATCTGTTGCATAGTCCAGAGCAGATGCACTGTCATCCAAAATCAGGATTCGAGGCTGCCGCACCAATGCACGGGCAATGGTCAACCGCTGCCGCTGTCCGCCAGACAAATTGCTTGCATTTTCGGTAATGCGTTCATCCAGCTTTCCAGCTTTCTTCTCGACAATTTCTCTTGCCTGTGCGATTTCCAAAGCCTGATACAGTTCTGCATCTGTGGCATCTTCCTTGCCCCACTGCAAATTCTCCCGAATGGTGCCTTGGAACAACACTGCTTTCTGCGGCACGATTCCGATTTGTGCCCGCAGCGAAGCATCGGTACACTGCTTGACATCTACGCCATCAATGGAAACCGTTCCGGCAGTTGCCAGATAGAAGTTCGGAATCAGGTTCACAAGCGTTGTTTTTCCAGAGCCTGTTCCGCCGATGATTCCAATGGTTTCCCCAGCCTTTGCCGTAAAGCTGATATCTTCCAGAGCGTCTGCACTTGCCTGCGGATAACGGCAAGAAACATGGTCAAAGCGAATTTCTGCACCAGCTGTAGAAGCAACTTTGCAATCCTGCTTGCCAGTGTTGTCCGGTTCTTCGCCAAATTCCAGCATATCTTGAATCCGGTTGCCGCTGGCAATGGATTTTGTCAGCGTAATAATCAGGTTTGCCAACTTAATCAGTTCTACTAAAATTTGTGACATATAGTTATACAGGGCAATCATTGCACCCTGCGTCAAAACGCCAACATTGACTTGCAATGCACCCGTCCAAATCAGAAAAACAATTGCCAAGTTCAGCAGAATATACGTTGCCGGATTCATCAGGGCAGAAATTCGTCCAACTCGCTTTTGCAGAACAGAAAGTTCGACACTCTCCTGTGTGAAGGCATCCATTTCTTCTTGTTCTTTTCGGAATGCACGCAGCACCCGAACGCCCAACAGATTTTCACGGGTACGTCCTAAAATGCCATCCAATTTCTTCTGGACATTCTGATACAGCGGAATGCTGCCGAACATAATCGCAAATACTACAATTGTCAGCAGCGGAATGACTGCTGCAAAAATCAGGGCACATTTGACATCTACAGTAAACGCCATGATCATTGCACCAATGACGACAAACGGCGACCGCATGACCAGACGCAATGCCATATTGACACCACTCTGCACCTGATTGACATCGCTGGTAATGCGGGTAATCATGGTGTTTGTCCCCATCTGGTCGAGTTCTGCATACGACCGTTTTTGAATATGCTGCATCATGGCATAGCGAATATTTGCCCCGAAGCCAGAAGAAGCCCTCGCTGCAAAATACTGGGCTGTGGTGGCACTTGCCAGCCCGACCGCTCCCAAGGTAATCATCAGCAGTATCGAACGAACAATGATGCTCTTATCCGCTCCCCCGATGCCGCTGTCGATCATGTGAGCAACCACCAGCGGTACCAGCAGTTCAAAGACGACCTCCAGCAGCTTAAACAGCGGTGCACAAATCGACTCTTTGCGGTACGGCTTCAAAAATCGCAGTAATTTCCACACAAAAATACAATCCTCCTCTTGATTTTTTCTGTATTTTATTATATCATAGAAAGCGGGATTCCAAAAATATATATTTTGTAT
>CABQIF010000165.1 GCA_902464115.1 uncultured Ruminococcus sp. | reverse complement strand
CCGTTCATCTGCCTTTAAATTGGTGATCGCCTCTTCCCAGCGTTCCCAACCACCGAGGTGTGCTGCAATTACTCGTAGTTTCGGGAACTCTTTTAAAACCTTTGCTAAACGCTGAGGCTGAGAATATGTTTGATGCGGGTCACCCATATGCATCAAAATCGGCAGTTGTGTTTCCTGAATGATTTCATATAGCGGATACACTGCCGGATCATCAATATAAAACTTCTGAAAATCAGGATGCAGCTTAATTCCACGGAAACCGTGCTGCAAGATAAAATCCATATCAGCTTGACAGTCTGGAGCAAATGGGTGCATGGCAGCGAATGCAATGCAATTGACATGATCTTTGCAGCTATCCCACAAAAATTGATTGATTGCCTGAACTTGTGCAACATTAGTTGCTGTGGAGCAAATCAAATAGCCATCGATCCCAGCATTTGTACCGCTTTTCAGCAACTGTTCCATGCTGCCGATGTGCTGCATCGGCATGTCATCATAGAAAACAGAAATACTGCTGGTTGCCCGTTCTGCAATTTTATTTGGGAACACATGAGCATGTGCATCAAAAATCGTATACCCATTTTTCATATTCTGAATGCCTCTTCTCTTTTTATCAGGATATTACCTGCATTTTGGAACTTGCAAAGTTTGCCATAACTTTTTTCGTTCCAACTTGATCGAATCCAATTTCCAGCATCGAATCATTTGCCATATCGGTGACAGCGAGAATGGTTCCTTCCCCGAAAATTTTATGCCGGACTCTTGCCCCAACTGAATAATTAACCGATTTTGCAACTGTTTTCTGTGGATGGTGATTTCTTCTGCTTGCAAGCTGCTGCTGCAAAGAAATCGACTGTACCATTTCCACTTTTCTTGTTCCTGCTGCGACATTTTTCTTGCTCTGAACCTGTTCCATGCAGTCGCCTTGGATTTCTCCTAAGAAGCGAGAACGTGGATTGCTTGTCGTCATACCAAACAACATCCGACGGTCAGTTGTGCTGACACAAAGCTGCTTTTTCGCTCTTGTGATGGCAACATAAGCCAGTCGGCGTTCTTCTTCCAAATCGTTTTCATCCAGAGAATTGATGCTGCGAGCACTTGGAAAAATATTTTCTTCCATTCCAATCAAAAAGACTGTTTTAAATTCCAATCCCTTTGCTGCATGAATGGTCATCATCGAAACCGTATCCGGTGTAGTTTCTGTCTGTTCTGCATCTGCATAGAGAGAAACTTCTTCCAAGAAATTTTCCAAAGATGGCAGTTCTGATTCTTTCATGTACTTCAAAATGTTGGATTTCAATTCCTGTACATTTTCCAGACGAATTTTCCCTTCTTCGCCCATGTTCTTTAGATAATCTGCATAGCCTGTTTTCTGTAACAAAAGGTCGAAAAATTCATCCAATTGCATTGTTTTCACTGCATCGGTCAATTCATCAATCATCAATGCAAATTTTTTCAGATGAGCTACTTTTTTGGATAATACCGGATATGTTTCTGAATCCCGCATTACATCAATCGGAGAAATTCCCAAATCTCTTGTAATGTTTTCGAGCATTTCCATCGTAGCATCTCCGATGCCACGTTTTGGTTCATTGACAATTCGCTTGAATCGAACCATATCGAACTGATTATATAGAATGGTCATGTATGCCAGAACATCTTTGATTTCTTTTCGGTCATAAAATCGTGTGCCACCATAAATATGATACGGAATTTTTTCTTTTACAAACATCCGTTCTATGTTGTTAGACTGTGCATTCATCCGATACAAGACCGCAAAATCCTGATAAGAAGCACCATTCTGAACTTCTTTTTCAATTTTCTCTGCAACAAATCGAGATTCATCGGTTTCATCTACTGCCTTATACCAGATAATCTTCTTGCCGTCTTCCAAATCTGTCCAGAGTGTCTTTTCTTTTCTGCCTGCATTATGAGCAATTACATCGTTTGCTGCTTCCAGAATGGTCTTTGTAGAACGATAATTTTGCTCTAAGCGAATGACAACTGCATTCTGAAACTGCTTTTCAAAATTGAGGATATTTTCAATGGTTGCTCCACGGAAACGATAAATACTCTGGTCATCATCCCCTACCACGCAAAGATTCTGGTGCTTCTGGGAAAGCATCTGTACCAGACGGAATTGTGCATGGTTGGTATCCTGATATTCGTCCACCATAATATACCGGAACCGATTCTGATAGTATTCCAATTCTTCTGGGAATGATTCCAGCAATTCTACTGTTTTATAAATCAAATCGTCAAAATCCAGTGCATTTGCAGATTTTAAGCGGTTCTGATACTCTTTATACAACTTTCCCATTACCATCTTCCGATAGTCAGAACTCGCTTCGATGCAAAAATATTCCGGTGAACACATCCGATCCTTTGCAAGGCTGATTTCTGTTAAAACAGCACGAGGCGGAAATTGCTTTTCTGAAACATCTGCATCTGCAATACAGGATTTCATTAGTCGCTGGCTGTCATCTGTATCATAAATGGTAAAATTAGAATCATACCCCAGTTTGGAAATGCTTCTCCGTAGGATTCTCACACATGCAGAATGGAATGTAGAAGCATGCAACATTGATGCACATTCTTCGCCAATTGCTTGCAGTAAGCGGCTTCTCAATTCGTTTGCGGCTTTATTGGTAAATGTAATTGCAAGGATATGCCACGGCTGAATGGGCTGCACAGCAAGGATGCTGCAAAGACGTTCTAAATCTGCTGGCTGCTTGTCCGCAATATAATCTTTTAAGTATGCTGTATCTTCTTTTGTAATGGATGCGTTTGCCTGTACCCAACCATCTCCAAAGTGAATCATCTGTACAATCCGGTGAATCATTGCGGTTGTTTTTCCGCTCCCTGCACCGGCTAAAACAAGAACGGGACCATTCACATGAAAAACCGCCTGCTGTTGTGGCGTATTCAAATTCTGAAAATAGTGATTCAGTGCCGCTCTTTTTAACTCAATGGTCGTTTCTTCTGCCATAATCCCTCTCCTAAATACAAATATTGCTTGATCAGAATTTCCTGTTTCTTTTCAAAGAACCGTTTTTCATGATAAAAAATAAGGAAACAATTTCTGCTCTTTTCTAAATCGAAACAACGTGCATTATTATTATAACGTACTGCCTTGCATTTGTCAAATCCATTTTGCAATTTATTTCGATACAAGAGCGTTCTTTTCAGGCATTTTGTTTTTTGTGGTTTACAATATAAATTCCCACACAAACGAAAATTAAAGCTGGGATTGTAAAAATATGAAAGGCATCTTTTTCTTTCAAGAAAATGGTAGAAATACAAACGCCACAAATCGGATTCAAGAATCCAAAGACCGCAACCTTTGAAACGGGATTATATTTCAGAAGAAGTGACCATAACGAATAGGCTGCGGCAGAAACAAAGGAAAGATAAAGAAGAATCGCAATAGCAGAACCGGTAATATGTTCCATTCTTCCACCAAAGAGAAGCCCGACTACTAACATAACCACGCCGCCAAACAAGAACTGCCAGCCGCTTAATAGAATTGGATTTTCAGAGGCAGCGTATTTTTTCATCAGAACGGAAGAAAAACCACTGGCAACCGTACACAAAAAAATAAATCCATCGCCAAAAAAGGAAAGATGAATACCGCCTTTTAATCCGTTTAAATTGCAAAGAATGATGCCCAAGAAGCCAATCACACAACCGACTAGCTTTGCCACTGTCATTTTTTCAATTCGATAGACCAAAGTAGAAAGCAGAATGGCAATGAAAACATTTGCTGCAACAATAATGGCTGCATTGACACCGGTTGTATG
>CABQIF010000164.1 GCA_902464115.1 uncultured Ruminococcus sp. | reverse complement strand
TATCTAATCCAAGACGTGTCCGTTCATCTTGATAAATTTTATCTAGATGAGCTTGAAACTTAGCATTATATTCAGCCGATTGTCTACAACTTTTCATAATATCTTTACCATTCATAATAAATTCTCCTCTTTAATTATCAAAAATTTTCACTAGATAATAGGTTCATAACCCCAGCCATTTTCACTCAAAAAATTTTCAACTGCTTTTGCAATTTCCGGTGAATAATTTTTTGCCATGATTGTATTAGCTCCTTTTTAGAAGTAATATGCAGGAAAATCCCGACATTGTATATAATATACCACATTTATGAAAAAATGTCAATCTGTTTCGTGAATATGATGGGGCATTTTTTCTTGCAATTCCGGAAAAATCGAAACGCTTCGCCGCAAAATCCCATGTACATAGGCAATCAATGTTCCATAGTTGGTGAACGGAACGCCAGCTTTCGCCGCCAACTCTTTTCGATATTGAATCACACGTGGCTGCAACATACATCCGCCACAGTGAACAATCAGCCGATACGGGGTTAAATCATCCGGAAACGTATTCCCAGAAGTCCATGTGAAATCCAGCGTTTTTCCTGTGTATGCTTGTATCCAGCTCGGCAGCTTGACCGTTCCGATGTCGTTGCACTGTCGGTGATGCGTGCAGCCCTCGGCAATCAAAATACGGCCGTGGTTCTGCAAACATTCCAGCGTAGTGGCAGCAGTCACTGCTTTTTGCAGTACATCGTGATAGTGTGCATATAGAATAGAAAACGAAGTCAAGGCGATTTCCGGCGGAACAATCTGGTTGACCTGTTGAAATGCTTGACTATCCGTCACAACCAATTTCGGCGGCTGTTTTAATAGCGAAAGCGTCCGCTGTAATTGTTGTGGCTGAACGACCAGACAAATGGCTTCTTCGTCCAAAATCGAGCGAATCGCCTGCACCTGTGGCAGAATCATCCGCCCCTTTGGAGCAGATTCATCAATGGGTGTCACCAATAAAATGATGTCATCCTGCTGGACAAAATTTCCCAGCAGAGAACGGCTTGTTTTTTTCGGTGTTTGTTTCCGGTAGCAGGCAGCCATTTTCTCTTTGAGTTCCGAAATGTGAAATCCAGTTTTTGCACTGACTGCAATTGCTTCATCCGGCAGCTGTTCCGGCATTTGTAGGTCGCATTGATTGTAGACCTCCAAAAAGGAAATCTGCTGTTGCTGCAAATCCGCTTCCAATTTCGTTTCCAGTTCTGTCTTGCCAATGGTGCTGTTGATGACAATGACAGCCAAATCCGTGCGGTGCAAAATTTCTTTTGTTTTTTGAATCCGCAGGCTGCCCAATGTTCCTTCGTCATCCAGCCCCGGCGTGTCAATGATGACGACAGCCCCCAGCGGGAGCAGTTCCATTGCCTTGCGAACGGGGTCAGTCGTTGTCCCTTGCATTTCTGACACAATCGACATGGTTTGATTGGTAATGGCATTCACTAAGCTGGATTTTCCGGCATTTCTTCTGCCGAAAAAGGCAATGTGAATGCGGTCAGCACTGGGTGTTTGCTGTAAACCTGCTTCCATGGAGCATCCTCCTTATAATAATGAACGTCGCATCAGCATGGCATCCACAATAGTGATTTGTTGGTCATCGTTCCAGTCGGCACGGTTGCCCTGTTCAGCGGTGAGCGATTCCAACCGCAGCAAATACCGATTCAGCAGAACCAAGTCGGAAATCGTGGTAGTTCCATCTCCGTCCAAATCGCCCTTTGTGGAATCTGTTGCAGTATCCGGAACGAGCCAGTTTCCTGTTACAGAAATCATGCAAAGCATGCGGATGGTGTCACCAAAATAAACATCTGTGCCATAGTCGGCAAGCGTGTCCCATAATGCCTGTTCCCAAGAAGATGCAGAATCTTCGCAGGCAGCAGCCACCAAGAATGGAGCAGTAAAACAGAGGTCATCATAATCCTGAGTCGGTGTGCCATCCAGTTCATAGCCAGCAACAATATTTTCCGGGTCACCATCGGTTTCCGTCTGAATCCAGTTGTTCAACTTGTGAATAACGGTCTTTACGGTATCATTTGCACCCTTTTCAGAAGGGTAGAGCAAATCCATTCCCAACCGCCACGGTGTCCGGCAGCTGTTATAGGCATATGTGCCATCTGTGACATCTTCCAAGAAGTTTTCCGGAGCTGGAACAAATTTCCCCGCTGCATTTTTCACGATGAAATCCGGCAGCAGCCCTGTGGATTGTTCCGCTGTAATACTTTCTATTACTGCACACGTTCCATCATATAATTTTCCCCAGCGTTCATCGCCGGTAACTGCTTCAAAAACTGGGAAATATTGCAGAATAAAGTCAGAAGAACGGGTTGCGGAATAATAAGAATCGCTCGGGTCACATTCATGCACCCAGTCGCCCAGCTGCAACAGCCAGTCCTCTTGATTCACTTCATAGTCCATAATATCTTGAATCATAGCAAGGGCAGTTTCTCTGTATGGTGTTTCCTCGCTAGAGCCCCAACGCTGGTCGGCCAACAGCAGCGAATAGGCAATATCCAAATCGCCATCTGTTGCAGAGTCCGCATCTCCGCCCTGCATGGCTCCATCGGTTGCTCCGTCGATCAGAGCAGAACCATTGTCGCATTGCTGCCAGGACATCAGATTTTCACCAATATCGCTGCGATGTGCCCGATAATAGCGATACATTCCATCAAATGTATCCTTTGCCTGTGCATCATAGTCCGCCATGCAAACAGTGATCAGCATGCCATAGCCGTGAGCCTCGGAAACGGTGACCGGAACAGAAACACCATTTCCAGCATAGCGATTTTCTTCATAGGAAACATAATACTGTGGCTTGCCGGAGGAAACATAAGTGTCCTCGGTCACATAAGTTTTCTTCCACTGTTGGTAGGTGTCCTGTAAGACTTGTTTCCGGTCGCCATCAGCAGCCTGTACGGAAGTGAACAGTGGACAGGCGGAAAGGGTGAATAATCCTGCCGAAAAAGCGGCGATCCATTTTTTTGCAGTGTTCATGGTACATCTCCTTGTCTTTGAGGTGCGGTAGAATCAGAAGCGGAAATCTCGTTTTCCGGCAGCCATTTCTGCAATGTGTTCGGCTGCAATTGCCCGTACTTTTTCATTGGGAATGTTCAGCAGTTCCTTTTGAATTAGGGCTTTTCCGATGGCACGGGTTTCCGGCTTTGCATAATCCTCCAGATATTCGTTTAATGTCATGAGGGCATTCGGGTGACAGCAGTTTTGAATTTGACCGCTCTTGCAGAGGGACATGAACCGGTCGCCGGTTCTGCCAGCCCGATAGCAGGCAGTGCAAAAGCTGGGGATGTATCCCAGTTCCATCAGCCAGCGGACAACTTCATCTAAAGTACGGCGGTCGCTGACATCAAATTGAGCAGAATTTTCGGACTCTGGTTCTGGCGTATCGTATCCGCCAACACTGGTACAGGATGCACCGCTGACTTGTGAAATCCCCAGCTGCAACGCCCGTTCCCGAACCGCTTTTCCCTCTCTGGTTGACATAATCATGCCCGTATACGGAACAGCAATCCGAATAATGGTGCAGATTTTTGCAAAAGTTTCATCATCAATGCTGTTATCGAATGCATTCGGGTCAATATCATCTGCATGCTTGATGCGGGGAACACTGATCGTGTGTGGGCCTACGCCATAAGTTGCCTCTAGATGTTCTGCGTGCATCAGCAAGCCAGCAAGTTCATAGGGATACGTTTGCAGCCCGAACAAAACGCCCAGCCCGACATCATCAATCCCGCCCTGCATGGCTCTGTCCATGGCTTCGGTGTGGTAATCATAATTGTGTTTTGGGCCAGATGGATGCAGTTTTTCGTATTGCTCCTTGTGGTAGGTTTCTTGGAACAAGAT
>CABQIF010000163.1 GCA_902464115.1 uncultured Ruminococcus sp. | reverse complement strand
CAAATTTTCTCATCATACATTGAAAATGTATCGGTATACTACATACTTCACTTTGTTTTTTATGCCCGGAATCTCTTTCAGCAGGCTTTTATCACCACTGATGCGATCCAGAACAGCTTCTTCTTTCCAGTCCCGGAACTGAAATCTCTTTTCTCCATTCAAAAACTCAGTCAAACATTTTTCCAGACCTTGCTTTGTTTCCATAAACGCCTGTTGTTCGCCACTGTCTGTTTGAATTTTTGCATTGGAAAATCTGCGATTATACTCTCTGTCACAATGAATCTGGTAATAATTCGTCTTTTCCAAATACGGGTCACTTTTCTCTGTCCAGCAAACTTCCGGGTGCTTTCCTGTGTACTGTTCCACCACATCAAGATAACACTCCAGCACATCCTCCCATTTGATGCACTCTTCTGTCGTAATGTGGTACGCCTTTCCGAGAGCACAATCCTTACCTACTAAGTCTGCAATGCGAAGTGCAACATCATAGCCGTATGTCAATGTGGTATACTTCGATGCAATGTTTCGGCTGAAAACTATTTTTTTGTCATCCAGCGCACGCTGCAACCATATTTCCTTTTCAAAAATTCCTAATTGCAGACGGTTATTGTAATAGGTAATGTAGGGGCGAATAATTGTAAAATTATTAAACCCACTCTCCGTCAGCACATTTTCTTCTCTTGCTTTTGCCAAGGCATACTCGTTCGTTGCAAGATACTGCTTATCTTTTGTAACATCCAAAAGGCGCAACGTTTCTTCCGTAATCTTCGTTTCCGGGGAATCTGCATATACTCGTGCCGAACTCAAGAACACATACTGCCGAGATTTTTCCATATATAGCTTGCTAAACGTCCGGAACTCATCCGGGGTATAGATCATGAAATCTATCACAGCATCATACGGCTTAACCAGCAGGCCCTTGACGAAGTTCAAGTCGTGTGCATCGCCCCGAACAAACTGAATATTTTTGTTCTGCGATTTCTTATTTTGTCTTGTCGTAACGACAACATGATTATTTCGGTCTGCCAGAATCTGAACAACAGGTACTCCCATTGCACCTGTTCCGCCTAAAATAAGTATTTCCATTTTGCTTCCTCCATTGCAAAGCAAAAAGCATATACATATTCAGACAGACCCGTTCCTCATGCTTTAGTGGTGCATGGTAATTGTTCCGCTTCCTCCGGTCATATAAACCGTATCGCCCACAATCATATTCCCAGCACCGCTTACCATGAACAATGCCAGCGAAGCCAATTCTTCCGGCACAGCATAGCGGTGGCTGGGCGTGTACGGTTCATAAATGCTATCACCTTCCTTCTTTGCCAACATCGGTGTGGCTGTCGGCCCCGGAGCAATGGCATTGACAACAATTCCATGCGGAATCATCATATCTGCTAGCCCCTGCGTCAATCCCTTCACCGCCCACTTGGACATCTGATACGGTGTCCACGCCGGACGCAGTGCAGAGGAAGATGTAACATTTAGAATATGCCCCTGTATATGCTTTTCTACCATCTGCTTGCCCACTGCTTGGCTCATGAAGAAAGTTCCCTTAGCATTGGTATCCATAATCGAATCGTATTCTTTTTCATCCGTATTCCAGAAGTCGTGCTTTGTCACAACACCTGCCGAATTTACAAGAATATCAATTTTATTATCCTCAAACAACGCTACCGCTTCTTCTACCCTTTGGGCAAAGCACTTACATCTCTTACATCAATTAAAAGACTTCTCGCTGTACCCCCCCAGTTGGGATAAGGCATTTTCCAAACGCTGTTGGTTCGTACCCGCAATAATTACTTTTGCGCCGCTATTTTGAAATGCCTTTGCGATTGCCAGTCCAATTCCACTGCTGCCGCCGGTAATAAGTGCAACTTTTCCGTCCAACAGTTTTTCCTTGTCGATAGGCACAATAATCGGCTGCACTTTTTCTTCTTTTGCCATCATCAGGATCGCGTGAAGCATTCCCTTTATCTTACTTTTTAAACTCATTCAAAATTCTCCTGTTTATGCCTTTTTCTTTTTGATTTCCAGAAACATCTTTACCAGTTCCATCAGCTTCTTTCTCATACAGAACAACACAACTGCAAGTGCTGCAATCACTGCATAGCGAATCATGTTATTTTTGTAGGTTGCCATGATTCCAAAACCAACCAGCAAACATCCAACAGAAATTCCCAGAATGATTTTCGCATTATAGGGGCGCAGGTCATTCAAGTATTCCTTGCAGATTTTCCGCATGAAATAGTAGTGCAGCAGTGCAAATAACATATAACTGAATAAGGTCGTGTATCCTGCCGCAATGTAGCCGAATTTCTGAATACAGATATAATTCAGACCAATATTCAGAAATGCTCCGCCTACCGTTGCTCCCGCAATATATTGCGTTTTCTCATAATAAAATTCAAATGTTGCGAAGAATGTATACAGGAACATGAAGAACACGCTCAGTGCAACACTCGGAACCGTACAAATTGCTTCCTGATACGATGCCGGTGCAAAAATTGCAATGGCTTCGGGTGCAAACATAATCAGCAAAATGTTAAGCCCCGCAATCATGAAGAAACATGGATACGCAACTTGCGCAATGTCTGTCGCTTTATTTTCTTTCAGCTTGCGATAGATCCACGGTTCAATCGTTTGCAGCAAGGCATTGTTGAACATCGTCATAATCAGCGAGATGGAATAGGCAAGGTTATAAATTCCCACTTCTGATGTTCCAACCATGTTTCCGATCATAATGCGGTCTGAACTGCTCAGGACATTCATCGAGAGATAGTGTGGCAGTAAGGGGATATTGAAGCACAATGCATACGTCCAGTATCTCTTCGAGTAGAATGTCTTGCCCTTCGCCATCATATCCACGAACATCCACACATACAGGGCAAACTGAACAACTGCGATACCGAAAATTCGTGCCAGAACCTTATTGCTGCTATGCAGCATGAAAATGATACTGACAGTCGGCTGCAAAATGGATGCTGCAAGGGTAAATATAACCAGCTTCCGGTATTTGAAATCGACACGCTGATTCATAGACCAGAAGGAGAAAACACTACTCACCCAAATCATGAGCATCATAGCAAGCATTTCTGGCGTTGTCAGAGAAAACATCTTATTCCAGAAATCTGCCGCCACCAAGTATACAATCGTCCACACTGCAACCAACGTTAGAACCAGTCCCTGCAAAGACGATGAGAATCGCTTGCGATCTTCCTCAAACTTCACAAGCCCTTGCGAATAAACGCCTGAAAACAAATTCAAGCACACGATTGGCGTGATGATCTGCATCCATGAATTGAACACACTGAACTCGCCATACTCAGCCGCCGTCAGGATACGTGTGAAAATAGGCGTTGTAATCGTTGCAATTCCCTTTTGCATAAAAGAGCAAATCAGAAACCACAAGGACGCTTTCATCTGCACCGGCAAATTCTTGTACTGTTGTAAATATTTCTTCATTCTGATAAAAGACCTCTGGTATCACTTTCCCATAATTTTTTTCAGTGTTGCAACGCCTTTCTCGCCAAGGACATTTTTTACTGCATTCTTTGCTGTTGTTTTGGTAGAGACCTCGATATGATACAGCGTATAGAGAGCATTGCTTTCATTTTTCGAGTCGGTAAACACCTCAAACAGTATCGGGTGGCCTCTTTGCTCTGTATTCAAGAAATTATCAATACGATCCAGATACTCTTCCTTGGTTTCGGCACACATATACTCAAAGCCGAGATCCTCTGCATAATGCCGCATCAGATCATGCGACTTTTTACCATAGTGACCGTATGCTGCCATATAAGCATCTGCGGATTCACCAAACCGTGCAGCCGGGTGATTATAATTACGGAACTCCGTACCACGACCATTGTTTACAACCATCAAGCGAATGTT
>CABQIF010000162.1 GCA_902464115.1 uncultured Ruminococcus sp. | reverse complement strand
GATGAAATAGTGCTACCTATAGTATTAGATAAACTTGCATTAACATTTAAATCGATAGAAGTTTCTTTAATCACTTCAAATTCATTTACATTATGTGTAACAGCAGATTTCACATCTGGGAATTTATCAATCCACACATAATCACCATTTTTATTCATTTTTGATGACCCAATATAATTTACTACATAATCTCGTGCCACTTTACAATCTATCTTTGCATTTGCATTGATTTCATGAACTGGGATTGTTGCACCTAAACCGCTGTTAAAAGAAGATACAATACCAATGGTTAATCTTGATATTATAATATTATCTTGAATATAATTTGCAATATCTGCTACCATTTCTCGAAGAATATAATCTTTATATTCCTTTACAGGTATTAGCATATTGCTTCTACGAGGATGTTCTACATAGATAGCATTTAATTTCCAATCTGAATTTGAAGCGTTAATAAAATTACTGGCTTGCAATAGTGTAATTTTTTTAGCATTTTTAAGGTCATTATCATTAAGAATTTTTGTTGTTGCTAACGCTCCAATTAATCCAAAATGACTCAGAACAACACTTTTTAAAACTGTTTTTCCAACATTAACCTTGGATTTTTCAACAGGTTCTTCAACTATCACATATTTGTCCACTACAACTTCTCCTATTTTCCTACTTCATCAAACTTCCTCATGATGATAAATTTTCGTCAGAAATTCTTCCAGATTCTTTGCAACAACCGTGACGGCATTGCTCATTTCGTTGTCAATCAGAACAATCCGAGGTTCGCCGTTCTCGTCTACGGCTCTGTAATCCATAAAATACAGGTCATGCCCTGCTGACTGTGTTTCCCCGAATGGAATGCCAATGTTGGGATACTGCCATTCGTTGATCCAGTTATCATACCAATCTGCAAGCCCCTTTCCGTTCGAGGAAATCCCATAAATCACGGAAAGCCAACTCTCTTCATATGCCTCATCAATCCGACCGCCGTTTTTGATGTTCAACAGGGCGAGATAGGATGCTGGAAGCTTCCAACCCATTGCCTTTTCTGTTTCTGCAAGGTCTTCTTCTGTAAAAGGTGGAAAGGTGTTTGCTTCCTCTGCACAAAACAGGTTCTGTATCTCTATGTTTTCAAAAAAAGCCATCTATTTTCCGCCTTTCCACCAGCTCTTAGTACGGCAATGTAAAGGTATCTACCTTCCAAACGCCATCTTCCAAGTACAGAGAGAAGCTGTCATTCTTTGTGGTAGTGTCTTCCCCATCCGTTCCCGTATAAGTCAAGGCAACGGTAAAGGTCAAGGTGTCCTCTGTTGCACGTTCCAAGGCAGTAACGGTTGCTCCCTGATACGTAATGTCGGAACCACGGTCACCCGCCAGTCCATACAGCTTTCCGTCCGCTTCCAGCAGCAACGAATCAAAATCTCCGCTGTGGCTCTTTCTGGAAAAGACTTCATAATACGGCTCTGTTGCATCTGCAATCGTATCATAATCGGTAATATGATAATAGTTTGCCTGAGTGCTGTCCGAGAAATCGTACTGGAACATCTGCGAAGTGCAGCAATACTGGAACATGGTCTTTGCAGCCGTTTCATACAGTTCCTGTGCCTTTTCCAACCATTCCGAAGTGGTCAGCCCAGTATCTCCAACCAATGCATCTGCATTTGCTGCAGTGGTCGTGGTTTCCGTTGTAGAAACAGCTTCGGAAAGCAACGTGGTCTGTGTGCTGGTAGATTCGCTTGCAGATTCTGTTTCTGCAAGCGATGGCTCGGATTCTGTCACGGCTTCTGCGGTTTCTGCATCAGATGGTTCGGTCGTACTGTCCGCAACGACAATTTGTTCCGGAATATCCGAACTTGGGTCAGAAATGGCATCACAGCCGGACAGACCCACCAGCAAACCAGCAACCAATAATACTCGTTGAAAACGTTTCATAAAAAATCTCCCCCTTGTTCAACTTTACTGCTTGCTATTATAGCACCTTTTCTTTTCCTTGTCAATCTTTGTAATGCATTTCTGGGAATTTATGCATGCAGTTCAGAAACAAAAATCACCTGCATCGCAGGGTCTGTTCCCGTCAGCTGCTGGCTCTTTTCATCCGGCTGCGAAATCCCAGCATAGAGCGTGAAGGTTGTTCCATATACGCCACGGTTTCCCTGTTCATCAACACTGGTAAAAGCATTCTTTGCAAGCGGAATGGAAAGGGTTTTCTTTGCTCTTGCCGGCAAGAATACCCGCTGGAATCCGCACAAGCTGTGATAGGGCACGGCAGAGTCTGCATCGCTCTTGATATAGATCTGAATGACCTCTTCCGTATCCCGTTCGCCCTGATTTTCCGCTGTTACGACCGCAACACCATTTTCATAGTGCAGATCCGTGCAGACAACCTTTCCATAAGTCAGTCCATAGCCGAACGGATACAGAATATTTTCCTGCGTATAGCGATAGGTTCGATGCTGCATGGAATAGTCTGTGAATGCTGGCAGTTTCTCTGCATCGGCATAGAATGTTACAGGCAGCTTTCCAGACGGTGAACACTTGCCGAACAGCAAGTTCGCCAATGCTGTTCCGCCCTCCGAACCTGGATACCATGCTTGTATCCATGCTTCTGTTTCCAGTTTCGGAGAAATGGCACTGCCGGTTGCAGTTACCAGAACAATCGGCGTTCCAGTCGCCTTGATTTTCTGGAGCAATACACGCTGCGGTTCTGGCAACCATAAATCTGCCTTATCTCCCGAGGCAAACTCGTTTCCAGTATCGCCTTCTTCGCCCTCCAGTGTGGCATCCAAACCCAAACAGAGAATGACAACATCTGCCGCCTTTGCAACGGCAACGGCTTCTGCATAGCGGTCGCCCGGCTGTGCCAATTCAGAACAACAGTCTTTGTACAGATGGCAGCCCTCCGCATAGAGCACCCGACCAGAAAAGGCACGCTGAATGCCCTCTAGGAACGTAATTGCACGGTCTGGCGTTCCGTTGTAGTTCCCCACCATTGCTGCACGGCTGTCCGCATTTGGTCCAATCACGGCAATGGTTTGCAACTGTTCTGCCTGTAACGGTAAAATCTGCTGTTCATTCCGCAGCAACACCATGGAGCGTTCTGCAGCTGCCAAGGATTTTGCCTTGTGTTCCGGACAAGCCAAAACGGTGATGGGCAAATCAGCATAGGGTTCTTGTTCTGCAAACATGCCCAGTCGGAAACGGGTCTGCATCACCCGTACACAGGCTTGGAAAATATCGTCCTCGGTAATCTTCCCCTCTTCCAACGCTAACAGAATCTGCACATAGGTGCAGCCACAGTTCAAATGGCAGCCGGCTTTCAATGCCAGTGCAATGGAATCAGTCGCCGTTTCTGTGATTTTATGCGTGGTGTGGAAATCCCGAATCGCCCAGCAATCCGAAACAAAATAGCCGTCAAATTGCCAGTCTTTCAGCTTCTGCATCAGCATTGGGCTGGCACAAGCCGGGTCACCGTTCACCCGATTATATGCCCCCATTACACTTTCCACTTCTGCATCTTCGACCAACGCTTGAAAGGCAGGCAGATAGGTTTCTTCCAAATCCTTTGCAGAAACTTCCGCATCAAAGGTATGCCGAACCGCTTCTGGTCCACTGTGCACGGCAAAATGCTTTGCACAGGCTGCTACTTTTAAATAGTCCCCGTCCTGCTGCATACCATGTACCATGGCTGTTCCCAGCGTTGCAATCAAATACGGGTCCTCTCCATAAGTTTCCTGTCCCCTGCCCCAACGGGGGTCACGGAACAAGTTGACGTTTGGTGTCCAGAGCGTCAGCCCCTTATAAATATCCCGGTCGCCCTGTTCGGAACAAGCATGATACATCGCCCGTGCTTCGGTCGCTGTCACCTCGCCCATCTCCTGCACCAGTTCGGGCGAAAAGGTTGCCGCCATGCCGATTGCCTGCGGAAACAT
>CABQIF010000161.1 GCA_902464115.1 uncultured Ruminococcus sp. | reverse complement strand
TCATCAATAATAATCAAGAAATGCGGCAGCTTTTTCCCAGAATTGCGGTTGTAATCGTCGATGTTGGTATACGTTCCAAAAATCTCTGACCGCTGTTCCATATCTTTTATAATGGATTCTAAGATGCTTTTCCCGAACTCCGGCTGAGATGCCAGACCCAACACTCGAATATGGGGCAGCCGATAATGACGATACAATTCAAATTCAACCCCATCCTTAAAGTCCAACAGATAGAGCTGCAACTCTTCCGGTGCATAGCAGAGCATGGCATTCATGATGATGGTATTCAAGAGAACGGACTTTCCGCCTCGTGTACCACCCAAAATCAATGCATGTACGTTGGTATCTCGAGCACTGAGTTTCAGATCTACAATTTTTTCGCCTGTTCCGATTCCGATTGGAATCGAAATTCCAGTTAAATTCGACCGCTGGAATCGTTTCTGATCCAGAATGTCTTCCGGTGAAATACCGACCTGTTCAAACTGTTTCTGATAGGATTCAAACAATTTGCAGTCCTTTTCTGTAATAGGATTGCCAGCGACTGGTTTTAAAACACAGTGAGAGGGCTTATGATAACAAGTACCGTTGGAAAATACAATTTCGTTCCCATGGAACAATTCAAAAATGCTTTCCAAATTTTCGGCATCGGCATCTTTTTCCACACACCGATGGTCATAGGAAAGTACGGTATAAATCCCATACTTGTTACCGTTTTCAATAATCTGCTTTAAGTAGTTGAAGTTTTCTTTGGAATATCCTTCAAACGCAGATGGGAAATTATAAATCATCAGCAAGGTGCAAATTTCAGAGATTTTCGGATGTTTTTGGTTATAATCCAAAATATGATTTTCCCCATCTTTGAATTTTGTTCCCCAGCTTACAATCTGTGCAGCAAGATTTTTCAGGATTTTCGAAACAGCTTGATGGTCGGTGACACGTTCCAACACTTCCGGAAACTTCAAGGAAAAGGCTTGAAATGCAACAGTATTTCCGCCTGCTTTTTTGCAGTCAATGGCAATGACTCTGCCTTTGGAAACCGGAAGAGCACGCAAGTAATTGCAAATGATTTGTGCAGAAACCTGCTGCATAAACGATTCCGATTGTTCATCTACATGGAGCATGAAGTTCGCCTGTTTTCTAAAATTCATTTCATAGGGCAACTTGATTTCAGAACGATTGGAACTAATCAGAGCACCGGCAGTCGTTCCCGCCAGTGCAGCGCTGGGAACAGATGCCACTGCAAACGGTATTGCTTCCGGAAATTGTGTTGGGGTTGTATTCCAACCGCTGCAAGGCGTATCGAATGCTGTTTTCATTTGCTGGAAAAGCTGTCTGACTTCTTCCGGCTGACTGCAAGCCCGAAGTTCTTGAATACATGGGAATTTTTGCAAATTCTTAGAACTTTGAGCGGACTGATACTGCTGCACATATGTTTCTTGAAATTGCTTCAACTGTTCCGCAGTCGGAAACGGTGGGACTGTCATCGGGAATCCATCGCAATTCCATTCTTTTTGTGAAACGGGAATACAAAGAGATAAAATTTCATTTGCCAGTTTATTCGATTCTTTTTTATATCCGTCTTCTTTTGGACGGCTGCCATGGAGAATCACATGAATGTTACACTTATGCCCATTTTCCAATATGTTTTTCAGATTGAGCAGAGTATTTTCATTGTAAGTATCCGGAAAATCAAACAGAGCCAAAAAAACTGGTGGGTTTTCCCGTCTATTTGCATACAGATGATTCATCATATCATTATTGATTTCACAAATTCGGTTTTCAATATCTCGATATTCTGTAAAAATCTGCTGATGAAACAATTCTGGCAATGCTTCTTTCAGTTTGAAAAAAGGCTTGATGTGATTGCCAAATTTCAACTTGTCCATGACATTGCATTCCACTTCTCCCAGCGGAGCGAAAGAAAAAGCAGAAAACAGAACCTGATGCATAAATTGTTCGGCACGGTCTGCTCCCATCGAGGTTGCATCCACAAAGAAATGTGCCTGCTCTTTTTCCTGAATGGTAATTGGCATACGAATAAAATCTTTCACTGCCACTTTTTTAAAGCGGTCGTGTACCACTTTCTTTAAAAAGTCCCATGTGATTCCATCGCCATAGTGATATTCCGCCATTCCCAAGAAAAGCAGACCGGATAAATCTTGATGATTGCAATTGATTTTTCCATAGTGCCGCAGATACGTCACCATCAGTTTTGCCGCTTCTAAAAATGTTTCCCAAGGCAGGGCATTCTGTACCAAAGACATGGCATTCTTCTTCAACTGCAATTCTGCCTCTTGTAATTGACGCTGAATGTCTTCTTTTTTTTCAGAAGTTTCCTTTTTCAATTGTGCAATGGTTTGTTCTTTTCTAATTCTTGCTGCATGGTATTGCTGGTCTGCTCGTTGCAGCTGCATTTGACAATCCTGATTCAATTTTTGGAAACTTCGTTCCAAAAACTCGTTTTTCTCCAATTGTTCTTTTAAACAAATGGCACGAAAATAACATTCTATGAGTATTCGATAAAGTTCTTTTCTCTTCGAGGAAAGCATGTAATTCAGCCCGTTAATCAGCACCGGCAGCCGATATTTTCCAGTGGTGGAGAAATAGGCCTCGTGCATATCATAAACAGACCGTGTCTCCTGCAGAATATCGTCCACATCCTGATAAGCGGTTTCTATTTCATTCTGCAACACCGGTGCCATTTTGGTATGATATTTTCTGAAATACTTATCATTTTCTTTCAAATAGACATGCCGTTCTTCCAGACATTCGATGACGGAGGACATCAAAACCGCTTCCTGTTTGGCTTGCTCATAGAACTGTTCTCTTTGCTTATCCGAACTCTGCTGAATGTTGGCTCTTGTTTGCATCAAGCAATTTTCCGCCTGTTTCAGGGCTTGATTTTGAACTGCAATGGCAGCTGTTAAGTCCTGATCTGCTTTTTCTCTTTGTGTATTTGCATGAGAGAGCAGAAGCGTATGTTTCTGATCCATTTCCTTTAAATCGTTCTGCATCCCATGCAGAACTTTTAACATATCTGTTGTTCGAACCATCGTGTTCTATCCTTTCGATCAGATTGGTTCTAATTAAAAACTAATACCATCATAACGCTGCACGATTTGCTTCAATTCCTGTAATTGCGGAACTGCCCGTTGCAGGGTTTGAATCGGAAGTTCTGTCAAGTTACTAATATTATCAACTGTCTTGTTATAGGCTGCTCCCATTTCATCTTTCCAGTCTGGACGTTTATTTTCTGAATAAGCAGAACTGGAATGATTCAAATTTTGAATCGTTTCATTTAACAGGTCGATGGCTTGTTGAATCGCCTGTGCACTAATATCTGCCATAATAAACACTCCTTTTGCATTAAGAAATAGATGCGGATTCCATCTGTCTTACAATTCCCAATAAGGTCTGTAATGTCCGATGCCAACATTAGGAGCATCATTTTGCAGGGTGGTTGCAGCGGACTGCAATTCATGCAGACAGATTTCTGCCCCACCAATCGCTGCATCAATGGTAGTAGAACTTACAATCATTGCCATAAGGGGTCACTCCTTTTAATTTCATTTATTTTATATTCCTGTTAAGATTCGATTGGTTCCAAATGAAAATAGGTTATTATTTCGAATTGTGATATAATCATCAAAATTTTTTCCTTCATGGGTCTGTTCAAAATTCTTTTTCACTTTTTCATAAATTCTTTCTGGAATGCTATTCAATTCGGAAATCGAAACTGGTCTTCCATCCTTATGATAGTAATGTCCATGAAGATCGATAATATATTCTAAGTCCATTTTCTCTATCTTAGAATCTTTTTCTCCTCCGGAAACACTTGCCGGAACAGTTGCTCCAAAAAAGCAATTAATTCTTTTAATTAGTTGCTTAGAGATACTTTGTACAACATTACTGGTTCCATTTTCAATACTGTAGTTTTTTTCTTCTTTAATATACATGGTATCTCCAGAGAAACGATATTGATCTGGTTTTTG
>CABQIF010000160.1 GCA_902464115.1 uncultured Ruminococcus sp. | reverse complement strand
TTTCTTCTTCTTCTTCCTCTTCTAACTTTTGAAGCGAAGAACGAATGGCATTCATTTTTTCTTGTTGTTTGGTTTGTTCGGATTCTGACGTAGATGCAGGGGATTTTAAATGTTCCGACATACGGATTCCTCCATCAAAATTTCCCTTGCAATGCCAAATGCACAGACTGCCGTTCCTTGCCGGACACCTTCTCTGGTAGAAACGCCCAGCCGGTCAAACGGCAGATGCACGGCAAATGCAGTGCCATGATACGCAACACCCAAAAAAACTGTCCCCACAGGATGTTCTGACGTTCCGCCGCCCGGCCCAGCATATCCGGTTACAGATAAGGCTAAATCTGCATGTGATCGTGCTGCAACGCCGTTTGCCATTGCAATGGCAGTTTGCGGGCTGACAGCCGTATAAGTATGCAGTGTAGATTCCGGAACGTGCAGAATGGCTGTCTTCATTTCATTTGTATAAGTACAAACGCCCAGTGCAAACATCTGGGAAGCCCCCGGTACAGCCGTGATTTTTTGTGACAACAGACCGCCGGTGCAGCTTTCTGCTGTCGCAATGGTTTGCCCGTTTTCACAGGATAATTGTACAATATTTTGAACAAGGTTGTCAAGTTGTTTTTGATTTTCTTGGTATATTTTCCGAACCTCGTCAAAATCATATCTCTGTTTTATCACAATTTCACCAACCTTGCAACATGCCGCGGTTCTCAGATGGAGAAAGGCGTTCCGTTCTGGAGTTTAAAGATTTTCATTTCTGTATTGGCAACCGCTTTTTCAACCGAAGCAGTGAAGTCATAATGTGCCTGTGCAGCCTCGACTTCTTCCAGGGATGGACGCACTTTCGGGTGCTTTGGCGTGAATACCGTGCAGCAATCTTCATATGGCAGTGTAGAGAGTTCAAATGTATCAATCTGCCGTGCAGTTTCAACAATTTCAGTCTTGTCCATGCCAATCAATGGGCGGAAAATCGGAATCTGGCTGACTGCATCGGTGCAGACTAAGCCCTGCATGGTTTGGCTGGCAACCTGACCAATACTTTCGCCGGTAATCAAAGCACTGCAATCATCTTTTGCAGCAATTTTCTGTGCGATTTCTACCATAAGCCGCCGCATGATAATCGTGAAGTACGGTTCTGGACAGTTCTTCTTGATTTCTTCCTGAATCTCTGTGAACGGAACACAGAAAAATGCGATATTGCCGCAATAAGCAGTCAGCTTCTGACAAAGCTGTTCTACTTTTTCCTGTGCACGGTCAGAGGTATACGGAGGACTGACATAATGAATCGCAGAGATGTGAACACCACGCCGAGACATTCGATAACCTGCGACGGGGCTGTCGATACCGCCGGATAAGAGCAGCAGAGCTTTTCCACTGCTGCCGACTGGCAGACCGCCTGCACCTTTTTCATTGCCAGCGTGCACGAAAGCGTGCTTTTCTCGAATTTCCACCATGACGGTGACATCCGGATGCTTGACATCTACCTGTAAATGAGGATAAGCCTCTAAAATCTGACCACCTAGTTCCCGGCAGATTTCTGGCGATTTCAGCGGAAACTGTTTGTCTGCTCGTTTTGCTTCTACCTTGAATGTCTTAACGCCAAGCAGGGTTTCTTCCAGGTAGGGAATTCCCACTTTAGAAATATCTTCCAAATCTTTTTCACAGACACAAGCCTTGCAGAGTGCTGCAATCCCAAAGATTTTTTTCATATTGTCCATGACAACATCCAAATCGATGTCTGGCGTTTCCGGTTCGATGTAAATCGTAGATTGTGCACGGGTATACGTGAATTTTCCAAGTGGTTTCAGTCGCCGCTTGATATTTTTCATGAGAATATCTTCAAATGTATTTCGGTTTAAGCCTTTTAACGCTAACTCGCCGTATTTGGCAAGGATAATTTCTGTTTGCATATGTTGATTCCTTTCTTTTATCGAACCTTAATAGAGAAGTGTTTTTGTTGCTTCCTGTAAGCTGGAAACCAATGCATCCAAAGTAGCATTTGGCGTTTCTGCAGAAAGGCTCACTCGGAGAATGCTGTCTGCTTCTGCCTCGGTTGCTCCAAATAAAACCGGAACACCGCTGTTCTTTCCTTTGGAGCAGGCTGACCCGCTGGAAACAAAAATATCTCGTTTTTCTAAGAAGTGCAGCAAGACTTCTGAACGATATGGTCTTAATGAAAAGCTGATGATATAAGGAGAGGCATCTTCTACAGAATGAATTTTACAGTTTGGAAGTTCTTGTAATCGTTCCAGTAAATATGCTTTTTTCACGGTAACTGCTTGATAGCGTTCCCGAACCGTGCTGCCATAAGTTTGTACAGCTGCACCAAATGCAGCAATTGCCGGAACATTTTCTGTTCCCGGACGCAGTCCCCGTTCCTGTGAACCACCATGAAATGTCGGGTGCAGATGAATCCCATTCTTCTGATAAAGAGCACCAACGCCTTTGACACCATGCACTTTATGCCCACTGATCGAGAGCAAGTCGGCTTGCAGAGAACGAACCTGAAATGGTACTTTTAAGAAGCCCTGTACCGCATCGCAATGTGTAATCAGTTCTGGGAACTTTCGCTTTGCAGCTCGAAAAACAGTCTGTACCGGTAGCCGATAACCCGTTTCATTGTTCACCATCATCATGCTGAGCAGGCAAGTGTTGGAATCAATGGCATCCAGAAAATCTGAGGCATGATAAATGCCAGTTGCATCCGGAGCAACTGTTACAACTTCATAGCCAGAATCCTGCAAAAATTGCATCGTATTCCGCACAGAAGCGTGCTCCACAGCACTGACAACTAATTTCTTTTTTCGTTTTCCGTATGTTTGTACCGCACCAGTAATAGCAAGATGATTGCTTTCCGTTGCACCGGAAGTGAAAACGACTTCTTGCGTGGTACATCCAAGAACTGCCGCCAGAATTGCACGGGCTTGTTCGACTTCTCGCTGTGCTTCTACGCCAAAGCGATGCAGGGAAGAAGGGTTGCCGTAGTGTGTAGAGAGGCAGCGTAATAAAGCGTCAACCGCAGCCAAACAGGGCTTTGTAGTTGCCGCATGGTCAAGATAATATTCCATATTTTCAAAAAAACCACCGTTTCTATAAGATACGGTTCTATTATACCACAATTCTATGATAGATGCAAGGGGATTTTTCAGAGGAATCAAAAAAGATACCATTATAATGCTATCAAAAAAGAAAAATTTTTAGGAAGAACTTTTTTTCCGAAAGATTAGAATTTTTTCTGCCATTTTCCGAACCATTGGCATCCAAGAAACCAGCCGATAAATCGGATATAGTTGTACCATGCCACGCAGAATATTGTCATTTTTGACAGAAACAAAACCTGGGGCGAGGGATTCCATTTCAACGAAAGAATTTGCACCCCACGTGAACTTTGCTCCGGTTGCTGCGACAGACGCTTCAATCGACTGTTTTTTTACCCAGAATGGGGAAGTTGTTTCCATCATCACATAGGCATTGTCAAAATGATTGTAAATGATTTTCAACATCGCTGCAATGTCTGTTTCAGACAGATACATCGTCAGCCCTTCAATGATAAACAGCATCGTCCCTCGTTTTGTTACAGCATCCGCCCAAGCAGGATCTAATACTGAGCAGCCAATTGTGGAAATTCTACCTTGTTCCTGAAAGATGGGGTCACGGACAGCAATGGTTTCTGGCAAGTCCAAGTTATACCAAGTACAAACACCAGTATCCAGCCGATAAACACGGGTATCCAGCCCGCATGCAATATTGACAACCACAGCATCTGGATGCTTTTGAAGAAAATCCCGTACCAGCTCATCAAAGACGAGTGTTCTTGCAATTGTTCCGCCGCCCATAGCGACATCTTTCGATGCACTGGAAAAGTCATAGTCCAGCCGTTCTACCAATTCCACAGCTTTTGCATCATAAAAAGCATGTTTTTTGCTTTTGGAATATTGTGCTCTTGCATAAAAGGTTAGCAGCATAGTTTCTGCAACGCCATTCAATTCTGGCTTGATTTTTTCTGTGTTCATGGG
>CABQIF010000159.1 GCA_902464115.1 uncultured Ruminococcus sp. | reverse complement strand
TGGAGCGGATTACGAGGCTCGAACTCGCTACCTCCACCTTGGCAAGGTGGCGCTCTACCAGATGAGCTACATCCGCATATAATGGTGGGAACAACAGGGCTCGAACCTGTGACCCTCTGCTTGTAAGGCAGATGCTCTCCCAGCTGAGCTAAGCTCCCACAGTAGTCCGTTTCAGGAACGTCTGCAAAAGAAAAATACTTGAGAAACCAATGTTTCTTTTTTCTGTGCTCTGTCCTGACGACTTATTTAGTATATCACACTTTTGCGAAAATGTCAAGTAAACGTTTTATGAACTTTATTTCATTTTTGTGAATTGGTCATTCCCATCCATGCTTTTCCGGTTCTTTCCCGTTTCTTTTCACAATCTTCACTTTCGTGCGACAGCTTTATTATTATACCACATCTTTTCGACGTTGTCAACATGATTTTTTACACAAATAATCATTCTGTTTTTGCCCGTCAATTATGCAAAATCACCATTCCTGCAAGAAAACATCCCCAAACTCGTTTCAGATTCTTCCAGATTTCCCGTCACAGTTGACAAATCCGCACCGAAAAAGTGCTTGCTTTTTTTAAAAAATTGTGATATAATTTTTATATCCAAGATTTTTTTGGGACAGAAAACGAATTTTACACACCGTTTTCCAATACAATTAGAAAGAAGGTTATTTTTATGGGTCTTATTCGAGCAGCAGTTGGTGCCGTTGGCGGCACACTTTCCGATTCCTGGCTGGATTATATCCGGGCAGAAAATATGACACCTACCACCATTCTCACCAAGGGCGAACAGGTCGGCAAACAACACCGGCGTGGCAGTGCCGACATTATTTCCAATGGTTCTCGCATTGAAGTCGGTGCAAATCAAATGATGTTCCTGACAGAGGGCGGCAGAATTGTCGATTACACCGCCGAACAGGGATACTATGAAGTATTCATGTCGCAGTCCCCTTCTCTTTTCAATGGGGAACTCAAAGCTTCCGTCAAGGAAACCTTTGAACGGTTTAAATTTGGCGGACAGCCGGGAAAATCTCAGCGTGCCTATTTCGTCAATCTCTCGGAAATCCGTGGCATTCGTTTCGGTACTCGAAATGCCCTGCAATATTTCGACAACTTCTATAATGCAGAACTGTTCCTGCGTTGTCACGGTACCTATTCGATTAAAGTCACCGACCCGCTGAAATTCTACATGGAAAACAGCAGCATGTGCAACACCGGACGGGTGGACTTCAATGACATCAACGAACAGTTTAATGCAGAATTTTTGACCGCTTTGCAAACTGCCATCGGAAAGATGTCTGTGGATGGCGTTCGGATCTCCAGCCTGCCTTCTAAGAGTGCAGAACTGGCAAAGTATCTGAGCGATGCACTGGATGCAACTTGGAATGAACTGCGCGGCGTTGAAATTTGCTCGGTCGGCATTGCCAGCATCAGCTATGACGAAGAAAGCAAAAAGCTCATCAATATGCGAAATCAGGGTGCAATGCTCTCAGATGCGACCATTCGGGAAGGCTATGTACAAGGGGCTGTTGCAGAAGGTTTGAAAGCTGCCGGCTCAAATACCGCTGGTGCTGCACAGGCATTCATGGGCATGGGTATGGGCATGCAGGGTGCTGGAAACTTTATGGCTGGAGCAAGTGCTGCCAACTTGCAGCAAATGCAGATGCAACAGCAGATGCAGGCACAACAGCAACAACAGCAGCAGCAAGCTGCTCCGGCAAACGGCTGGAAGTGCAGCTGCGGTGCAACCAATACCGGAAAATTCTGTACGGAATGCGGTCAGCCGAAACCGGCTCCGGCAGGCGGCTGGAAGTGTAGCTGCGGAGCAGAAAATACTGGAAAATTCTGCACCGAATGTGGTAAGCCAAGACCAGCAGACGGAAAATGGAAGTGCAGCTGCGGAGCAGAAAACACCGGAAAGTTCTGCACCGAATGCGGCAAGCCGAGAGGATAACTCAATTCCAATGAAGGAGGATTCCTTGTGAATACCGTACAATATAAATGCCCCAACTGCGGCGGCGAATTGGTTTTCAATCCGGAAAAGCAGATGTTTTCCTGCCCGTACTGTGCCAGCGACTTCACAGAAGCAGAAATGGAAGCCCGCTATCACACCCAAAACGAAACGGCACAAAAAGAGGCAGATGCAGACGCAAAAACCTTAAAAGATGAAAACGATGAAGCGGCATTTGAAGAACATACCCGTCTTTATGAATGCCCATCCTGCGGGGCACAGATCATTGCAGATGAAACCACTTCTGCAACATTCTGCTACTACTGCCACAATCCGGTTGTACTTGCCGGACGGCTCAAGGGCAATTATAAGCCGGCATATGTGTTGCCATTCGCTGTGCAGCGAGATGCCGCAGAAAAAGAATTTCGGGCATGGTGCCGGAAACGCTGGTTTTTGCCGTCCGATTTCCGCTCCAAACAGCAGCTGGAAAAAATGAGTGGTGTGTATGTGCCGTTCTGGCTTGCCAGCTGTCTGGCAGATACAAACATGTCTGGTATCGGACAGGTTGTCAAGTCCTGGCGGGATGGAAAATATCAAGTGACTGAAACTACAGAATACACGGTTTCCCGTCAGGCAAAAATCCCCTTTGAACGTGTTCCGGCAGACGGTGCAGCAAAAATCGAAGATGCCCTGATGGATGCCATTGAGCCATTCCCTATTCAGGAAATGCGGCCGTTTTCTATGCAGTATCTGAGCGGCTTTTTAGCAGAAAAATACGATGTGGACTGGGAAAAGATCGTTCCTCGAATTCAATCAAGAGTTCAGACCGCCAGTGAACAAGTCATCAATGAAACACTGACCCAATACACCAGTGTCAAAAATAAAAAAGTCCATGTCAACATGACCAACTTACAGCACGACTATGTATTGCTGCCCGTCTGGTTCATGACCTACAAACACGGCGGAAAAACCTATCACTTTGCCATGAACGGGCAGACGAAAAAGCTTTCTGGCACGCCACCGCTGAGTTGGGCAAAGTTACTCACGTTCTGTGCAGCTCTGATGGTCGTCATCGGGGTGCTGGGCGGTCTGATTGGAGGGAGTTTGTAATGCGATTTTCCATCATGCAACCCATTTTGACCGCTGCTGCTGTCGTTTGCAGCTTGTCTGCTGCAATACAGCCATTATCTGTAGGTGCAGAGGATTCCGGTTTGCAGCTCAGTGAATGCTATGTCTATGATGAAGCTGGCGTTTTGACCAGCGAAGAATCCATGAAACTGGATGAACTGATTTATGAAACAGCCATGGATTTACAGATGAACATCTGTGTCTGGCTGGGAGCAAATGAACTTTCCAGCGAAGACGATGCAAGAGAATATGCCATTTCCGACTATTTAGACCGATTCGGTGAAGAAAAAGAGTCCAATGGCGTTGCTCTATATCTGGATTTATATGGCTCATATATTGACGATACGGACTATGCACCGCACGACTTTATTGCTACACACGGGATTGCACAGCTTTATTTCACCAATGGCGGTGATGACCGTGTTTCAGAAATTTTCAGCGAGATGAATCCGCACATGAAACGGGGCGAAGAAGACCCTTATACAGCGGTTCAGATTTTCTGTCAGAAGTTAAAAACCTACTATGAAGAAGGCATTCCAAAACACTATTACGTCTATGATAACGAATATGACCAATATCTGTATTTGGACGATGCAACGAATCAGGTTATTTGGTCGGACAGCAAGCCGGCATATGCAGCCCGAAAACAAACTCTGATTGCATTTGGCATTAGCTTTTTAGTAGGGCTGGTGGTTGCACTGGTTGCCATGGGCATTATTCATTCGCACTACCGCTTTAAATCCAAACCTTCTGCACAGATTTACATCCCATCCGGAAAGATACAATATGGGGCAAGACAAGACCAGTTTCTCACCCGTCATGTTTCCCGTGTCAAGGTAGAATCGGAACATTCCAGTTCTGGCGGCAGCAGTAGCAGTGGCAGCAGCTCCGGCGGATTTGGCGGCGGCGGAAACAGCCGATAAACGAGATCGGCTGTAAGCAACGAGCCGCAGGCAACTAAAAAGTTTTTCGGTGCAGCAGTTTTTCAAAAATGCTGCCGAGGTGTGGGCGAG
>CABQIF010000158.1 GCA_902464115.1 uncultured Ruminococcus sp. | reverse complement strand
AAATAGGTTGTTTTCAAGTTCAGTAATGGTGAGAACAACGTTGCAATTTGATTATTCCAATATTCATAAAGTCCATCAAACTGATAGCTTTCGGCAGGCACAGCGGTCAAATCTGAAGAAATTGTTGTAGTATCCGGAACTGTGTTTTCATCTTCCATCACAATTGCAATGCGTCCTGTATCGCCATGACCGACAAAATAAGTTTCATCTTTCGTATCACCAATAACTAACTGATCAATATCGCTCCAATGATAAGACACGATAAGCGTATGTTCATCACCAGCAATGATGTCATCTTTGCTCCAGGCAAATGCCGGAACAGACAGCATACTGCTTGCTAAAACCGCAGCCATCGCAGCTGCAACGAAACCTTTCTTTTTCATAAAAATCATCCTTTCTCTTTTTACTCCTTACTAGAAATCAATTGGATTTCTATTTATAGTATACCATATTACCACTTTGTGTGTCAAGGTATTGCATATAGTGAATATGAATCAAATTTTCAACAATTTTTTATTGAAAATAGACAAAGAGGACAACATTTTACTGCTGTCCTCTGTATCCTGCTATCATTTTCTTGTTAAGAATTGGATTCTGCCGCTGCCTGTTCTGCCTGTTCCATCCGGATTGCCTTCATGACAATCGCACATTCCAGCCGCTTCTTTTCAATTTCGCAAGAGAGCTTATGTGCTTTCCGAATGTCGCCGGCATACTGATAGTTGTTGGCATTGCAGCCGCCGCTGCAATAGAATCTTGCCCAGCATTCCCGACAATCTGGCTTGGTGTAGATATGTGCCTTTGCAAAGTCTGCTTTCTTTGCCTGGTCGAATGTTCCCTCTTCCAGGTTGCCCATCTTCCATTCTTCCATTCCAACAAACTGATGGCACGGATAAATATCACCGTCCGGTGTAATTGCAACATATTCATTGCCGCAACCGCAGCCACGCAGACGCTTGATGGCACAAGGACCTTGATCCAAATCCAACATGAAGTGGAAGAAATTGAACTTCTTTCCGGTCTTCTCATAATCCAGAATCTTATTCATCAATACTTCGTATTCTTTGAAGATTGCTGGCAGATCTGCTTCTGTAATTGCATATGGATCGTTTTCATCTGCCATAACCGGTTCTACAGAAATCTGGTCAAAACCATGTTCCAGCAGGTCAAATACATCGTTGGAGAAGTCCAGATTGTACTTGGTATAAGTACCACGCACATAGTATTCCTTATCGCCACGCTGTGCAACCAGACGCTGATACTTCGGCAGGATGATGTCATAGCTGCCCTTGCCGTCTACTCGCTTCCGCATCCGGTCATTGACTGCCTTTCTGCCATCGATGGAAAGTACAACATTGGACATTTCCTTGTTGATGAAATCAATATTACTATCATTCAGCAGCATACCATTTGTGGTAATCGTGAATCGGAAATGTTTCCCGTATTCCTGTTCCTTACTTCTTGCATATGCAACGACCTGCTTTACCACTTCAAAATTCATCAGCGGCTCGCCACCGAAAAAGTCAAGCTCCAGATTCTTCCGGTTTGCGGAATGCTTCAGCAGGAAATCAATTGCCTGTTTTCCGGTTTCCAATGGCATCAGCTTTCTGCCTTCACCAAAGTCACCCGTAGAGGCAAAGCAATATTCACAACGCAGATTGCAGTCATGGGCGATATGCAGACACATTGCCTTGATCGGAGAGGCAACGGAACAATCTGCATACTTTTCATAGTCATCTTCCGAGAAGAGAATTTGTTCGTTGTACGCCTCTAATACTTCATCATAGCAGGAAAGAATGTCGGCTTCCTGATAAAAAGCAGACAGCTTTTCTACCACTTCTGGCGGACAGACTTCCGCAAACGGCGGTGCAACGTTGTCCAGCATATCATAGGTCAAATCATCCACCAGATGCACGCCGCCACTGTTGACATCCAACACGACATTATAGCCGTATAATTTATACTTATGAATCATAATTTCACTCTTTCTATTTTGCAATTCTTGCAGGTTCTTTCTGGATACAGCAAGGCTGCATCGACTGTTTTTTGTCCTGTACGGCAAAATCCGTACACCGAATCCGGTGTACGGATTTATCTCGAACGAATCAAAATCGTTTGCTTACCGTTCGCACTTCTGGTTTGCAACGGTGCAAGAAGTCTTGCAAGCAGACTGGCAAGAAGCCTGACACTGACCGCAGCCGCCCTTAGCAGCAGATTCCTTCAGATTTGCCTTATTGATGGTCTTGATGTGCTTCATAACAAAAATCCTCCCTATCAAACATACTTACAGTTCTGCACTTGCTTTTCGCCTTAGAAACTGCATGAAATCCTTGGGACGATATCGTCCTAAGGGGATATGAACTATTATAACATAATCCCCCTTTGTTTTCAATAGCCTTTGCCGATTCGCAAAAAAATTTTACATATTGCACAATTGCACACAAGTTCTTTTGGTTACTTTCCTGCCAATTTTTCAGCAGCGTGGCACACGGCATTTGGTATTCACGCCGACCACCCCGCCAATACAGCTGCACAGAACCATAAAAATCAGCTTGGAAAATGTTCCGGCAACCGCAAAACTTTGCAGCAGCAACAAGCCAATCAAAAACGTGACCAGATACATGGCGATGCCACAGGCAAGCCCAATCAGCAGCCCCTTGCAGCGTCTGCGTTTCGCAGCAACAAAACCAGCGGTAAAACTGCCGGCACAGAGGGAAACACAACCCATTGCGGCAACCAGTTCTTCCGAAGCATCTACATTACTAATCAACAGAGAAAACAGCAGCAACACCACTGCCAGCCCTGCAAGTACCGCAAGAATCGTACTCCAAACAGGTGACTGCCAGCAGGTTCGTCGGACAGGGCGTTTTTTACAAGGTGGCGGCGGACAGGATGAACAGCGTTTTGGATGCATTGCAATCATGCCCCTCTCTCATCGGTGGAATTTCTGATGGATATGTATGCATGAGCGTGGGAAATTATGCGTGAAAATCTTTATTTCACCTGATAAATTTTACGCTCCTCATCCTTAGCAATCACCATTTCTTCTGCGATTTGTTGGGCTTGTTTCAGCTGTTCAACCTGTTTTCTCAAAAATTGCTGCTGTGTCCCCGTCAATGTGGTATTCTTCAAAAATAATTCTACATTTTCAATTACATCGCAAACCGTACAGAACAATTGAAAATCGGGTTTTTCATACGATTCCACCAGCATCCCCTCCTTTTTCTTGCTATAAAACAAATTGTTTTATTTGTAAATTTCCACTCGGATTTTGTCGTATAATAACAGAAAAATGGAGGTGGATGATGCGATACCAACGAATCCGAGATTTGCGGGAAGACCATGATTTGTATCAAAAAGACCTTGCGGATTATCTGCACTGTTCGCAGGTTGCATATTCTTATTATGAACTGGGAAAACGAGATATTCCCACCAGTATCCTCATCCAGCTGGCAAACTTCTATCATACCAGCATTGATTACCTGCTGAACCAGACTGATGAAAAACGCCCCTATCCCAAAAAATAAATCGAAAACAGAAAGGCGGCTCACCATTTCGGTCAGCCGCCTTTTGCGTTTTAAAAAGTTAAAAATTCCATAAACAATTAGAAATCCATGCATGTGTTACAGATGGGTTCTTTTCTTCCAAACATCTTTTTGCATCTTCCCTAGGATCTAATGTCTCAAGGTCTGCAGTAACATCATAAAAATAAAAAGAAATTATCATTCCATCGATATTATAACTTGCACTTGGAAAATTGCCATCAATCTGCATAAGTCCATAGCTATCTGGCTTTCCTAACGCAGAAACCAATTCGGAATAAGACATTCCTACCCATGTAGAATCTGTAATTTCTCCAGAATCAACGCAAATCACATCTGGATATTCCCCTGGATAATCAATGATATATCCCGGAAACATGGGAGACTTTATACCATATAATTTAGTTTCCGCCCACTGTCTAATTTCACTATAATCTCCATTCACACCAGCAATGAAATTACTTCGGCTTATGAACATCAAATCCCATGCATTATATCCATCCAACGAAGAAACCCACTTATCCGGATTTTTTAAATATATTGTTTCCATATAC
>CABQIF010000157.1 GCA_902464115.1 uncultured Ruminococcus sp. | reverse complement strand
TTCCTAACCTTCATCCCTTATCTTACCGCATTTTTTCGCCCTTGTCAAGGGCTTTTTTTCTTTTTTTTGATGGATTTTTATTTTTGTGCAACTTATACAGACTTTTTTCTGTTTTCCATCATCTTTTTCGATTGCCACAGAATACACATTTTTACGCAAATTCGTACACAAAAAATAAAAAATAACTAAAAGTTCATGGTAAGTTACAAAAGTTTAAGAATAAACAATGAATTCTTAACGAGAAATCGACTATAATAATAAAAAAGAACAGAATAGGTGGATGTACATATGTCAAAATTAGTCAGAATGTCGGATATTGCCCAACGCTTGCACATCAGCACAGTCACAGTATCGAAAGCCCTTTCCGGAAAAGATGGGGTCAGCGATGCCTTGCGGCTAAAGATTCAGCAGACAGCAGAGCAAATGGGATACCAGCGAAAAACCATTCAGGCAGAACGCAGCAATCGCTTTACGGTTGCAGTTTTGATTGATTATTATCATGTCAATCGAAAGAATTCGTTCAGCTGGACGATTTATGAAGGATTGCTCACTGCATTGGAAAATCGTGGACATACCGGGAAACTGGAAGCTGTTCCGGCTTCGAATGTAGAACGTGGCATCCTTCCCGAATCCATTCAGCAACATCAAGTCGATGGTATCATTTTGCTCTGTCCATTTTCTCCAGAATATTGCAAAAAATTACAGGCAACTGGCATTCCAATTGTAATTGCAGATGTGATGAATGCCAATTTTCCACAAGACACCATTCTGTCTGATTCTTATTATGGCATGTATACCCTAACCAATTACGTCTTGCAAAAGGGACACCGAGATATTATGTTTGTTGGTGCAATCCACAAAAATCCTGTTCTGGCAGACCGATTCTATGGTTTTTGTCGTGCAATGATGGAAGCTGGTATTTCTGTTACCTCAGATCATATTCTCGTTGACCGAGATGAAAACGGACACTATGCACTCTCCGCCAGCCAGCTTTCCCACATTCCAACTGCATTTATTTGCAGCCGGGATTCTTCCGCCTATCAGCTTCTAAAAATCCTGAACGAAAAGAATATTCGTGTGCCGGAGGATGTTTCCATCACGGGTTTTGATGATTATATTCTTTCCTCTCTCTGCACACCGAAAATTACCACCTATTCCATTGATGTTGCTAAACTCACAGATTCTTGTATCAGGCTGCTGCTAGACCGGATTGCACAGCCTGACCGTCCACTTCGACATATTGTCATCAGCGGAAAAATTATGGAACGAGATAGTGTTCGCACGCTTTCAACCAATCTAGAACCCCGCTGACAAGTATTGAGAGGAGATTTGCTGCATGAAACAAGAAAGCCCATTAGAAAATTTATTCCATTACTTGCATTGGAGGGGTGACCTCTCTTTTGCACAAGCACCATTTTGTCCCGTTGACGACTTGATTTTTTGCTGCCTTTCTTATTTAAATTGGGGGATTCCTGCAAGCGGTTCTACACCAGAAACCGCAATTTCCTTAAAAGATGCTGCTGCTTACTGGGAACATCTGCCCGAATCTTTGCAGCAAACCCGTGTCCCATTGGATTTACAGTTGCTTCAACAGGCAGCGAACAGCACTCGTTTTGGTTCTGTTCGCTTATTTCGCTATGTGGAGTCCTTTCAGGAGCAGCAGGAACAGCAATTTTCTGCAACGACGTTTCTATTAGATAATGACACCGCCTATGTTGCTTTTCGAGGAACAGATAACACCTTAGTTGGCTGGAAAGAGGACTTCAATATGTCTTTTCAATCAGAAGTCCCCTCTCAAACCGCCGCTGCTGCTTATTTGCAGGAATTTTCTGCACTTCCCATTCATCATATCTTGGTTGGCGGTCATTCAAAGGGTGGCAATTTAGCGGTATTTGCTGCGATAAAAGCTCCACCTGTCTTACAAGCTCGAATTCAAGCTGTATACAACAACGATGGTCCGGGCTTTTGCAGTGATATTTTGCATAGCGTTGCTTATTATCAGATTCTCCATAAGGTGCATACATTCGTGCCAGAAGCGTCTATTGTAGGAATGCTACTGGAACATGAAGAAGATTATCAGGTGGTTGCCAGCACACAGCACGGATTTCTACAGCATGACCCGTATTCTTGGTGTGTGAATGGAGCAGATTGGTACTACTTGCCGGAAACATCTTCCACCAGTCAACGGCTGGATGCTTCTTTAAAACATTGGATTGCCAGCATGCAGCCAGCAGAGCGAGAACGCATGGTGGATACCATTTTCCACCTGCTCCGCAGCCAGACCAATGCAGAAACGGTACAGGATCTGTTCAATGGCGGAACAGGTACGATTTTTCAATTGCTCCGCACTTGGAGCGATACGCCACTAGAAACACGAGAGTTCATGCAAAAAATGCTCTTTCGACTATTTGCTATGATGCGGCAAAAACGTAATGAACTTCCAGATTTCTCCAACATCTGATTAACAAAAATCGTTCTCATCCATGAAAAGATGAGAACGATTTTTTATCGCTATGCGTATTTTTGTTATGGATTATACGGCTGCATCCGCCAATTCTTTCTTCTGAATGCGTTCTTGCTGTTCCGGAGAAAGTGGGGTTTTCTGCTTCGGAAATACAAACTTCAGCAGAATCGGAGTGATGATTGTAGTAAATACAACCATGATAACAATCGGGGTCATGTATTTCTCACTCATCAAGCCAACCGCTGCCCCCTTCGAGGCAACGATCAAGGCAACTTCCCCTCTGGAAATCATACCAACACCAATCTGCAAGCTTTCTTTGTTGGTATACCGCATGATTTTTGCACCCAGACCACAGCCGACAACCTTGCTAATCAACGCTACAATCATCAGCAGCACCATGAACAGAACCAGTTTTCCGTTCAAGCCCTTCAAAGTCATTGCCAGACCGATATTTGCAAAGAAAATCGGGGAGAGCAACATATAGGACAAGGTGTTAAACCGGCTGACAACATATTCATTTCTCCGCAGACCGGAAACTGCCAGACCAGCCACGAACGAACCGGTAATATCAGCGACACCAAAGAATACTTCTGCACAGAATGACAAAATCAAGCAGAATGCAAATGTCACAATGATATGCCGCCGCAAGTTGGTTGCACTTGCTTCTCTCCACTTCTTGAACCACTTGTGATAAATCACAGCGGCTGCAATGGCGAAGATAAAGAATGCCAGAATGTTGATGAATACCGTCAGAACGCCGTCACCAGCAAAACTACCGAAGGTCTTTTCGCCGCCTTCTTCGCCAGTCTTACCGCCAAGGCTGATGATTACGGTCAGGGCAATAATACCAAGAATATCATCAATTACCGCAGCCCCTAAGATGGCGTTTCCGGCTCTGGAGTTCAAAACGCCCAACTCTTTCAATGTTTCTACGGTGATACTAACCGATGTTGCAGTCATGATAACACCGATGAACATATTCTGCCAGAACAGACTGGACATTTCTGGGTCTTGTTCTGTATTGAAGAAATGTGCCAAGAGGAAACCACCGCCCAGCGGAACTAATACGCCCAACAGAGCAATGACAAACGATGCAAGCCCTGCTTTTTTCAGTTCCTGTAAGTCGGTTTCCAGACCAGCACTGAACATCAGAACGATAACACCCAATTCTGCCAAGTTGCTAATCAGGGAATTTCGTTCTACAACGTCCAACAACATCGGCCCTAAAATAATGCCGGCTGCTAACGCACCGACAACTTGCGGCAAACTGATTCGTTTTGTAACCAATCCCAATAATTTTGTCGCTAACAAGATGATGGCAATTTGCAATAGATAGGCATAAGAATTGTCAAATAAGAAATCTTTAATCCCTGCCAAAATAAATCACTCCCTATTTTGTGTTTTCAATACACAATTTAAATTTTTGATGGACATCCGCTTTTCCAACAGTTTTGTTCCATGAAAAACCTCCTTTCCTGACTGGTAAAAACCTTCCATCGACTCTTCCCCCTCCCAAAAGGACATTATAATATAGAATACCATAATTTCACCGAATTGTCAACGGATTTTCTTGAAGATTGCACGATAACAGCATGACATTTTCGCTGATTTTGTACAAATTTACAGGAATCTGTTGGTTAT
>CABQIF010000156.1 GCA_902464115.1 uncultured Ruminococcus sp. | reverse complement strand
AGTCACCATTTCAAGGGCGAAATTCTTGTCTACGCCCAAAATGACAGTGTCGCTCATCTGCGGAACTTTGCACAGAATCGTGCCGAATGGCAGCCGAACCTGTCCCTGTTCCACCGGTACAACATCATCCATTTCGCTCATGGCGAGGATGGCAGCGGCATTCTTCGGGGAAACCAGCAGCAGATTCATGTCATAAGTACTGAATTTTCCGTAGAGGGTGGCGAGGTCGCTGTAAGCCAACGCACTGCCAGCCTTTGCAGTGGTAGAACCAACGGTGCTGGTCAGTGTTGTAATTGCCTGCTGCATCAGAGCCTGTCCCAGCTGCATGCCGACACTCTTCAGGAGTACAGCAAACACATCCAACCGCTGCCGGCGAACGGCTTCGTAAGAAGCTTTTACCAGTCTGCCGTACTTGTTCAAAGTCAGGGCAGTGGTTGCCTCCAGAATGGTGGAGCTGGTCATTGCTGCCCCCTGTGCAACCGTTCCATATGCATCGGTTTCCGTGATGGTGCAGCCCAGATACTGACTGCTGTCCGTGTGAGTTTCTACAGCGGTCAAATCAGACAGCATAGAAGCGTCAATGCCCTGCTGTACGGCACGGCGGACAAATTCCGGGAACAGCACTGCACTTTCCGTGCTGGTAAAGAACTTTTCCACCCGGTCGCACTGTGCACCGCTGATGCG
Organism: uncultured Ruminococcus sp.; assembly: GCA_902464115.1. GTDB lineage: Bacteria > Bacillota > Clostridia > Oscillospirales > Ruminococcaceae > Ruminococcus_C. Next base: position 3,458 of record CABQIF010000156.1, on the reverse strand, counting down.
GATATCAAACCGCTTCAGCTGCCGTTCGTAGGCATCCAATCCAGCGAGTGGGGTGTCTGCATACTGTGCAGACGGGTCGAGTGCCTCCAGAGCCTGTACAAAGCTCTTGTTGGTCAGATGATACAAACCCTTTTCCAATTTCAAATTCTGATACATAAAATAATCTCCTTTTTTGATTTAATTTTTTTGTAGGTTCTGTTCAATCTGCATGGCTTGTGCCGTATGCAGACGAGCGAGAGCCTGTTCGGTTTCATCCTGTAAGTTGATGGTATCCCATTCCACGGAAATCTCTGCCGTAGAACCGATGGTACGCAGAAAAGCGGTGCAAATCTGCTGAATGACGGGGGTCAATAGCCGGCGGTAATATTCCAGTTCGGAAGTCAAAATATCTGCCTGCTGCGTACTCATTCGTTCTGTGGAGGACCAGTTCAGCCCGAGCAGAAACGGCGGAATCGAAAGCTTGGAAACAATCTGTTCCAACAGCTGCCGAACGGGGATTTCCGTGTCCAGCAGGGGATTTTCTGCCCCAATGACTTTGATGTCCACATCACCAGCACAGATAAAATCCCGTACTTCGCCGCTGGAACTGTCCCGCATGCCGGCAGCCCATTCTTTTGCGATGGCTTTCACCCGTTCTGTGGTATATGCCCGTTCAGTCGGGTCATCCGAGGGGTGATAGGTGACTGCATAGCGGATATTGCCGATGCGGTCGTAATTCTGCCCGATGCATTCGTAAATGCGGAGCAGGATGCTGCAAAGAGCTGGAATGCCATGCAGAACAGAAACGCCGTAAATCTGCCCAGCCGGTGGATGCAGTGCACAAAACAGCAGCCGTTCCGGATGGGGCAGCGGCTGTTCTTCGGGCGATCCGTCTGTCATCCGCAGAAAAAAGGCTCTGCCGGATTTTCCGGGTCTAAGGTAGACCAAATCGGGTTCGGCACAGTGTAGCCCAGTAATGCATCTGCGGCGGCTGTCAACGAGCAATTCTCCGAGAGCATTGCCGCAGGTGAGCAGGCTGTCGAGAAAGCGGTCGGTAAAACTTTGTAAGCCCTGACCGCTGAAATCGCAGGGAATCTGCTGTACAAAGATATCCAACTGTTTTTGAACCGCTGGGTCAGAAGCAATGACGGAATAACTGCCCGTGAGGCGAACAATTTTACTCAGAGCAGCGTCAATAATCGGAACAGCATAGCGAAGCTGCCGATAGAGCTGCTGTGCAGTTTCATCCTGTCGGAGCAGGGAGAAATCCCGGTGTTGTTGCCGTTCCGCAGAGATGAGAACAGAGGGAGCAGCGGCAGGTTTTTTTCGATGAAAAAGCGACAGGGGAAACACCTCCTTTTGAAAGAAAAAATTTTGAACCAAGTGGTTTTAAGAATTGCGAGCCGCAGGCAAAATAAAAGTTTTTTGATCCAGCAATTTTTCAAAAATGCTGGCGAGGTGTGGGCGAGTAGCCCACATTTGCGGAGCAAATTGCATTTTGCAGTTTGGTTTTCCCTAAGAGTAGTATTTTGCGAAAAATGTCATGCTAACGGAGCATCTCTCGGAAACTGCATCCATTTCTCATCTCCTTCCAATAGCAGCCGTAAAGAAATCATCTTCTGCTTTCCGGCGAAGTACCGTAGAAACGAAATACCGGACATCGTCCATCGCATGGTCAAACTCTTTTTTGGGAGCATCTCCATGGCGAGCATCCTCCCAACAATACATCCCGAACTCTCGCAGCGTGTCGGTGCAGGCAGCAGAAAAACGGATTTGTTCCTGCTGCAAAGCCGTGCTGACTCGCTGAATCCCAGCCAAAACGTCATTATCTGCCCGAATCACTCGAAATCGCCCGTGCTGAGCAATGCAGGCAATCATGCTGGCAGCGGACGGGTCAATGATGACAGCTTCAATGGTTCGATTTCCAGCAAGGGATTCCAATGCTGTATAATGGGCTTCATCCGTACGGGAACAGCCTTCTTTTCGGGCATCGTAATAATATTCCTGCAAACGATACCAGACTTGGTCTGTTTTGCAGTAGCCCCAAAGCCCGAAAGAGGAGGGGTTGACCGTTCCATAATCGCACGAAATATAGAACTGTTCGCATTCTGGTGCATTTGCAACCACATGCCGTTCTTTGGAGAACATTGGATAGACTACACCGCTGGAAACCGTCCATTTTCCCAACACAAAGCGGTCGTAAAAAATACCGCTGTAAAGCCGTTCGTATCGTTGCCGAACCCGTTCGCTCAGTCCCGGATTGTCTGCCATGGTGAAGTGCAGATATAACGCCCGTTTCTGTGCTGCCTTTTGAATCCATTCCCGATAAAACCAGTGGTAAGGGTGGTCGGGGTTGCAGTTAAACCACATCTTTGCAGTGTGCAAACTGCATCGTGCCAATGCCTGTTCGACAAAGGTTCTTGGCATCAGTGCGACTTCATCCAGAAAAACGCCGCCTAGCGTAATTCCCTGAATCAAAGCTGCACTGCTTTCATCTTTTCCGCCGAACAGATAAAACCGATTGCTGCGGTTGCCGAGGGCAATTTCCACATAGTTGCGGCTGCTCTTTTCCGTGCAGGAAAATCCGAGTGTTTGCAAGGTTTGCAATAGCGGTGTTACTACATTTCGCCGCAAGGCAGTAATGGTTTTTCCGCAGAGTGCAAAGGCAGTACCTTGAAAGCAAGTGGTTGCCCAGCAGACAAATCCCAGCGACATGCAGACGGTTTTCCCACTTCGGACAGCCCCATCACAGATGATCGCATCATAATCCCGATACTGTGGCAATGCCCACCAGCGTAAAGCCAGCTTTTGTTTGGAGGAAAACGGTTTAAACGTTGTCTGCATGGGTAGTTCCTCCCGTCAAGGCGGTGAGCAGGGCATCTGCTTGGGATTGGGTTTCTGTCCGGCTGGCATAGGTCAGCATCTGTTCCATTGCCTTTTGTCGGTCACAGAGTTTGATTTCGACACCGCCATTTTTATCCCGCTTGATTTCAGTGACATTGAACAAGTCCAGCTTGGCGAGTTCTTCCGGAGAGAGGTTGTCTGCGGAGAAAATCAGCTTTGCAGCATCGTTGCAGCTGCCGAATGCCAGTCGTTCAAGTCCTGCTAAAACCTGCGGAATGGGACTGCGGAGGGAAAGGGATTTCAGCACACTTTGAATTAGTTCCCGGCAGTCCTCCCGCTGTAGCAGCAGGACACCTCGTTCCAATGCCTCTTCTTGTGGGTAGCCGGCGTGCAGGGCTGCTTCTTGGACATTACAAAGCATTGCATACCAGATACAGAAGCAGCGTTCCTGCGGTCGAATCGTTCGTTTTGCCATAATGATCATTGCTCCTTTCTTTGCTTTGGAGAGGGCTTGAATGGATTCAGAGGAAAAAGCCCTTTCACTATACAGCGATTTTGGCGAAAAACTTGTACGCAAACGTACAAGTTGCAATACAGATTTACATTTTATACATATTTTTTGTTTGGAACGTAAA
>CABQIF010000155.1 GCA_902464115.1 uncultured Ruminococcus sp. | reverse complement strand
CTTTCCTGAGTTATTCGATAAGTTGGATACATTGTCAACAATGGTAGTGGTGGTTTCTGTTCCAGAAATATCTGCATCCATTCCGGTACTCATATTGATATCCATCATAATTTCCTTTCTGTTGTTATTTGCATCGTTTTTCGATGTTGGTTCGAATCAGCTGTTCTTGTTTCATAATTTCTGCAATGGTCTGTTCAATGTTAACCTGCTCACAATCAATTTTTCCATCTCCAAACAAAGCAACAAAATAATCGATACAAAGGTCGGATGTAGACTTTCCAAGTTTGCTTTTAATATAGCGATCAATGTCATCATTGATTTCCGTACAAGTGCGTTGTTTTTCCCATAGATCCTGTGAATTCTGATTAGGATATAAAATAGAAAGCAGTTTTTTGAGGGCTGGTTTGTGTTCAACATATGCTCTCTTCAAAGAGAGCGACTTGAGAAAATATTGATTCATCCCTGCATTACCTCATTCCACGAATTCGAGAAGAATTGCAGTGCCAGCTTCAATTCTTCCATCAAACGTTTTTCCTTTTTCAAATCTTTTATATTCTGCTCGTATTTTCCGGTTTCATCAATCGATGTCTTGATTTGTTCCGTTGCGGACTGAATATTGTTATCAAGCATACGAATTTCTCCCGTCATGTCCTTGATGAAATCTGACATCGCATTTTTCAGCGGACTGCAAACAGAAGTTTCCAGATAATGTCCCAATGTTCCATTTTTCTTATATACTGCTTGCAAATCAATTGCTATTTTTTTGGACTGATAAATTTTTAGAACATTTCCAAGAGTGATCTTTTTCTCTGCTCCAAACATTTTTCGGAAAAATCCAATCAATCCGTCTGTTTTTCCATCATAGAATCGATTTGATTCATGCATTGCTTCTGCAATCATCTTACTAATGGTTGCTACATTCAGATTGCTTGCAACCATACTATTCATATAGATTTCTTTTCCAAATACAATCTGGAATTCTGGGACTTCAATGTTCAGTTGCTCTGCACACTCTGTTGTTAGTTTGTCCGAATATTCTGTTACAATACTACGCAATTTGTTCAATTGCTCTTCCCAAATATAGGATAATGTTGCGGAAATTGCTCTCTGTTCTTCCTCCAACAGTTTTCCAAGTTGTTCTTTTCGAGTAGAAACAAATTCGCTCATAGCATTTTTGCAAACTTGTGAGAGTACTTTTGTATATGTATCACAAACTGTATCAATTTTCAAAACTGCAGACTCATCCGTACCATAAATTTTATAAAGTTCTCGTGTAAGAACTGTTTCCACTCGCTGTTCTGTTATTTCTTTTAAAACTGCATCCAATCCCAGCTGTGTATCTACTGCATTTTCATACATTTTTTTAATTTCAAGAAGACTAATCGGTCTTTTCTGGGTCAATTCACGCAAATATCCACTTCGCTTATCTTGGAACTTTGTATAAATTGCCATATAGTTTTCGCCATACAAATCGTTGTATTCTGGATCCAGTATGGCTTTGACTGCGGCTTCAAATTCCATCAGAATCTTTTTTGCCTTTTCATATAGTTCTTTGTTTTCCTTCAGTCGCTGCATCAACTCTTCAATATGAAAAAGGTTCATGATTGCCTTATATTCACTATCGATCTTGAAGATGAGATTGTTGACCTTCTCATTTCTTGCCTTCTGGGTAGAAATATACTCCACATAAGAAAGCAGGTTCGGCATACCGCTGAATTCTTCCATTTCCTGTACAGAAGTAATCTTCTGCTTATGCCAAATTTTTGCATTGTCTATCATTCCTTTTAACTGCTGCAATGTGGACATGGCTCTCTTTTCATAGTCAACAGATACAGCTGTTTCAGAGTCGTCATAGGCATCAATGCAATCATCCATTGCATCCATAGAAAAATCTTCGTAAAGGCAGTTGCAATCTCCATCATCGTTGGGGCACTTCATCTCAGAAAACAGCTGTTTTTTAATATTTAGTTCTTTCCATAGGTAAGCAAATTGCAATTATAGTAATCCCAATGGTCATCTTCATGATCGACAGAGAAAAGTTCGCCATCATAAGCCATAAAATTATCCCAGACCGTTGCAGAACAATCCCAAGCATTCAAGAAATACATTTTCTTACCAAGTGCATTTGTTGCAATATCCATATAAACTTGATTGCCATACACCGAGGCATTTTGTCCCCAGCCATCTACAACATTATTCTGTTCAAATGCACGTTGAATGGCTGTACAACCATTTCTGTAACCAACATTATTTCTAATGATGCAATCATTGCCCTTGATGTTGATAAAGCTTTTGGCATAATTTTCACCGCTCATTCCAGTACCGTCAAAGGTACAATTTTCTACAGTCGTTCCAATGGTATATTCTTTGATGTCAACGTGTTCTGCTGCAACATTTGGGCCAAGTTTGCAATTTCTGATTGTATTATAGTGGCATTCATGGCCGTATTCCGTGGTACTTTCTGCACTGCCAACATAAATTGCTTCCCCATATCCCGGAGAAACAACACCCGTATCATGAACATTACAATTTTCAATCAGGCAATTGGAACTATTATCTCTCAAATGAATGCCCTCTGAACCGATGTGATACACTTCACAGTTCACAATTTTTGTGTAATTGGAATTATCAATCATGATGCCTTTTTGTGCATTTGTGACTTTTAAATCCTTGATTTCCCACCAGTCGCCTGATATAGATAAAGAATAATTTTCAGCGGTAGAAGAACCGGAAAGAATTGCTGGTTGGTCTGGATTTTCAGAACGAAGAATAATCGGCTTTTCTTCTGTTCCATCTGCTGCACTGGTGAACATATAACCCTTTGGTGTATCGCCACTATAGATATATTCTCCCTCTGCGAGGATGATTTCATCGCCTGCTTTTGCGTTTTCAAGAGCCGCTTTCAGTTCTTCTGTATTTTTCACATAAACCTGATTGGTTGGTGGTTCGATAGCAGTCAACTTTTGCTTCATCTTGCAAAGATCCAGTACATTTAGTGTATCATCTTCACAGAAATCAGCTGTTTTCCAGTCTGTAAGTTTTACATCTGGAACACCAAGTATCCATTTTTGCAAAAGGACAACATCAGAAACATCAAATGCCCCATCTGCATTGACATCGCCTTGCACGGAAGATTTGTGAGAAATATCTTCAATATTACCCCAGCCGTCTTCCGGATACGTTTCATTTTGTGCTGTATCGCCAGCTTCATGAAATGGCGTAATTTTTACAGAATCAATTTCAAAATCAGAAGTTTCAAAATCCGGTGTTCCAGCCCAGCTGTTCGGAAACCATAATCCAAGCCATAGTCTGCCGGCATTGGTTGGAATATACTCTTTTGATGTATAGACAAGCACATCATCAAAATAGAATTCCACTCTCGCTTCTTCATTTTCATCACCAGTATGCCAGTCGAACCGATATTTGTGAAACGCCCCGTCCGCTTGATTGACACCAATATCTGTATACCCCGTTCGATATTCTCCCTCATTTTCGCCAATCCAAGTGTTACACAATGCATACTGATAACTTTGATTTGTTTTTTCAGAGTTTGGTCTGCCGGGCATTTCAATGTCAATTTCATGGTTGGTGATTGCACCAGTATCCCAATCTTCTTCATATTCAAATGTCCAGATTGCGGAGCACGCACCAAGTTCCGGAGAAACTTTTGCCACCACCTCATAGCTTCCCGATGAATAATAATCTTTTGTTGCAATTGCTGCCCCCGTTCTCTTTCCGTCTGTACGTTGAGAGCCATCTTTATTAATGCCTTTTAAATCCCCTTGATAAAGATTTCCATTTCCGGTTAAAACCAATTTTCCATTCTGAACAGAAACATTCTGTGGAATTACACCGCCGTTATAATCGACTTTCACGCCATTTTCAGTGACTTTTCCACCCCAGTTTTTATATGCAACCAGCCATTTGTCTGGATCCAGTGTTCCGCTTGAAAAATCATCATAAAATTCATCCTCCGCTTGTTCTGTGGCAGAAACAGCGGTTTCAGGAATGGATGCGGTATAAAAAGCCGTTGCGGTGTATGTAACTGCTAATGCAGATAAAATGGATAGAAATTTTTTCATTCATTCATCTCCTATTTACGATTGTTAAGCAGGTATCCGTACAAATCTACCCTGATTATAGC
>CABQIF010000154.1 GCA_902464115.1 uncultured Ruminococcus sp. | reverse complement strand
CGTTTTGACATAATTCTTCTCCTCAACCTCAAATTCTTTCTTTTATTTATTTTATACGAAAATCGAGATTTCCTCTTGACATTTTTCCGTCCATATGGTAGTATATAGGTGTTGCATCACACATGCAACACACAAAACACCTGCAACGCAAAAACAAGGGGGTGATTTGATGTTTCAAATTGATTCCATGTCCAGAAAGCCGGTGTATGAACAGATTATCGAACAGGTAGAATCCTTTCTGCTCAACGATATTCTAAAACCAGGCGACCAGATTCCGTCTGTCCGCAATGTGACCATGCAGCATGCCATCAATCCAAGAACGGTTTTAAAAGCGTATAACGATCTGGATGCCCGTGGTCTGATTCGTTCTGTTCCCGGAAAAGGCTATTTTGTTTGTGAGGAGGCGAAACAAATTTTGAACCAACGACATATGGAACGGTTACAGGAACTGACAGAAATCCTAAAAGAAATGGCACTGGCAGGTGTTCCGTTGGCAGCCATTCAAGATTGCGTCAACAAAGCATACGCACCCAAAAAGGAGGAAACATCATGATTCTTGCCCATCAACTAACCAAACGATTTGAGGATTTTACAGCATTGCGTTCATTGAGCTGTGAAATTGAAAAAGGCTGTATTTATGGCATGGTCGGTTCTAACGGTGCTGGAAAATCCACCTTTTTGCGATTGCTGACCGGCGTTTACCAGCCCGATGAAGGCAGTATTTCCATTGACGGAAAACCCGTCTGGAATAATCCGGAAGTCAAACAGCACATTGCCTATGTACCGGATGAACTGTATTTCCTGAACGGTGCATCCATGAACCGCATGGCAGATCTATACGCTGCCTGCTATCCCAGTTTTGACCGCTCCTATTACCAGCAGAGAACCAAACAATTTGAACTGAATCCCAAAAAGTCACTGAATACCTTTTCCAAAGGGATGCGGCGACAGGCTGCAACCATTCTTGCCCTTTCGATTCGTCCAGATTATATTTTCTTCGATGAAACTTTTGACGGATTAGATCCCGTTATGCGGAATTTGGTCAAAAAGCTGATTTGTGACGATGTGTTAGAGCGAAACGCAACTGCAATTATCACATCTCATTCCCTGCGGGAGTTGGAGGACACTTGTGATCAGCTTGCCCTGCTCCACAAAGGCGGTCTGGTGTTGGAGAGCGATGTACAAAATCTAAAAACAGAACAGTTCAAAATTCAAATTGCATTTCCAGACGATTACGGAGAAAGTCGATTTACCACAATACCGGACTTGAAAATCCGGCATTTCTCCAAACAAGGTGCGGTTGCCAACTTGATCGTGACCGGCAATCGAGAAACCATTGTAGCAGCGTTGCAAGCGATGCATCCAACTATTTTGGATATTTTGCCGCTGTCTTTGGAGGAAGTCTTTACTTACGAAATGGAAGCATTGGGATATGCTTTCGACATCGAATAAGGGGGAAACAGAAAAATGAGAGAAATAAATAAAAAACCATTTTCTGTGGGGCTTTATATAGAGGGACTTCGACAGCTCCGAATTGTTGGCATTTTAGGTGCAATTTTGTTGTTTTGCTCTTCTGCAATTATCACCATTTCCAACGCATTATCCACGCAAAGACAAATGGAATTATATCAGGATTCCTCCATTGTCCTTGCCAATTTGAGTGCATTGGAAGTCGCTCCACTGCTACTGCTGCTATTCTCTGTATTTGCACCCGTGATGACCCTGTGGCTATTCCACTTTATGAACAAACGCAATAGCAGCGATTTCCTATTCGCCATTCCACAGACTCGCATGGCATTGTATTGCAGCTATACGTCTTCCATTGTCACATGGCTGGCAATTTTAGCACTATCCGGATTGATCGGCGTATTGATTCCGGCAGCAATTTTTTCCACCTACATCAACATTCCTTACCATGCACTATTTTTACTAACGCTTAGCTGTTTTCTTTACAGCTTACAGGTGATGGCAGCCATTTTGGTTGCAGTGTCTATCTCTGGCACGGTTTTTTCCAACATCATCCTCAGCGGCTTGATTTTATTCGCTCCAAGATTGTTGATTTTTATGTTGACTGGGATTTGGAAAAATATTCCTTTTATTTATGCTTCGTCCGATCACTTTTCACTTCTAAACGATTCCATCAACCCCATCAGTGGCTGTGTGTTATATCCATTATGCGGCATCTCAGATACTTACCAGCTATTTTCTTCTGCTGCCCCCATGATTTACAGTGTATGCCTGAGTGTCATCTATCTGCTTCTGGCAGCGTTTCTCTTTCAAAAACGAAAAAGTGAAACTGCTGGAAAAAGTGCATCCAGCCCCATTTTGCAATCGATTTATCGTATTACAGTCACAATGATTTATTGTGTTGTTGTTGTTGCAGCGGTTATTCTCTCAGAAGCAAACCGCATGCAGGACGCAACCTATCGCTTTGAAATAATCGTTGCCTATCTCGTTGCAGTTGCAATCTATTTCCTGTTTGAATTGCTGACAACCAAAAGCGTTCAGAAGATGTGGAAAGCTGCTCCCGGATTACTGGTTGTACTGGTGCTGAACGGTGTAATGATTTTTGGTATGCATAGCATCATACAGCGTGCTTATAACTTCCAGCCAACAGCAGAAGAAGTGACCGGAATCACCTTCTTGCCGCAAAGCACCAATAATGGCAATCAGGTTTCTTATGATGATTACGTTCAAAGTCATTATATGGGAACGATTACAGACAAAGATTTAATTGCTGCCATTCTTGACAACTTAAAGAGTGACGTACAGGATATGAAAGAGGGCGGAAGCCAGCAATATTATAATGATGAAAAGCGATATGCCTACGCAGAATTTAACTTTAAAATCATTACAAAATCTGGAACTCGTTATCGGCACATCCGGATTGACCCGAAAACACAGAGAGCCCTTGCGGAACAAACCTATGAATCCATGAAAGACGATTCCAGTTGGAGAAATCCGCCTGAACCAATTGAACAGACATTGTGGACTTACGATCGCAATGGAAGCTACGGAGGGATGAATGAGCGGAACGCCAGCCAATTGTTTGAAACCCTAAAGACAGAATTACAGACTGTAGATTTTTCAGCCTGGTATACGGCAAACTATTCAACAGAAACTGCTGTCTTTTGGTTCGATTATGATATTTACGACAATAACAGCAATTATCAAATTTCCATTCCAGTTTATGCTTCCATCTATCCAAAAACCGTAGAACAATACCAAACGTATCTATATGAACAGCAGCAAGAAGATCTCTCCAAGTTAAAAGACTTCGTAAAGAACGATATGCCAAAGCTGCAATTTACAGAAGATTATGATATTAGTTTGTCGATTCACATTTCTGGAGAATCCGCAGTTGAATATCCATACAGCAGCCCTGCAAATGCGAATCTACTTTCCGAGATTCTCGAAAAAGGATTGCTGGATCATCCTATTACAGACACGGATTCTTATGTCGAATTAGATGTTGATGTTTATGATGATGAATACACGAACATCTACGACGACGACAGAAATTTCTATGGCGGAAATTTCTGTATTGCAGCAGATACAGACTTTTTGAAATCCTTGTTGCAGCCATCCTCCAAATAAAATACTCCTTGAAAAACGAGTTCTTTCCATCAAGAAAGGCTCGTTTTTCGCTTTTTTGGATTTGACTTTATAGAGAACCTGTGTTATAATAAATGTATGTCATTACGAATCAGAACGGAGGAAACAGCGTGAATATTGAGCTCTATGAACTATGCCTGCCAAAATCAGAATCTGCACCAACCGCCCTGTATATTCGGACAGAAGGGACGGTTACACAGACTGCAAATCATCTGCAATTGGCATGCGAAAGTGCTGTTTCCTTCGACACTTGGTTTGGATGTTTCGATTATCTGCAATGGCGGCGGTATACAACCTTAACAACTCCCATTGCAGCTTTTTTCATAAAGGGAACAATGCTGGTGCAATGTTATGTTCGCACCGCTGAACGAACAAGCCTGCTCTATGAACAAACCATCACCAGTGATGGGACACAGCCACAAGTATTTCCGTTTTCGATTTCCAATCTTCCGGAAAACGGATTCCTGTATTTTCGCTTGCAGGCAAAATCAGAAAACTGCTTATTTTTGCGTGGCTGCTATTTGGCAGATGTTTCAGAGCTTCATTCCATTCAAGTGGCTG
>CABQIF010000153.1 GCA_902464115.1 uncultured Ruminococcus sp. | reverse complement strand
GCTACGCATGGGCTGCTGCTGTTCCTGTTTTTGGGATTGGCAGCGGATATATTCTTCTTCCAGCACCATAGAAACCAATCGCTTTCCATGGCTGTCCAATGCTTGCAGCTTGGTATAAACTGCCTGCTCCTCTGGTGAAACAGTTTGATTAGAATGCGTACTCGTTGCTCCTAACAAATAATCCAAACTCACCGAAAAAAAAGCAGCGATCCGACACAATATTTCACCGTTTGGCTCTCTCGTGTTTTTCTCATAATTGTTATAGGTCGTATAGGGAAGATGCAGTGCCGCAGCGGCTTCTTTTACGCTGTAACCATGCTGTTCCCGTAATTTTTGCAGTCGATCTTGAAACATATTTTTCCTCCAACGGTGTTCGAACAAAGAAATTGATTTTGCTTGCAAATAGTATACCACATTTTTTTGGAAATGTCAATCTCTTTTTTCTCAATTTGAGAAAAATTAAAAAGAAACTATCTTTTCTGTCATTTTCCCAGCTATAAAAAAATTCCCCGACAACTTTCGAAAAGATGTCGGGGAATTTTCAATGCTTTTTCTGTTTCATATGGTATCATACACAAAACAGAAACACAGCTGTACAATTTATCCGAATACTGCCAGCAGGAAACCGGCTGCAATTGCAGAGCCGATAACGCCTGCTACGTTTGGCCCCATGGCATGCATCAGCAAGAAATTACTCGGATTGGCTTTTTGTCCCTCAATCTGAGAAACACGAGCCGCCATCGGAACAGCGGATACACCAGCAGAACCGATCAGCGGATTGATCTTACCGCCGGACAGCTTATACATCAGCTTGCCGACCAGCAGACCACCAACAGTAGAGAAGCAGAATGCCAGCAGACCTAAGCCAACAATATACAAGGTTTGCAGGGACAGAAATGAAGAAGCAACGGTTGTTGCACCAACAGAAATACCGAGGAATACGGTAACGATGTTCATCAGGGCATTCTGTACGGTGTCAGACAATCTTGCTGTTACACCGCATTCTCTCCACAGGTTACCCAGCATCAGGCAGCCAATCAGCGGAGCGGTGGACGGCAACAGCAAGATAACAAACAAGCTTACAACAATCGGGAAAATGATTTTTTCCGTCTTGGAAACCTGACGGTTCTGTTCCATTTTTACCTGCCGTTCCTTTTCAGTCGTCAGAAGCTTCATCAGCGGCGGCTGAATCATCGGAATCAATGCCATATAAGAGTAAGCAGCGATTGCAATCGGGCCTAACAGTTCCGGTGCCAGCTTACTGGTCAGGAAGATGGCAGTCGGGCCATCTGCACCACCGATGATACCGATGGAAGCAGCCTGATTTCCGGTAAATCCAATGCAGACCGCACCAAAGAATGCCAAGAAAACGCCCATCTGTGCAGCAGCACCCAACAGCAAGCTCTTCGGGTTGGAAAGCAATGGGCCAAAGTCTGTCATTGCACCGATGCCCAGGAAAATCAAAGATGGATACAGACCCGTTTTTACACCGATGTACAAAATATCCAACAAGCCGCCGTTTGCCATGATATGACCATAACTATGGTAATACTGGCTGCTTTCATCCAGAAATGCACTCCAAAGTTCCGGATGATACAAGGCATTTGCAGAACTTGCACCATCAACAAAGAAGTTCGATACATTTACCAGCAAGCAGCCAAAAGCAATGCCGACCAGCAGCAGCGGTTCAAACTTTTTCACGATACCCAGATATAACAACAGGCACGCAACTGCGATCATAATCAGATTCTTCCAGCCGCCGTCCATAAAAAAGCCGACAAAACCAGAATCCATCAACAATCGCTGAAGGGTTTCCAGAATATTCATGTGCGTCCCTCCTTATGCCAAAACAATCAGCGGAGTTCCGGTTTCAACAACGGCACCCTTGGAAGTAGCAATCTGTACAACCGTGCCATCCTTCGGAGCAGCAATTTCGTTTTCCATCTTCATGGCTTCCAGAATCAACAGGGTCTGTCCTGCCTTTACCTTGTCGCCTTCCTTGACATCGATTCGCAGAATGTTGCCCGGCATCGGTGCGTTGACCGGTTCACCGGCAGACAGAGCAACCGGAGCCGGTGCTGGAGCAGCTGCCGGTGCTGCTGGTGCAGCCGGAGCGGCTGCGGCTACTGGTGCCGCTGCTGGAGCAGGAGCACACGCTTCATATTCATCCAGCAGTACGACTTTTCCGACTTCTACTTCTACTTCGTATGTTTTTCCATTCAATGTTACTTTATACTTCATCGTTCTTGACCTCCTTGATCGAAAGGAACCGTAATTCGTTCAGCGGCTTCTTCATCTGATAAGCAACCACTGCCATTACCATTGCAGCTTCCTTATCAGATACGTCAAACCGTTTTACATGACCAGCAGAACCCGGTGCAACTGGCTTCTGCGGTTCTTCTGGTTCTGAAGTGGAAACCGGTTCAGGTACAGCAGCGGCAGCAGCGGTTTCCTTTTTCTTTGCACTTGCCTGAAATCCTGCACCAATGAAATAAATCACCAGCATCAGCAGGGACAATCCAACAAATACAACCAGATAGCCGAAAATCGCTGTAATGCCAGCTTCACCGATTCCCATTTTTGTGGCGAGTGAAACAAATCCTTCCATGTGTCACAGCCTCCTTACATTTCTTCAATCGTATAGGTGGCTTCGTTTTCTTCCTGTGCCTTCCGATCCTTCAGGAATTTCAAAGTCTGATCCGGATAGCAGATATAACTCATAACATCTTCTTCCGACCGTGCCAAATCACCCAGTGCTTCCGCAGCTTCCTGGAATTCAACGCCAGTCCGCTTCTGGTCTTCGATCCGGCAATCCACTGGCTTTCCACCTGCTCCCAGTACTTTTTCCTGCAATTCCTTTGCGACTGGAGCCGGAGCAATGCCGTATTCGCCCTTGATATAGTTCTTAACTTCCTTGGAGATCTGCTTGTAGCGTTCGCCCAGCAGGACGTTGGTTACTGCCTGGTTACCGACCATCTGAGAAAGCGGTGTTACCAGCGGCGGATAACCCAAATCCTTCCGAACTGCCGGAATTTCTGCCAGAGCCTGATCGAACTTGTCCATTGCCTTCATATCCGTCAAGTTTGCGATCATGTTGGACAGCATACCGCCCGGGACTTTATAAACCAATGCCTGTGCATCCGTTGCAAGACTCTTCGGGTTGATCATGCCATTGTCTACATACTTCTGCTTAATCGGCTTGAAGTAATCGTTGACCTGATTGATCAGATCTTCTTTCAGTCCAGTTTCAATGCCGTACTGTTTCAAAGCATAGTACATTGTTTCTGTTGCCGGCTGAGAAGTACCGCCAGAGAAGCAAGAAGTTGCTGTGTCGATGACATCAATGCCCGATTCAATTGCCTTGGTCAGGGTCATATATGCCATACCAGTTGTGCTGTGGGTGTGCAGAATCAGCGGAATATCGCCAACTGCATCCTTAATGCCCTTGATGAGGTGTTCTGCTTCGTACGGGGTCATTGTACCAGCCATATCCTTCAGACAAATGGTCTGGAAGCCCATCTGCTTCAGTTCCTTGCACATCTGGATATACTTGTCCACAGTGTGCACCGGACTCTGTGTATAGGAAATACAGCCGGATGCGATGGTGTTCTTTGTGGCATACTTCATCGTTGCATTCAATGCGGTTTCCAAGTTCCGGAAATCGTTCAGTGCATCGAAAATACGGATGACATCAATGCCGTTCTTGATGGAGAGTTCAATGAACTTTTCCACCACATCATCATGATAGTGCTTGTAACCAAGCAGGTTCTGTCCTCGCAGAAGCATCTGCAACTTGTTGTTCGGCAGATTCTTCCGCAGCTTTCTCAGTCGTTCCCACGGGTCTTCGTGCAAATACCGCAGGCAGGAGTCAAATGTTGCTCCACCCCAGCATTCAATGGAATAGTACCCTGTCTGATCCATCACCGGCAGAATATCTTCATAATCTGCATACGGAAGACGAGTCGCCATCAGGGACTGATTCGCATCACGCAAAACCGTTTCCGTCAGTTGTACTTTTCTCATGTAAAAGCCTCCTTTTAAAAATACAATCCACTTCCAAGTATTTTTCTCTCAGCAGTCGTTTTTTCTGCATACGGTAAAAATACCCGGCTATTAGCAGTATAACACAAACAGAAAAGAATTTCCATTGATTTTTTGTGTTTTTTTATCTTTTTCCGTTTTTCTTGTCTTTTTCCTCTTTTTTTCTTTT
>CABQIF010000152.1 GCA_902464115.1 uncultured Ruminococcus sp. | reverse complement strand
ATTAAACAAATTTCATTGTTTGTCAATGTCAAGGGGCTGTTGCAAATTTTGCAGCAGCCCCGCTTTTTTATCAAATAATTTCCTCCAACTCTGCATAGAATAACAGAAAAAAGGAGGAACTGCAACCATGAAAAAAGGTGCATGGATTGATTTTTCCCTGTGGCTGGCAGCCACAGAACTCGTCGGGATTCTCTCCGGCTGGCTCGCTGGAGATATTGGGGCAGTCTATCAGAATTTGCATCAGCCGCCATTCTCACCGCCCGGATGGGTGTTCCCTGTGATGTGGGGCGTTCTCTATGCTATGATGGCAATTTCCGCATACCTGATTCAACACGCCGACAACACGCCTTGGAAAAAACGTAGAACGGCATTGATTCTCTATGCCGTGCAGCTTGCTGTCAACTTCTCGTGGAGCATCGTCTTTTTCCGGTTTCAAAAATTCGGTGCTGCCATTGGGGTCATTGGTCTGTTGATTCTGCTAGTCATTGCAATGATTGTGGTTTTCAGAAAAATTCGTCCTGCTGCAGCTGGCTGGAACATTCCCTATCTGCTCTGGCTGCTCTTCGCCGCTTATTTGAATATTGGCACATTTCTTTTGAATCCATAATGGCAAGAACAGAACTGCTTTTTTGCGGTTCTGTTTTTCTTGCGTTATTTTTTTAAGAATCAAAGTTCTAATTCCACGATTTTTTATGTTGCTTCTATCAGATTTTCGATTTCATCGCATAGGCTCTTAAAAATACAAAAAATGTGATCTTTTTCAAAAAATCAGTTGACAAATTCGGAAAGACGTGCTATAATAATATACGTTGTGAGACACAAGAACAACAAAAACAAAATACCTTGCGGGTGTAGTTCAATGGTAGAATTCCAGCCTTCCAAGCTGGTTACGTGGGTTCGATTCCCATCACCCGCTCCAATTTTTCAAAATGCGCCTTTAACTCAGCTGGATAGAGTAACTGCCTTCTAAGCAGTAAGCCACTGGTTCGAATCCAGTAAGGCGCGCCATACATGGTGGGTGTAGCTTAGCTGGTTAAAGCGTCGGATTGTGGTCCCGAAGATCGTGGGTTCGAATCCCATCTCCCACCCCATATTTACCATGGTCATCATGGTGCAAAAAAAGTCCGTTTCAAAACGGGCTTTTTTGTTTTTCCTGATTTTTTCGCTTCGACAAGAATCGACAAAATTCGACAAAAAGCAGAATTGACGATATGCCAAAAGTCCTTTATAATAAAATTGTTCACATTGTAAATTTCCGATAGCAATGTGAACAATTCCAACCAAAATTGCAGGTGCTCCGCTGGTTTTTTATTCTTCCACCAGTGGAGCACCTGCGTTTTTCCGGAAAGTTTAGTTCTTTTTTTCCGCTCCCCTACATAAGATATAACAATTTCTACAATCCCAGTGGGAAATCCTGCACGTTTCCCACGCTGTGCGGATAATTTTGGAGGGAGCAGCTATGAAACAACAGCCAAGGGAACGTGCCATTATTCTCGGCGAATATATCCTGGAACAACAAGCCACCGTTCGTGCAGCTGCGGAATGGTTCGGCATTTCTAAGAGCACGGTTCATAAAGATGTCAGCGAACGTCTTCCCGATTTAGACCCCCACCTCTATGCAGGGGTAAAGATGATTTTAGAAAAAAATAAGCAGGAACGCCATATTCGTGGCGGACTTGCAACCAGAAAAAAATACGCTCTGCTGGCACAGCAGAGAGAACAGCAAAAACATGCACACTTCTGCCGTCCGGCAGCAGAAATGCCTGTACGCAGGGATTCCTACATACAGGCATAACTACAAGGAAACGGCAGCAGGTCTGTGCACATCTGCACCGTTTCTCTGTCTGCCGGTTCAGAGCTATGACAGACAGAATCTATGGCAAAGCGGCAGTTCCCTCCTCGGAGAACTGCCGCTTTTCGATTGCATTTCTGCCATCACAGTTCCCCGATCTCTGCGGTGCGTCCCGCTATTGCTATATTGTATGCAAAAACGGCAGAAATGTAACAAGGTAAATTCTGCTAATCAATCGCAACTTATTCCCCAAAATACTTGACAATCCGGAAATCAATGATACCACTGTAAGGGTCATAGAAAATATCTCGGTTTTCATTTCGATAAACCAAATATGTTTTCTTATAATACACCGGAATGAAGCTGTATTCGGAAAGCAACTGATTTTCCATCTGCATACAAAGGTCGGTCAGCTGTGCAGCATTGTTACAAGTTGTGGTCTGCTGTATCATCGCATCAAAAGATTCGTTCTGATAAAATGGGTTCTGGTCGGAACAAAATGCAGACAGCACAGACGCTGGATTGTTCTCTGAGCCGGTAACGCCATAGAGTGCAATGCCATAATTCCCCGATTCCAGTCGGTCTTGATATTCCGAAGCAGTTACCTCTTCAATACCGATGTAAAATTCAAATGTCTTTTGCCAATTCTGAAGAATTTCATGCAGGTAAGAACAATCCATCAGTTCCGGACAAACAAGAATTTGGTCAGACGGCAGAGAATCCATTTTCAGTTCCTGTAAACCCTTTTCAAAGTCCTGCTTGGCAGTTTCATTCTGATAGGTTGCAGACGGCTCTGGGACGTTATCTCGATACCGTACAGCGTCTACACGGGTATCAGGTGGAACAATGCCGGAAGCCCCTGTTAAGTCCCCGTCAGAGTCTGCACCGATGGTGGAGCGGTCAATACTCTCTGAGAGAGCCTTGCGGATATTTGTATTTGCATAGGCTGTATTCGTCGGATTGAACACCAAGCCCAATGTCACTGAGGAATAAGAGTCCACTGTATAGACATCCGGTTGTGCAAGCTCTTGTTTCGGATAAATCGAAGTTGTTAAAATATCCGATTGTTCGGAATCAAACGCTTCCTCTGCTTGTGCCTGCTTTTTCCGAATCAGAAATGTTAAGTCGGAGGGGTAAATTTTCCGGTCTGCTTCTTTGGAATCGTTTGCAGAATTGCACTGCATATAGATTACATTATCGCTTCCATAGGGGTCATAGAACCACTTCCGCAGATAAAAAGAACCGTTGGAAATCACAGAAGTTTCGTCCAGTCCATACCGTCCCTTTGTCTGCTGAAAAAAGGTTTCGTTGCATGGCAAGGCAGCAGTTGTTGCCAGCAGTTCCGGAAAGCGGCTGTTTGGCTCTGCAAGCTGGAAAATCAACGTCTGGTCGTCCTGTGCAGTTACGCCAATTTGGAAGGCATCTACTGTTCCCTGCATGATTTCAGCGGCGTTCAGCAGGCAGGAGAACGTTTCTCGATAGGGAGAACGGGTTTCTGCTAAAAACATTCGCTGAAATGTATAGACAAAGTCCTGTGCCGTAACCTTCCACGTTTCACCATCATCAATCTGTTCGTTTTGATTTTCGTCAAAATACCAATAACAATCATCTCGCAAATGAAACGTATACAGCAATCCATCATCCTGCATGGTATAGCTGTCTGCAACACCATTCGACAGCGTTCCATCTGGGTTTTCTTCCAGCAGCCCTTGCATCATATTCCGCAAAATCAATTTTGAAGAGGCATCCGTTGCCAGCAATGGGTCTAAATTCTCTGGATTTCCCAAAAGTGTATAAGTAAATAGATAGCCAGAACCATCCGATTCTTCTTTCTGAAATGGCGATGTACAGCCACTGAGCAGAACGACTGGCAAACACAAACACAGGCATTTTTTTAGCAAATGATTCATCAGAAATTGTCCTTCCCTGAACTCTCGTTTTCTTTTATTATAACACGCCGCCTTGCAACATGCAATCCTTTTCCGGACATGCAGGGAGAAATTTTTATGCCAACTTCATATACAAAAGCGGAATGTTCATTTGATTGTACCTCATTTCTAAACGAAAAACAAAAGGGACTACCGCTTTTCAGCGGCAGCCCCCTGTTTTTTTGTTTTGTTTGCTGTTGAAGCGAAACGAATCTTACTTCATTTCACCCGGCAGCTGCTGTACATAACCTACCAGATACTGCATCAATGCATTCAGGTCGTGTTCATCCAGAACCTGATCTACATCACCGCAGTCTGCATTCAAGAATGCCTGTTCGCTCAATGTTACCTTACCAGCAATTGCCTTGTTCAGGAGAACAACGTCTACGATAGTAACCTGACCGTTTACGTTTACGTCACCATACAGCGGAACCAGCGGCTTCTTTGTCGTGGTAGTTGTGGTGGTGGTTTCAACCGGCTTAGCAGTTGTGGTCGTGGTTGTGGTTGTAGTCGTGGTTGTAGTAGTTGGCTTCGCAGTTGTCGTGGTTGTA
>CABQIF010000151.1 GCA_902464115.1 uncultured Ruminococcus sp. | reverse complement strand
TGTTCGAGATTCTTCTTCTGTTCTTGTACTTCCAGCACATCAAACTTTTTGACCAGCAGGGCCGCCAGCAGGGAATTTCGGATATCGCTGCTCTGCAATTCCACATCATAAGTATAGATACCAGTTTTGAAACGGGAAATATTGGAAACATTGCGAACACCGTCCACTTGCCGCATGGTAGCAGCCACTTCCTGCGAACCGCCCTTGACTTTGAGGTGTAGAATCGGGTTGGTGTCTGCCCGTTCTTCGAGGTGGTCAATGGTATCCACTGCCCGAATCTCGCCCTTGCTGATGATGACGACTCGGTCACAGACCGCACTGATTTCACTCAGAACGTGAGAGCTTAAAATAATTGTATGATCCTGTTTCAGTTCGAGGATCAGATTCCGGACTTCAATCACCTGTTCCGGGTCAAGACCAACGGTCGGTTCGTCCAGGATCAAAACATCCGGTTCGCCCAGCAGTGCCTGTGCAAAGCCGACACGCTGCCGATAACCTTTCGAGAGGTTGCGAATCAGGCGGCCTGCAACATCGGTAATTCGCAGGCGATCCATCGCCTTTGCAACTTGAGCCTTGCGTTTCACGCCCGGAACGCCCTTCAGCCCAGCAACAAATGTCAAATATTCCTTGACTTTCATGTCCGGGTAGACTGGCGGAATTTCCGGCAGGAATCCGATGTGGCGTTTTGCCTTGATGGGGTCTTTGGCAATGTCAAAGCCATTGATGGTGACCGTGCCGGAGCTGGATGGGATGACACCGCAGACGATATTCATTGTGGTGGATTTTCCCGCACCGTTTGGCCCTAGAAAGCCGAGGATCTCGTGATCTTCTACGGTAAAGCTGATGTTTTTTACAGCGGCTTTTTGCCCATAGTATTTGGTTAGGTTTTTGATTTCAACCATAAAAATCTCCTTTCCGCATATTCGGAATGATACCGAAAAGCACTCCTATTTATTATTGCAAAAAAACTTGTATGTGTCATGGACGAATTGTAAGCATTATATTAAAATCAGAAAAAACTGATAAATTCCCTGAAAAAGTGCCCGTGAAAATCGTGCGGATTTTGGAAATTCTATGCCAATGGTATCATACCAACCTTATGTGGGCATTTTGTGAAAGGTCGGCGGAAATCAGGAAAAAATCCGCAAATTCCAAGAAATCTGCAAAAACAGGAACAAACTATGGTCAATTTATACAAATGCATTTCCGCAATTATGGGCAAAACGCTGAAAAAACCGTTTCTTTTGTCATAAGGGTTGACATTCTAAAGGGCTTGGGGTATAATTTGAATATAAAAGTGGACGCATTGTGTGTGGATTTTGTGAAAAAATGTGAATGCACAACTGTAACGGTTGTGTGCAGTTCTTTTTCTGCTTGTCAGAGCGGACACACCGGGTACCGTACCGATGAAAGGATGCGTGTTCTGGGAAACGCACATGCCGGCTACAAAACCATTTTTACTTTATATTCTATTTCTTGAAAGGGGAAATTTTTCCATGCAGTTTAAGAAGAACAAAACTGTTCTGGCAGCGATTCTTGCTGCTGCAATGGCATGCAGTGCAATTGTTCCGACCGCTGCTTCCGCAGCAGGCACCAGAACAAAGGCTGAAGCATACGGTGACAGCACCTATGCAGCACGGTTTATGTCTTTGTATGATGACGTAATCACAAACGGTGTTCAGAATGGCTATATGTCCAGCACTTCTACCGTTAGCGGCGGTCTGGGTGTTCCGTACCACTCGGTTGAAACCCTCTGTATCGAAGCTCCGGACTACGGTCATGAAACCACTTCTGAAGCTTTGTCCTACTTGGTATGGACCGCAGCAATGCGTGATAACATCGTAAATAAGGCAAACAAGGGTGAGATCACTGTTAAGGGTACAAAGGATGCTTCTACAGAATCTGTTGGCGATACCGCAAAGGCTTGGAAGACCATGGAAGCTACCTTGGTTCCAGATACACAGGCTGGCATCATGCAGAAGCAGCAGCTGAGTGCAACCTACAGCGATGAATGGGAACAGATTGAACTGTATCCGACCGACATGCTGGAGGGCAACACTGCTGTAAACCCGATTCACCAGTACTTCACAAGTGCATACGGCAGCGATAAGGGCTTGTACCTGATGCACTGGCTGGCTGACGTGGATGACTGGTATGGCTTTGGTGCTGGTACTTCTTCTCAGTACAAGCAGCAGAACGTAAGCGGTTCTTTCACCATGATCAACACCTTCCAGCGTGGCGAACAGGAATCCTGCTGGGAAACCATTCCGCATGCTTGCGTAGAAGAACTGAAGTTTGGTATTCAGAGCGGTCAGGAAGGCAGCACTCGTATCGGCGGTATGAAGGGCTTCTTCAACACCGAAGCGAAAGTTGCTCAGCAGTATTCTTACACCAACGCACCGGACGCAGAAGACCGTGCAATTCAGGCTGTCTACGCTGCAAACAGATGGGGCGTTGCTGATCAGAGCGTTGACTCCAAGTGGGGCGGCTCTCAGAAGCTGGATGTTCTGGCTGCTAAGATGGGTGACGAAACCAGAAACAACATGTTCGATAAGTACTACAAGACCATTGGTACAACCGATAAGTGGGATAAATCCAACAGCAATGGTCAGTATTACCTGATGAACTGGTATACCTCTTGGGGCGGTGCTCTGGATGGCTCTTGGGCATGGCAGATCGGTTGCTCGCACGCACACGAATTCTACCAGAACCCGCTGGCTGCTTATGCACTGGCTTATGACACCAACCTGAGCTCCAACATGAAGGCACAGGGTGCTGTAGAAGACTTCAAGAAGTCCTTCCAGACACAGATGGAATATTATCTGTGGCTGCTGTCTAATGACGGCGTAATCGCTGGTGGTAGCACCAACTCTGTAAATGGTCGTTATGAAGACCACAGCAAGAATGTATCTGGTACTTCTGAATTTAACAAGATGGTTTATGTAGAACACCCGGTATACGCTGACCCAGGTTCTAACCACTGGATTGGTAACCAGGTATGGGCTGTTCAGCGTCTGGCTGAATTGTACTATGTTGTTCAGACACAGGGCGATGCAAGCGGCATCACTGTTGGCGGCATGAGCTTGACACAGGCTCTGGAAACCATTCTGGACAAGTGGACAGGCTGGTTCCTCGACAACTCCATTTTGGGTAAGGCAAGCGGAACCATCACATTTGAAGATTATTATGAAAAGTACCATGCAACAGATGGCACTGGCAAGACCAAGTTTGAAATTCCGGATTTGAGCACGGTTACCGATGACGGCGAAAGCTTCTCGATTCCGTCCAGCTTGATCTGGTCTGGCGAACCGAATTCTTGGACAGGCACATATCAGGAAAATACCAACCTGAAGGCAACCATCGTTGGTTACGGCGACGGCGACCTCGGATGCGTATCTTCTCTGGCAAACACCTTGATCTACTATGCAGCAGGTCGTGGCATTTCTGCAAGTGATTTGGCAACTGGTGAAGCTTCTTATAAGGCAAACAGAGGTACAAAGAGCACAGATATGAAGGATCGTGCAGCACAGTCCCTGTATCTGGCTAAGGAACTCCTCGACAGAGAATGGAACAAGTATCGTGATGATATTGGTCTGGGCGTTTCTGACCACAACACCAACCTGACTCGTCTGTGGGAAACCAAGCTGGTTCTGCCGAACGGTCAGCGTACAAATGGTCAGGGCAAGACTCTGGCTAAGGGCGATTACACCGGTAAGATGCCGAACGGCGACCTGATTCAGGACGGCGTAGCATTCGTTGATATTCGTTCGAACTATAAGAGCGATCCGATGTATCAGGAAGCTGAAAAGTACTATAAGCAGGATGGTAACACCGATAATTATTACTTCACACTGCACAGATTCTGGCATGCTGGCGACATCATGATGGCTCTGGGTACAATGTCTGAAGTATATCCGGATCTGACTCCGGATCCTGAAACAGATACAGATGCTCCGGTTGTAACACCGTCTGATGTAACCATTAAGGTTGGCGAAACCAAGGATCTGACCGTTGATCAGAAGGATTGCACCTTCAAGTCTGACGACGAAAGCATCGCTTCCGTTTCTAAGGACGGCACCATCACTGGTGTGAAGGAAGGTACGACTACCATCACTGTAACCAACAAGGATGGCAAGTCCACCACTGTAAAGGTTACTGTAACTGCTGATGATGTAACTACAACAGAAGCTACTACAACTTCCACCAGCGAAACCACGACAACTGGTAGTGCTACAACACCGGATGCAACAAAGGACAACATCGGTGACGTAAACCTCGATGGCGTTGTAGATATTCTGGACGCTGTAATGC
>CABQIF010000150.1 GCA_902464115.1 uncultured Ruminococcus sp. | reverse complement strand
CTGTCCTTTAGGCATAAAAATGCCCCCTTTCGTTAGTTTCAATTTCGGTATATTTCTATTATACCACATTGTCTAACAAAAGGGGAGCATTTCAGAAAGGGGCTGTTTTTTTATCGTTCCACCTTTTTCTTTGCAGTGATTTGAAACAGAATCGCCGAGCAAGTCGGAATCGCACACGAAGAAATCGCAACAACAATCCAGAGTGGCAGCGACAGCGGAACAGTCGTGAAAATCATCTGTAGAGTCGAGCTTTCCACCGCTGCAAACAAGATACCAGCAGAAACCGCAACAGCAGCCAGCAGCTTCCAGTTGTTCCAGAGTGGCAGATGAAACAGGGATTTTGTTTCTGACTTGCACTCAAAAACGTGAATCAGCTGCGAGAGAATCAGCGTACACAAAGCAGTGGTACGGGCAGCCTCCAACGTTCCGCCAAGTCGCAGTGCCATAGAGAATGCTCCCAGCGTGCAGACTCCAATTAACAGCCCTCGAAAGACAATTCGCTGCAACAGACCGCCAGAGAAAAACGGTTCTTCTGGTTTTCGGGGCGGCTGCCGCATGGCATCCGGTTCGGGCTGTTCCATGCCGAGGGCAATGGCTGGCAGTCCATCTGTGACCAGATTGACCAGCAGCAATTGCGTGGGCAACAGAATCACAGGCATTCCCATGAGAATCCCCAGCAGCATCGTAATCACTTCTCCGATGTTGCAGGAGAGCAGATAGCGAACGAATTTTCGGATGTTGGCATAAATACAGCGTCCTTGCTCCACCGCATAAACCAAAGTCAATAGGTTGTCATCTAATAGAATGACATCTGCTGCCTGTTTTGCAACTTCTGTGCCGGATTTTCCCATGGCAACGCCGACATCTGCCTCTTTCAGAGCTGGAGCATCGTTGACACCGTCCCCCGTCATTGCGACAATTGCTCCCGTTTTCTGATAGGCACGTACCAACCGCAGCTTATGAGCAGGATTGACTCTTGCAAAGACTGCATATTCCTGAATACAAGCGGCAAGCTGTTCATCGCTCAAAGCATCCAGTTCTTGCCCTGTCATCGCCTTTTTTCCATGCAATAGCCCTGCTTGCTCTGCAATGGCAAGGGCAGTTTTTTTGTGGTCGCCAGTAATCATTACAGTTTGAATTTTCGCCTTTTCACAGGTGCGAATCGCTTGTTTTGCCGATTCTCGGGGTGGGTCTAACATCCCGCTCAACCCCAGAAAAATCCAGTCGCCATCTGATTCCCGATAGGCAAACGCCAATACTCGCAGAGCACGTTCTGACAAGGTCTGCACGGCGGAGCGGACTTTTTCCCGAAACGATTCCGTCAGCGTGGTGACAGTCGTTCCATGTAGCAATTGTGTACAGAGCGGCAATACACGGTCTGCTGCTCCCTTGAGGTATTGCCGTTCTGTGCCATTGTAAGAAACCGTGACTTCCATCTTTTTCGTTTCGCTGTCAAAAGGCTCCATATGATGGAGGGGATAACGTTGCTTGCAGCGTTCCCGAGAGAAGCCAGCCTTTTCCGCTGCGATTAACAGGGCGGTTTCTGTCGGGTCACCGATGGGATTTTGTCCGGGGGTATGTTCTGCCGTGGTGCAGAGCATACAGCATTCCAGCAACGTTTTTAAAGCCGGATGCTGTTCGGGAGAAACTGCCGCTCCCTGCTGCCGGATGCACTGGTCAACGGAGAAATGTGCAGTACTGATCACCAAGTCTGTGACAGTCATGTCATTTTCCGTAATGGTTCCCGTTTTATCTGCACAGAGAATACCAGCACAGCCCAGCGTTTCAACACTATGCAGACGGTTGACGAGTGCCTGATGTTTCATCATGCGGCTGACTGCCAGTGCAAGGGCAATGGTAACGGTTGCCGGTAAGCCTTCTGGAATCGCAGCAATGGCAATGGTGATGCCCGTCATCAGCATATCAAAAATCGGTTCTCCTCGAAAAACCCCTGCGAAAAAGACCAGAATACACACGACAATGCAGAGCAATGCAACGACTTTTCCCAGTCCGGCAAGGCGTTTTTGCAGCGGTGTTTGAGAAACTGTGACATCGTGCAGCAAGTCGGAAATCTGTCCCATCTGCGTTTTCGTGCCCGTTGCGATGACGCAGGCAGTGGCAGAGCCTCGCAGGATGGCAGTTCCTGCATAGACGACATTTTTCTTGTGGAGAGCGTTGTTTGTGTCGGTTTCTGCTCCAGCAGTTTTGGAAACGGCAGCCGATTCGCCTGTTAAAATGGACTCATTGGCAGCAATGCCGCTGGCAGTCAGTAGGGCAGCATCTGCCGGAACACGGTCGCCGGCTTCCAGTCGGATGAGGTCGCCCCGTACCAGTTCCGCAGCGGAAATGGTCTGCCATGTTCCATCTCGGCAGACGGCAGCGGTGGGAGCAGTCATCTGCCGGAGCGTTTCGAGGGTGCGTTCTGTCCGAAATTCCTGAATGAACCCTAAAATTGCATTCAGCAGAACAATTAAAATAATGGTAATGGCATCCGTCCATTCGCCCAGCAAAACAGAAACCATGGTTGCTGCGAGCAAGATCATGACCATGACATCCCGAAATTGTCCGAGGAACATTCGGATGGGTTTGGATTTTGGGGCTTCTGCGAGTTCATTTTTCCCATCTTGTCGCAGACGGTTTTTTGCCTCCTGTTGGGTTAATCCCTGCATCATGAAACTCCTCCTGTCTGTTGAAATGACATTTTGTTATCAGCATATGCAGCAGCCGGCGGCGTTTATGTCAAAGAAAAAGGTTGACGGATGCGGGAAATTCCGCTATAATAGAAAGTACACGTTTATCCATTCAGGATTACAAAAGGAGAGGAATTAAAAATCATGCGGAATACAACCAGTTATGAAAGTCCGTTTTGTACACGGTATGCCAGCGAAGAAATGCAGCACGTTTTTTCTGCTGACAAGAAATTTTCTACTTGGAGAAAGCTTTGGGTCGCTCTGGCTCGGGCAGAAATGGAACTCGGTCTGCCGATCACACCTTCTCAGGTAAAGGAACTGGAAGACAATGTTTATAACATTGATTATGATGTTGCAGAAGCACGGGAACGGGTCGTTCGTCACGATGTTATGTCCCACGTTTATGCATACGGACAGGTTTGTCCGCACGCAAAGGGCATCATTCACCTGGGAGCAACTTCCTGCTACGTTGGTGATAATACCGATATTATCATCATGCGGGACGCTCTGAAGATCATCCGCCGGAAGCTGATCAACGTTCTGGCAAATCTGTCGAAGTTTGCCATGCAGTATAAGGGCATGCCGGCACTGGCATACACCCACTTGCAGCCGGCACAGCTGACCACCGTCGGCAAGCGTGCAACGCTGTGGATGAATGAACTGCTGATGGATCTGGAAGAACTGGATTTCCGGCTTGCCAACCTGAAACTGCTTGGCTCAAAGGGCACAACGGGCACACAGGCTTCTTTCATGGAACTGTTTGAAGGCGATTCCACAAAGGTAAAGAAGCTGGAACAGATGATTGCAGAAGAAATGGGCTTCACCGGTGTTGTTCCGGTTTCTGGTCAGACTTATTCCAGAAAGATTGACTCCCAGATCCTTGCAACTCTGAGCGGCATTGCACAGTCTTGCTCGAAGTTCTCCAACGATATGCGGTTGTTGCAGAGCTTTAAGGAAATGGAAGAACCATTTGAAAAGACCCAGATTGGTTCGTCTGCAATGGCATACAAGCGAAACCCGATGCGGTGCGAACGAATCACATCCCTGTCCCGTTATGTCATGATTGACAGCCTGAATCCGGCATTCACCGCAGGAACACAGTGGTTTGAACGGACATTGGACGACTCTGCAAACAAGCGGATTTCTGTTCCGGAAGCTTGTCTGGGTGTGGATGCAATCCTGAACATCATGCTGAATGTAACCGATGGTCTGGTGGTTTACCCGAAGATGATTCGGCAGCGGATCATGCGGGAACTGCCGTTCATGGCAACCGAGAACATCATGATGGATGCCGTTAAGAAGGGCGGCGACCGTCAGGCACTGCACGAAAAGATTCGGGAATATTCCATGATTGCTGGTAAGCACGTCAAGGAAGATGGTCTGGAAAACGACCTGTGCGATATGATTTTAGCTGACCCGATGTTCATGATTACCAAGGAAGAACTGGATGCGATTTTGCAGCCGGAAAACTTCACAGGTAGAAGTGAACAGCAGACCGAAGAATTTGTAGACAACTGCATTCGTCCGATTCTGGCAGCAAATGCATCCCTGATTGGCGAACATTACGAAATGAAGAACTAAGATTTTCTTTTTCAGGAAGTGAGAGAAAGACCGTTTTCCGCCGATATTTCCGGCTGGAAAGC
>CABQIF010000149.1 GCA_902464115.1 uncultured Ruminococcus sp. | reverse complement strand
AACATTTCAACATTTTATCTGTTTTTCCACATAAAAAAATCAGCCCTGCTTTCGCAGGACTGATTCTCTCATCTGGTGACAACATCCCATTTATGTAACGGACTGCCTCAATCCAGAAAATCTTTTACCTTTTTACTTCTGCTCGGATGCCGCAGCTTCCGCAGTGCCTTTGCCTCGATCTGCCGAATCCGTTCTCTGGTGACATCAAATTCCTTACCCACTTCTTCCAGTGTCCGAGAACGTCCGTCCTCCAGACCGAACCGCAACTTCAATACCTTTGCTTCCCGATCAGTCAGGGTCGACAACACATCGTTCAGCTGTTCTTTCAGCAGCATCAGAGAAGCTGCATCTGCCGGAGCTGGTGCATCATCATCCGGAATAAAGTCGCCCAAATGGCTATCTTCTTCTTCGCCGATCGGCGTTTCCAGAGAAACTGGGTCTTGTGCGATCCGCATGATTTCCCGTACCCGTTCCGCTGGCATGTTCAGCTTTTCTGCAATCTCTTCCGCAGATGGGTCGTGACCCGTTTCATGCAGCAGCTGGCTGGAAACTTTCTTGACCTTGGAAATGGTTTCTACCATGTGCACCGGAATCCGGATGGTTCTTGCCTGGTCGGCAATCGCACGGGTAATTGCCTGCCGAATCCACCAGGTTGCATAGGTGGAGAACTTAAAGCCCTTGGTATAGTCAAACTTTTCGACTGCCTTCAGCAAGCCCAAATTGCCTTCCTGAATCAAATCCAGGAACTGCATGCCTCTGCCAACATACTTCTTTGCAATGCTGACAACCAGACGCAAGTTTGCTTCTGACAAGCGATTTTTTGCCTTGGTATCGCCTTCTGCCATCCGCTTGGCAAGTTCCGTTTCCTCATCGGAGGACAACAGCGGTACCCGTCCGATTTCTTTCAGATAAACCTTTACCGGGTCATCGATCGCAATGCCCTCTGTGGAAAGTGCCATTTCTAAATCGTCCACCAAATCCGCATCGCCGCCTTTTCCGGAAATTTCCGGTGCGGTATCGTCAATAATCTTGATGTTCAAACGGTCACAGGTGTCATAAAAAGAGTTCAGCTGATCGACATCGAAATCCAGTTCTTCCAGTGCATCACTGATTTCCTTTGTGGTCAGTTCTCCGGTTGCCTTTCCCCGTTCCATCAGTTTTTCAATGGTCGTTTTTCCTTCCATGATTCCTCGTTCCTTTCCAAGGCGGACAATGCCGCATCATTGCCATGCTTGATTCTTCTTCTTTTTCTGTGCAACCAGTTCCAAAAGAGCTGCATCTGAATCCAACGCCTGCACCAAATGGGTTTGCAGCAGCTGGATACAATCCTGCACTTCCTGCGGACTGATTGGACAAGTCTGTTTTAAATTGAGCAGACGACTCACCGTTCCCATTTCCTGCGGTGTCAGCTGCATTCCCAGAGCGGAAATCCAGCCATCTGATTCCTGCTGTTGGTGCTCCAACAACAGTTGAAACAGCTTCTGATAAAATGGAACGGTAAACTGCTGTGGCTGCAAATGGTCTGCCAGTTTGGAAATCTGCTCCGGCTGTGACAGGAAATAACAGAGCAATCGTTCCTGTGCACGCACCGTTCGGGAACTGCCTACCATTCCGCTGGCATCTGCTGCGGTTTGCTGTGCCGTCACCGTATGTGCAACCAAATTGCTGAATTCCTTTTTCTTCTGCATCTTCTGCCGATTCTTCTGCTTTCGATTAATGCTCATCCGCAAAACATCTGCCGATATGTGACATTTTTCAGCGGTTCGCATCAGGTAAACTTCCCTTGTCACAGGGTCTGGAATCTGAATCAGAACTTCTGTGGCACGCCGCAACAATGTTGCCCTGCCGTTTTCCGTCTGTAGATCCAGCCCCATTTCACAGCGGTCTAGTTGGAAATTGATGGCATCTTCTGAACCATCTAAGAGCATCCGAAATCGTTCTGCCCCAAATTTCCGAATATATTCATCGGGATCTTTTGCACCCTGCATCCGTAAGATTTTGGTTTCAATCCCCACTTCACTAAAATGCCGCATTGCCTTTTGCGTTGCCGCCTGCCCGGCTGCATCGCTGTCATAGGCAATGATCACCGTTTTTGCATACTGGGAAATTTTTCTTGCTTGGTCAGGTGTAATGGCAGTTCCCAGCGTCGCCACAACATTTTCAAACCCTGCCTGATGAACGGCGATGACATCCATGTAACCTTCCGCCAAAATCAGCGTTGTGGTTACAGAATTTTTGGCGAATTGCAGGGAAAACAGGTTTTTCCCCTTGTCAAATACCGGTGTTTGTGCGGTATTCAAATATTTTGGTTGGCTGTCATCCAACACCCGTCCGCCGAATCCAATGACATTTCCCCGCAAATCAACAATGGGAAATATCACACGGTTTCGGAACGTATCAATGAGCGTTCCTCTTCGGGAGCGACGGGAAACATCTGCCAGCAACAGTTCCTCTTCCGTAAATCCCTGCTGTAACAGATACCGACTCAAGGCATCCCAAGTTTCCGGAGCAAAGCCCAGCCCGTACTTTTTAATGGTGGTCGTGGTTAGATGTCGCTGAATGAAATATTGCAGCCCTCGTTTATCGCTGCCAGTCAGCATTCGGTAATAGAAATTGGCAGCGGCTCGATTCACAGCAAGAATCCGCTTTCGCATACGGGACTGTTTTTCATCTGCCCCCTGTTCGGGAACAGTCAGACCGCTGTTTTGTGCCAGCAGTTTCACCGCATCCATAAAATCCAGATTTTCAATCTGCTGGATAAAGGTGATGACATCGCCGCCAGCCCCACAGCCAAAACAATAAAAGCTTTGCGTATCGGGAAATACCGTAAAAGACGGTGTTTTTTCCGAATGGAACGGACAATTGCAGACGTAGGTTCTGCCACGCCGTTTCAAATCCACATAAGTGCGTGCGATTTCTTCCAGCGGACACGCATTCCGCAGCTGTTCCAGAAACACATCAGAAACCATCTGCTGTCACCTGCCTTCCATCGTTCTCCGCATACAAGGCGTTCTTGTGGTTATTTTCCTACGAATCACAGCAGTTCCGGCGGCAACCGGTCTGCAACTTCCGCAAAATCTGCATCCAGTTGTTCCCCGACCTGAATGGAAATTTCTCCGTTTGTCAGTTCAATCATATCTGCTTGGAACGACGCTGTTAAGCCAGCTGGTACAAGCAACGACAAGGTTACCGTATCGCCGAAATCCGCATTCTGCTGCAAAATGGGCAGCTGCGGCAGTTGATAGGATACCTTTCCATAGAGCGGATATGCCATTTTTAAGGTTACTGGATAACAGGAAATTTTTGTCTGAATCTGTGCTGTTTCCACTGCCAGTGCAGCACTGTGGGAATACGCCCGTACCAAACCGCCGCCGCCCAGCAGAATGCCGCCAAAATAACGGGTGACCACGCAGCAGACATCGGTGAGATTCTGTTTTTGCAGGACATTCAGGACGGGAACACCAGCCGTTCCCTGCGGTTCGCCGTCATCGGAATAACGGGTCATATGGTTTTCTCGCAAGATATAAGCATAAACATTGTGTCGGGCTTTGCGGTTCGCCTTGCGAACTTCTTCAATACAGGCAATGGCAGCATCTGCTGTCTGTACCGGCACCAATGTTGCAATAAATTCTGATTTTTTTTCGATAAAAGAGGCAGTCACTGCCTGTGCAATGGTTCGGTATCCCATGGAACGCCTCCAATCGTTTTATGTAGACAAACAGGACGGTAAGAATCATATGCCTTACCGTCCTGCTCCGTTGGTCTGTTTGCGTACAGATGAGATACCGTTTTCGTACCATCTGTTTCTTCGCAGGGAAGAAGATCTGTTCGCTTACTTGTCCAGATTAAACCGCTTCTTGAAACGGTCAACACGTCCGCCAGTATCTACCAGCTTCTGTTTACCGGTAAAGAACGGGTGGCACTTTGCACAGATTTCAACCTTGATGTCCTTCTTGGTGGACATGGTTTCCATTACGTTGCCGCAGTGACAAGTGATGGTGGTCTTTTCAAAAGTCGGGTGCAGTCCCTTTTTCATGTAGTTTCACCTCTTTCTGTTGTTTTTACCGATTCCGAAGAATCGCAATAAAATACAGCAGCCCATCCGCCTTGAGGCAGACAGTAGTCCTGTTATTTTCTGAAAGCATGACATCACATCATGGAATTTCATTATACTACTTTTGATGGCGGTTGTCAAGAGAATCTATATTTTTTTACGTTTTTTTCATGATTTTATTATATGTGATGGGGTGCTCTGGGGAAAACCTCCTGCGTACGGTTCGGCAAGGCTGGGGCACATCCCCAGCTTGCCTTGGGAATCGCAATTGCCCCTGAAACCTT
>CABQIF010000148.1 GCA_902464115.1 uncultured Ruminococcus sp. | reverse complement strand
GTTTGATTTGCTTCGCAAATGTGGGCTGCTCGCCCACACCTCGGCAGCATTTTTGAAAAATTGCTGCACCAAAAAACTTTTCAGTTGCCTGCGGCTCGTTTCTTACAGCCTATCTCTTAAAATAAATCCTCACTTTCCACAAGTTTTGAAAAGTCGGTGGAAAACTTGCAAACACAACTGTATTACCAAGAAAGGAAGCAGAACCATGGAAAAAGAACATCTGACGGTTACCATCCACACGCCGTTTATCAAACTGGATGCCCTCCTGAAATTCGCTGGTCTGTGCGATACGGGCGGATTCGCCAAAGAATTGGTGCAGCAGGGCGTTGTATCAGTCAATGGCAGCGTTTGCACCATGCGGGGCAAGAAAATCTATCCCAACGATGTCATCACTGTTGATCACTTTGAAGTACAGGTGACTGGAGATTCATGCGACTGACCAGCGTTGCAGCCGATGGCTTCAAGAACCTGAAAGCCGTACAGTTTTCGCCCAGTCCGCATTATAACCTCATTATCGGGGAAAATGCACAGGGAAAGACCAATCTGCTGGAAGCCATCTGGATGATGACCGGCTGCCGCAGCTTTCGGGGCACACGGGAACGAGATTACCTCTGTACGGATGGCTCGCCGCTGCATGTTGCCATTGCATTCGATGACGGCAGACGGGAACAGGTGCTCACCTGTGACCGTACCTCGCTCAAAGACCGCACGTTTACCTGCAACGGCATCCCCATTGAAAAGATGGGGGACTTGTTCCACGCCTTTCACTGTATCGCCTTTACACCGGAAGACTTGGCACTTGTCACGGGAACGCCGGATATCCGGCGGCAGTTTCTCGATTTGTCGCTTTCCCAGCTGCAACCGCACTGTTTGGAACTGGTACGGCGGTATCAACTCATCCTATCGCACCGGAATGCCGTCCTACGGCAGCCTGTAGCGATTTTAAAACGGGCAGCAGCCTTGGATGTCTGGGACATGCAACTCGCCGCTGTGGGGGCGGAGATCGCCGCTCAGCGTGCATGCTATGTGCAGCAGCTGCAAAAAACAGGAGAACCGCTCTATCAGGAGATTGCTGCTCAGAAAGAACGGCTGCAAATTGCTTACCATGCCAACATTTATGGAGTCGCTCCAAATTTGCCGGAACACGCTGACGCAGCCATGCAGGAACAGTATCAGAGAAGACTGCTGGCAGCAAGGGAAACCGATTTGCAGATGGGCTTCACCAGCGTTGGCGTTCACAGGGACGAGCTGACCTTCCAGCTGAACGGACAGCCTGCCCGTACGTTTGGCTCTCAGGGGCAGAAAAAGAGCCTGGCACTGGCTCTCCGCCTCTCTCAGGCGGCATTGTATGCAAAACGCTATCAGGCATCGCCCATTCTGCTGCTGGATGATGTCATGGGCGAACTGGATGCCGGGCGGCAACAGGTGGTCTGCACCATCATTCAGGATATGCAAGTCTTTCTCACCACTTGCCATGCAGAATCCTTGATTGCAGCAGTGGACGGGGAACGGCTCTACCTGAAAAACGGACAGATGCAGACCCCTTAAAAACAGCGAAAAACAGCCGAATCACCGGCATATTTTTTCATTCTCATGCTACACTTTTAATAAATATAACCGTAAAGCAGGAACACGCCATTCTGACAAAACCAGTCGGCGGGGCTCGCCGAACTTTTCCACAAACTGTTGAAAAGCCTGTGGAAAAGTCCGTCAGATGGGGCAATCATCCTGCAAAAAACGGCAGAATTTCGGGACATCCGGCATTCTGCAACAGGAGGAAACATTCATGACAGAAGAACGAAAAGAACAGGATCTTCAGTATGATGCCAACCAAATTCAGGTATTGGAGGGACTGGAGGCAGTCCGGAAACGTCCGGGTATGTACATCGGTTCAACAGGTGCGAAAGGTTTGCATCATCTGGTCTACGAAATTGTAGACAATGCCATTGACGAAGCCCTTGCCGGATACTGTACAGAAATCGTGGTAGAACTGCTGCCGGGCGATGTGGTACGGGTTGCCGACAACGGTAGAGGGATTCCGGTTGGGATTCACCCGAAAGAGGGTATCTCTGCGGCAACCGTTGTTTATACGATTCTCCACGCTGGCGGTAAGTTCGGCGGCGGCGGCTACAAGGTTTCCGGCGGTCTGCACGGCGTTGGTGCATCCGTTGTCAATGCCCTTTCAGAATGGCTTGAACTGACCGTTCGGAATGGAGAACACGTCTACTTCCAGCGATTTGAACGGGGCAATTACAGCAAGCCGCTCGAACAAATCGGAGATACCACTGAAACTGGTACAGAAGTTCGTTTTAAGGCAGACGATGAAATCTTTGAACATACCGTCTATGACTATGAAGTGCTGCTGAAGCGGCTGCGGGAACAGGCATTTTTGAACGCTGGCATTCGCATTGTCTTTCGGGATTTGCGGAATGCAGATGCTCCACGGGAAGAGATCCTGCATTATGAGGGCGGCATTCGGCAGTTCGTGGAACACATCCACAAGACCCGTGGTTTGACTTCGCTATCCGGTGATGTAATTTATATTAGCGGACAAGAAGGCGATGCAATGGCAGAAATCGCCTTGCAGTACAACGACAGCTACAATGAACTGGTGCTGTCATTCGCCAATAACATCCACACGATTGACGGCGGTACGCATGAAGTCGGTTTTAAGAATGCCCTGACGAAAGTCATGAACGAATACGGGAAGAAGTTCAATCTCCTGAAAGACAACACCCGTTTGCTGGGCGATGATGTGCGAGAAGGATTGACTGCGATTATCTCCGTTAAGCTGACCGAATGCGAATTTGAGGGACAAACTAAGGGCAGACTGGGCAATCCAGCCGTGAAGCCGTTCATTGAAAAGCTGGTAACGGAAAAGCTTATGAACTTCCTTGAAGAAAACCCAGCAGTTGCAAGAGCCATCTTTGACAAGAGCATCTCAGCACAGAAAGCGAGAGAAGCTGCCAAGAAAGCACGGGATTTGACCCGTAGAAAGTCGGCAATGAACAATGTTTCTCTGCCGGGCAAGCTGGCTGACTGCTCGGAACGGGGCGTAGATGGCACAGAAATTTACATTGTCGAAGGGGATTCCGCAGGTGGTTCTGCAAAAGAGGGTAGAGATCGTCGCTATCAGGCAATTCTGCCACTCTGGGGCAAGATGCTGAACGTCGAAAAGGCTCGGATTGACAAGGTCTATGGCAACGAAAAGTTGATGCCGATCGTCACCGCTCTGGGTACGTCCATCGGCGAAGACTTCGACCTCTCCAAACTTCGTTATGGCAAAGTCATCATCATGGCGGATGCCGACGTGGACGGCTCTCATATCCGAACCTTGCTCCTGACGTTCTTCTTCCGTTTTATGCGTCCGCTGATTACCAACGGCAATATCTACATCGCCCAGCCGCCCCTCTTTAAGGTTTCCAAGGGCAAAAAGTTCCGTTATGCCTTCGATGAAGCGGAACGGGATGCATACATTGCAGAATTTGCCCAGAGTGACAGCAATACAAAGATCAACGTCCAGCGTTACAAAGGCTTAGGGGAAATGAGTTCGGAGCAGCTGTGGGAGACCACCATGAATCCGGAAACCCGGAGTATGCTGCAAGTATCTTTGGAGGATGCGGAACTGGCAGATGAGATTTTCACGATTCTGATGGGGGATCAGGTAACGCCCCGGAAGCAGTTCATCGAGACGAATGCACGCTATGTGCAGAATCTGGATATTTAAGCGAACAGGAGGGGAGGACACATGGCACAGAAAGCGTTTTCGATTTCGCAGACACCGCCGTACACGATACCAGCGGAGCTTTATGACGAAGCATACCGTCTGTACCAGCGGAAGTATCTGCTATGGAAGAATTGGCTTTTAGAGGGCATTCTGACGCTTCTGACAGTCGATTTCATTGTAACCGCGGTAAAAGACCCAAGCAATGGGCTGACATACTTTCTGATGACGCTGTGCGTCGTACTGCTGGCACTGCTGATTTTTCATCCGCTGCGGATTCGCAGACGGGTGATGGATGCGGTGAAAGAGATGGGAGAATTGCCCTATGTGGCAGCTTTCTCGGAGCAGGAAATTGTGATTCAGACTTTGACAGAGGGCGAACAGGGCGAAGAAATTCCGCCGACGGTGTTGGAATATGACGAAAAGATGCAGATTTGGGAGGCAGAACCGTTCTTCTTGATCTGCGAGGGAAAAGAACGGTTCTATGTTTTGCCGAAGAAAGCGTTGTATGATGAGCAGATTTTTGCGATGCGGCGGTTTTTGCGGCAGAAGCTGGGAAAGCGGTTCCGGTCGAATTTCTAACAAAAATAGAATTGTTTCATGTGAAACAATGCAGAACGGTTGCCAAAGGTACAAGGCGTTTGCAGAATGAAAAATAGGTTGGGTATCTGTGCGGAGCACAGAAACAAAAAGTTTTTTGATCCAGCAATTTTTCAAAAATGCTGGCGAGGTGTGGGCGAGTAG
>CABQIF010000147.1 GCA_902464115.1 uncultured Ruminococcus sp. | reverse complement strand
ATCTTCTGCGTTTTTTCACATCTGTCAAATGTGTCCAAAAAACGCTTTACAATCTAACAAAAATCTGATATACTAAAGATATTCCCCCTGTTTTGATACAGGTACAACGTTATTATTTTCAATTTTATGAAAAAAACGAATAGAAAATAAATCCAAGCCCATAGAAAGGAGCTTTTTATGAACCGTTTTTCTTTTGTTGCAGCAACACTCGCACTCTCAATTTTTTGTACTCCAAATGTAGTATCTGCAGCGGACACTTTTCCACAAACGCCGTCTGAATGGATGGATTTCTTAGAAAAACAGTCCATAAATCAGGAAGATTATGGAAATTCTGACCAAAATTTTGTGACTGACTCGTTACCACTGGTGAAAGATTCCGCACAAAAACCAGACCCAAATGTCATTAAAATCATGATTGACCCCGGACACGCAAACTATTACAATCCCTCTATGGTTGTCAATGGTTACTATGAAAGCGTTATGACTTGGACACTCTCCAACTACTTGAAAGAAGAATTGGAAGCCCTTGGTGTACAGGCAGACTTGACAAAGACATCCCTACAAGATGACCCTGACTTACAACCACGAGGACATATGTCTGCAGGATATGACTTTTTCTTATCCGTCCACAGCAATGCTGCAAGTTATTCTTCTATTGACTATCCCGTTGCAATCTGTTATCAGGATTTGGATTGGACCGATATTGATGACACCAGTCGGGCAGTTGGGCAGCTTTTGACGGACAAAGTAACAGAAGTGATGGAAACCCGTCAACAGGGCATTATCTGGCAGAGGCTTTCTGATAATGACCGAGATGGAAACGGTGTCAACGATGATGAATGGTATGGTGTTTTATGCGGTGCTCGATATGTTGGAACGCCAGGCGTTTTAATGGAACATTCTTTCCATACCAATTATCGTGCAACGGTTTGGCTGATGCAAGACAGCAACCTCAGAAAGCTGGCGAAAGAAGAAGCAAATGTCTTGTATACCTACTTCCGCACACAAAAAGAATCCAACCGCTATATTGGCGATGTGGACGGAGATGGCAGCTTATCTGTTCAAGATGCGGTACAAATTTTAACTTATTATGCACAGCAGGCAGCGGGCTGCTCCCCTGCTTTCGCATCTGATTTACAATATACCACAGCCGATTATGATGGGGATGGCAGTATTACAGTCAATGATGCCGTTTCTGTGTTGGAAACCTATGCAAAGCAAGCCGCTGGCTTACAGCCTACACTTTTGATGGTAGGTGATCGTGCACATTCCTAATTACAACAGAAAGAAGGATTTTTTTGGAAAAATTATTGCTCATTCAAATCACACCAGAAGATGCGATTTTAAATCTGGCTCAGCGAATGCATATCCGAACGGTTTCAGTTTCCCCTAATGACTACCAAAAAAGCATTGGGCAGCTTGCTGGTTTTCCAGACCAAACAGCAACCCATACCAGTGATGGTACAGGCTTAGATGGAAGTATGTTGATTTTTTGCGATGTAAAAGAACGCCATCAAAATCAGATTCTAGAAAAGCTGCGTACCATGGATGTATCCATTACTTACAAGGCTATTCTTACTCCAACAAACCGCCATTGGACAGTGTTTCAACTCTATGACGAACTGCATCGGGAACATTGTGCTATGGCTGGGAAAGAGCAGGACGATTCTAAATGAAAACACTGATTTTAAACGGTTCTCCCAGAAAAAATGGCGATACGGCACAGCTGCTAGAGCTGGCAAAGGCACAACTACAGGGAACATATCACGTTGTTTCTGCCTATACGGCAGATATTCATCCCTGTATTGATTGCCGCCACTGTCAGAAACAATTTGGTTGTATCTTTGCAGACGAAATGGAAGCAGTTTATACGTACTTAAAAGATTGCGACCGCATTTTACTTGCCTCTCCGATTTATTTTTCGGAATTAACCGGTTCGCTGTTAAATGTAATCAGTCGCTTGCAGCCCTATTTTTACGCACGATATTTCAGAAAAGAACCAATTCCGCTGCATATCCAAAAGGCAGTTACGGTATTGGTTGGCGGCGGAACTGGTTCTCCGAAAAAGGCATATGATACCGCAACTGGCATTTTTCAACTATTGCAGGTCAAAGAACAATATCCGTTTTTCTGTTCGCATCATACAGACCAAATCCAGGCAACTGCGGATTTGGATTTTATGCAGACATTTCAAAAAGCCATGCATTTCTTAAATACTTAACAAACTGCGGATGCACCTTATTCTTTCGGTGCATCCGCAGTATTTTTTGTATCTATTTCGGGTGGTTGGTATGGAATTGCTGGAATGGTAATAATAATGCGTGTTCCATTGCCCAAATTACTTTGAATCGACACGCCATATTTCTGCCCATAAATCAAATGGATTCGATCATCTACATTGTGGATGCCAATTCCGGTAAAAGATTCTTTTCGGTTTTTCTGAGCATCATCCAACTTCATTCCAGAGCCGTTGTCTACAACTTCAATGACCAAATCATCTTCTTTTTTGCGGAAAAATACATGGATCAACCCACTGGTGGTTTCTGAGAAAGCATGATAAAATGCATTTTCTACGAATGGCTGTACCAATAGCTTTGGAATAGACAGCGATTCACACGATTCTGCAATAAAAATATCTGTATGAATTTGTTCCGAGAATCGGGTATGCAGCAAAAACATATAATTTTCTAGATTTTTTGCTTCTTCTGCAACGGAAATAATTTCATTTTTATTGCTAATCGTATTCCGCAAAATCATAATAAATGCATCAATGGATTTTACAGATTTTTCCGTTTCTCCCTGCCAGATCAGCCACTTAATAGTTGTCAGTGTGTTATAGATGAAATGCGGATTGATTTGCATTTGCAATGCGTGAATTTCTGCCTTGCGGCGATTGCTCTGCTCCTCCACCAGCTGATGGATATAGCGGTTAATATCATCCAACAAAATATTATAAACATGGGAAAGCTCTTTAATTTCATAACTGCCGCTTTCCTCAATTTTAGAGGTTAAATCTATCTGTCCATCCTTGGTTTTTGACATCCGCCGAATCAACCGATAAATCGGCTGCACCGAATAATTGATGAAGAAGAACATCGGTATCATCAGTCCAATGCAAATCAACGTGCTAATTAAAATGGCATTTCGGAAAATATGGGAATCTTTTAAAATCTGTTCTTGATTGATAAGACTCATAATATAGCAGTGCATCTGCGGCTGATAGGAATAAACAACGGAGCAGGTTGTTCCATTGTAAGAAATTTTCTCTGTTTTTTTCCTCGCATTTTGCAACAATTCCGGTTGTTTTGTTCCAATTAAATCCGTATCCGGAGCAGCCAACACTGTTCCCTGTGTATCCAGCAAAAAAAGTTCACTGGCAACTCCAGTATATCGAGTATAAAACTCGGACATCGTATCCAACGGAATCACTGCATAGACATAGCCATATGGAACGGTGCTGTTGGAATAGGTCAGCGAAGAACCAATGACATATGCCCCTTTTCCCTTGGAAATGGTAGAAAGTCCGTTTTCCACATACTGAACAACTGGTTTCCCGTTTGCCTCCTGAATCGATTTTGTAAATGTGCTGTTGAGGATTTCTTCTTGTGAGATAGACAAGGAGGAATCTCCACTGACAAATGTTCTGCCATTCGTTCCAATTGCTAAAATTCGGATTTTTTGTTTCAACTGCTGACTTTGCACGGCATCAATCTGTCGTTTCATACTATAAATGGTATAGGATGCTTCTGCTGTGGACATATCTAACATGCCAAAATATCGCCGAAATGCCCAGCTTTCTTTGACGGTTTGCATGGCAGTTGCAGTTTCTGCGTAAAATTCTGTCATGGTTGTATCAATTTGTTCTGTAAAAATCTGGTTCGCATTTCGAAACGTTTTCAAGTAATTTTTTTGCAGCGTACGAATGGAAATCCAAGTGATGAGAAGGGTTGCTAAAATTACGCCTGCCACAGCAACAGAAACCACTCGCAGAAACAAACTGTTTGTTTGCAGCCATTTTTTCAACTTCATCGGACATTCCTCCTATGCAAGCTATTTCTTCTGATTGCGGAATTGTTTGGGTGTATAACCAGTGAATTTCTTAAAGACTTTCGTGAAATAACTGTGATCCATATAGCCAACCGCTCCGCAAATCTCTGAAATTGGCGTTTTTTCTTTCAGCAGCATTTCTGATGCTTTTTCCACTCGAATCCGGTTTAGATATTCGTTGAACCCCTCTTTGCAGTGAGAAGAAAAATATTTGGAAAGATAATAATAATTAAAATTAAACTGTTCTGACAGCTGTCGTAGCGTCAATGGTTCATCATAGTGCTGTGCGATATAATCCAAAATTGAACGAATGGTCAGGGATTCTGGTGAAATATGATATTTCGCTTCAATTTCTGCCATGTCCGCTTCCATGATCTGCAAAAATTCCAACAGTTCTTTTGCCGATGGAATGTGATTGATTTGCATAAAATA
>CABQIF010000146.1 GCA_902464115.1 uncultured Ruminococcus sp. | reverse complement strand
AAGAAAAAAAGTCCGTTTTCAAGAGAATTGCCGCTTGGTTTAAGGATCTGAAAAAGGAATTCAAAAAGGTTGTATGGCCTACCAAAAAGTCCGTATTCAACAATACCCTCGTGGTTTTGTGCGTTGTAATTGTCGGCAGCGTTGTGATCGGTCTGTTGGATCTGGGCTTCCTGAACCTGATGCAATTCCTGATGGGACTTTCTAAGTAAGGACACAGGGAGGCACTTTGTATGTCAGAAACTGCAAAATGGTACGTCATCCACACTTATTCCGGCTATGAAAATAAAGTAGCTCAGGACATCGAAAAAGTTGTGGAAAACCGGAAACTGCATGACATGATCTTGGAAGTGCGGGTTCCCACAGAAAAGGTAACCGAGATTACCGACGGCAAGATCCGAGAAGTGGAACGGAAGACGTTTCCGAGTTATGTACTTCTCAAAATGATCTATACAGATGATACTTGGCATGTTGTCAAAAATATTCGTGGTGTCACCGGATTCGTTGGCCCTGGGTCAGAACCAACCCCACTTTCTGAACAGGAAGTACAGGCTTTGGGCGTTGACCTTGGAACAACCATTGAAGTAAACTATGCAGTCGGCGATACAATTATGATCAGCGGCACTGCAATGGATGGCTTCGTTGGCGTGGTTCAGAATATCAACATGGAAGAAGGCACGGTCGATGTTCTCGTTTCGATGTTCGGAAAAGAAACACCGGCAACCGTTGCTTTGAATCAAGTCGTTCTGATGGATTCTTAAAAAACGCATAAGCAAGCGGAATCCACTGGATTCCCGTGGGAGGGCTGCTGGTTTCAGCACCCGCCGTTTACCACATTATGGAGGTGTGCAACATGGCACAGAAAGTTACAGGTTATATTAAGCTTCAGATTCCGGCAGGGAAAGCAACCCCTGCTCCGCCGGTTGGTCCTGCACTGGGTCAGCATGGTGTTAATATCATGGCATTCACAAAGGAATTCAACGAAAGAACCAAGAACGACATCGGTATGATCATTCCGGTTGTTATCACGGTTTATGCAGATCGTTCCTTTACATTCATCACAAAGACTCCGCCGGCTGCTGTTCTGCTGAAGAAGGCTTGCGGTCTGGAAACTGCTTCCGGCGTTCCGAACAAGACAAAGGTTGCAAACATCACAAAAGAACAGATTCAGCAGATTGCGGAACACAAGATGCCAGACCTCAACGCTGGTTCTTTGGAAGCCGCTATGAGCATGATCGCTGGTACCGCACGTTCCATGGGAATTGTGGTTGTTGACTAAAAGAGAATGAAAATGCGGCATGGAGGTGCAGCAGCAAGCTGCACGGCTCTGTCTTCTCAAATGGTGGGAGGAGCATTCCGCTAATCGGCTGTGCGTTCCAGCACACCGATATTACCACTGAATCAGGAGGAATCATATCAATGAAACACGGAAAAAAGTATGTTGACAGCCGCAAGGCTGTAGATGCCAGCAAGCAGTATGCTTCTGAAGAAGCACTGGGTCTGGTTTGCCAGAACGCTAAGGCAAAGTTTGATGAAACTGTAGAAGCTCATATCCGTCTGGGCGTTGACTCCAGACACGCTGACCAGCAGGTTCGTGGTGCAGTTGTACTGCCGAACGGCACTGGTAAGACTGTACGGGTTTGCGTATTCTGCAAGGAAGATAAGTACGAAGCTGCTAAGGCAGCTGGTGCTGATTTCGTTGGCGGTCAGGATCTCGTTGACAAGATCACCAAGGAAAACTGGATGGATTTTGACGTTGTAATCGCTTCTCCGGACATGATGGGTCTGGTTGGTCGTCTTGGTAAAATCCTCGGTCCGCGTGGTTTGATGCCAAACCCGAAGGCTGGTACTGTTACACCGGACGTTGCAAAGGCAATCAACGAAGCAAAGGCTGGTAAAATTGAATACCGTCTGGACAAGACCAATATCATCCACTGCCCGATTGGCAAGGCTTCCTTCGGTACGGATAAGCTGGTTCAGAACTTTGAAGTTCTGATGGACGCAATCGTAAAGGCAAAGCCGTCCGCTGCAAAGGGTACTTACCTGAAGTCCTGCACCGTTACTTCTACTATGGGCGTTGGCGTTAAGGTATCTACCACAAAGTATGGTGTTTGATTATAAAGTCCACACTTTTTTATAAGCGTAAACCGCATAACCTGTTTTCGGACAGGCTATGCG
Organism: uncultured Ruminococcus sp.; assembly: GCA_902464115.1. Lineage (GTDB taxonomy): Bacteria > Bacillota > Clostridia > Oscillospirales > Ruminococcaceae > Ruminococcus_C. The sequence goes on along the minus strand of CABQIF010000146.1, from coordinate 2,374 downwards.
GTTTTTCTTTTTCCCACTGCTCGAAAATTTCTTGAAAAAAATTGCAAAAAGCCCTTGACAAATCCCCTCCCCTATGCTATACTATACTCATAAACATGAACAGTTGCTCATGTGTTCAAAAAATCAAAAAGGGAAAGGTGTTCATCATGAAAAAAACATTCAAATTGCAAGATCTGGACTGTGCAAACTGTGCCGCTAAAATGGAGCGTGCCATTCAGCAGGTAGAAGGCGTTATTTCCGCCAACGTCAGCTTCATGACTCAGAAGCTTTCCATCGAAATCGCAGACGAAAACTTCGACAGCGTTTGGAAAGAAGTGAAGAAAAAGGCAAAGAAAGCTGACCCAGACGTTACCATCTTAGACTAACGACTTTATTTTTCACATCAGGAGGGATGCAGTATGACTCGTAAACAAAAACGTATGCTGATTCGGATTCTCATTGCAGCTGTTCTATTTCTCGCAGCACTCATTACAGACCACACGCTGCATCCGTCTATGTGGATTGTCCTGCCGATTTTCGCAGCTGCTTATCTTGTAGTCGGTTGGGATATTCTCTGGAAAGCCATTCGCAACATTTCACATGGACAGATTTTCGATGAAAATTTCCTGATGGCAATCGCCTCTTTGGGTGCATTTGCCATGCAGGAATTTGATGAGAGCGTTGCAGTTATGCTGCTCTATCAAATCGGAGAACTGTTCCAATCCTATGCCGTCAACAAATCTCGAAATGCGATTTCCTCTTTGGTGGAATTGCGGCCGGATGTTGCAACGGTAGAACGAAACGGCGAACTGCTGGAAGTTGACCCAGATGAAGTTGCTGTTTCGGAAACCATTGTTGTAAAAACTGGTGAACGGATTCCGTTGGATGGCATCATTTTAGAGGGAACAAGCACTTTAGATACCGCTGCTCTCACCGGGGAATCTCTCCCCCGTTCTGTTACGGTCGGAGATGAGGCGTTGAGTGGCTGTATCAATCAAAGTGGTTTGCTGAAAATTCGGGTAACAAAGCCATTCGCACAATCTACCGTTTCCAAAATTCTGGAACTGGTCGAAGAAGCAAGCGAACGCAAAAGCAAGAGCGAAGCATTTATCACCCGTTTTGCAAAATATTACACGCCGTTTGTTGTCATCGCAGCCGTGCTGCTGTCCATTCTTCCGCCGATTCTCACCGGAAACTTCTTGAACGGTGCAGTTTGGCTGAAATGGGTTTCCCGTGCACTGACATTTCTGGTTATCTCTTGTCCGTGTGCACTGGTCATTTCTGTCCCCCTCTCCTTCTTTGGCGGCATTGGCGGTGCATCGAAAAACGGTATTCTCATCAAAGGCAGCAACTACTTGGAGGCTCTCGCAGATGTCAATACGATTGCATTTGACAAAACTGGTACTCTGACACAAGGCACATTCACCGTTACGGGACAATATCCGGCAAATGGTACAACAGAAGCTCAGCTGCTGGAATGGGCAGCCATGGCAGAAGCATTTTCTACACATCCAATTGCAAGTTCTCTGCGGGAAACTTACGGAAAGCCCATCGCAAAGGAACAGATTCAGGATGTACAGGAAGTTGCCGGAAACGGCGTACAGGCAACCATTCAGGGGCATCTTGTTCTCGCAGGAAAGGCAGCGATGCTCGAACAGCAGAATATTTCTGTTCCGGCAGAAACAAAATCGCTGACAGGTACAAAAGTATTCATTGCAGTTGACCACGTTTATCAGGGCTGCATTTTAATTGCTGACCCGTTGAAGCCAACTTCTGCCGCTGCCATTCAGGCGATCAAGGCACTAGGCATTGAAAAGACCGTTCTGCTCAGCGGCGACACCGAACAGACTGCAAAAGCAGTTGCAAATACGCTGCACATGGATGAAGTACACGCACAGTTGCTCCCACAGGATAAAGTACAGTGTCTGGAAGACCTGCTGCATTCACAGAAAGAAGGCAAACTGCTCGCCTATGTTGGCGATGGCATCAACGATGCACCGGTTTTGACCCGTGCAGATGTCGGCATTGCCATGGGTGCAATGGGCAGTGATGCTGCAATTGAGGCAGCAGATGTAGTATTGATGGATGACAATCCGGATAAATTGCCAGTTGCGATCCGAATCGCCCGCAAAACGAAACGAATTGTACGGGAAAACATTGTTTTTGCTCTGGGCGTAAAAGGCATTGTGTTAATCTTAGGGGCATTGGGATTTGCAAATATGTGGGCTGCGGTATTTGCAGATGTTGGCGTTGCCATGATTGCGATCTGCAATGCGATTCGCACCCTCCGCATCAAGTAAATCAAGATAAAAAGAAAAGCCACCGCTGGTTTTGAACTGACCCCAAAAAGTTAGACAAAGTTTTCAAGAAATAATTATGCAAAGCGACTAAGAGT
>CABQIF010000145.1 GCA_902464115.1 uncultured Ruminococcus sp. | reverse complement strand
CCCGAAAAAACTTTGATAAGCCCAGTATAGCAACTGAAAAATCATTTTGCAATTCAAAAGGCGTTCATAGCCGTAGCAAGCAGTGTCTTCGTATATACAAAGACCATTTTTGCGTTGCAAAATGCTTGTTGGGAAATCCCAAACCCTTGAACTACATCCGATGGATGCAGGCTACGCGTTTTACAAAACGCTCTTTCAGCACACCGCAGGAATGCGCAGCCATCACGGAATTGTGATGATTACAGGGATTGGGATTGCATCCCAACAAGCGAATGAACACAGCAGAATTTTAATTCTGCGTGCGAATTTAGCCTTTGTGCGCACAAAGGCTCTGCTTGCCACGGTTATGGTTCTGCGAATGCGATTGAGAAACTTTTCATTCGCATTGCAAACCGGGTGGCACTTTTGTATAATTGGTTCAATGAACACACGCATAAAATCGGAGGGGCTGTCCGATTAAAAAAAATCTAAAAATGCGCTATTGCAGGCCACTGGGAGGAATAGCATGAACAAGCAGCAACTCGCATCGAAAATTTGGGAATCTGCCAACAAGATGCGCTCTAAAATCGAAGCCAACGAGTACAAGGATTACATTCTGGGCTTCATGTTTTACAAATTTCTGTCGGACAAGGAAGTTAAATGGCTGAAGGAGAACGACTGGACAGACGAATATCTGCCGGATTTGACCGAAGACGATGCCGAAACGCTGGATACCGTTCGGAAGAATGTCGGCTATTTTATCGCTTATGACAATCTGTTCTCCACATGGATCAGTAAAGGCAGTGACTTCAAGGCTGACGACGTAACGGTGGCATTGCAGGCATTCAGTCGACTGATCGACCCGCACCACAAAAAGGTGTTTGACGGTGTCTTTGCTACGCTACAAACCGGCCTGTCCAAACTGGGTGAAAGCTCTGGCGCACGGACAAAGGCAATTCGTGACCTGATCTACCTCATCAAAGATATTCCTATGGATGGCAAGCAGGACTACGATGTACTGGGCTTCATCTATGAATATCTGATCAGCAACTTTGCAGCAAATGCGGGCAAAAAGGCTGGCGAGTTCTACACGCCGCACGAAGTTTCGCTGCTCATGTCTGAAATCGTGGCGTACCACCTGAAAGACCGGGAAGAAATCAAAATTTACGACCCCACCAGCGGTTCCGGCTCGCTGCTGATCAACATTGGTCAGTGTGCCGCACGGTATATGGGCAATGGCAACAACATCAAATACTACGCACAGGAGTTGAAGGAAAATACCTACAACCTGACCCGCATGAACCTTGTCATGCGCGGTATTCTGCCCGACAACATTGTAACGCGCAACGGCGATACGCTGGAGGAGGACTGGCCGTATTTTGATGAAAACGATCCGGTCAACACCTACGACCCGCTGTTTGTGGATGCGGTGGTATCGAACCCCCCATATTCGCAGGCGTGGAATCCGAACGACAAAGAGAACAACCCGCGCTTTTCGAATTACGGCCTTGCCCCCAAAGGCAAGGCAGACTACGCCTTTTTGCTGCACGACCTGTATCACATCCGCAATGACGGCATTGTGACCATCGTTCTGCCCCACGGTGTTCTATTCCGTGGCGGTGAAGAAGGTACAATTCGCAAAAATCTGATTGACCACAACAACATTGATGCAATCATCGGTCTGCCCGCCAATATTTTCTTCGGCACAGGCATTCCCACCATCATCATGGTGCTGCGGAAGAATAAAAAGGATTCGGACGTTCTGATTATTGATGCGTCTAAGGGTTTTGAGAAGGACGGCAAAAACAACAAGCTGCGTGCCTGTGACATCAAACGCATTGTGGATGCTTACAAGGAACGCCCGGAGAAAATCGAAAAGTTCGCACGCAGAGTATCCCGTGCGGAGATCGTTCAGAACGATTACAACCTGAACATCCCCCGGTATGTGGATTCCTCGGAAAAGGCTGAGAGCTGGGATATTTACGCTTCGATGTTTGGCGGCATTCCCGAGGCCGAACTGCAAGACCTGTCTGCCTACTGGACAGCATTCCCGCACCTGAAAGCGGCTCTGTTCAGCCCGGACAACGAAGCCTATTGCCGTCTGAATGTGGCCAATTTGAAGAACGCTGTTCTGTCCCACCCGGATGTGGTGGCGTTCAAGACCGCTTTCCAGAATGCTTTCGGTGACTTTGATGCCTACTTGAAGTCCGCACTCATCGACGGCATGACGCAGCTGAATGCTGCCGGCGAGGAAGAACGCCTGAGCCGGGAGATCTTTGCCCGGCTGGCAGGAATTCCACTGGTTGACCGCTATGCAGCATACCAGCTTTTGGACGACGACTGGAAGAAAATTGCCATCGACCTTGAAATCATCCAGACCGAGGGTTTTGCCGCAACCAAGCAGGTAGACCCCAACATGGTGCTGAAAAAGGATGCCGAGGTACAGGACGGCTGGGTGGGTCATGTGCTGCCCTTTGAGCTGGTGCAGAGCGTTAAAATGCATGAGGAAGTGGCAGCACTGCGGGCAAAAGAAACTCGCCTTGCCGAAATTGCAGGCGAGTATGAAAGCTATCTGGACGAACTGAGCGAGGAGGACAAGGAACAGGATTTTGTCAACGATGGTGCCTTTGTTGCGGCTGAGGTCAAAAAGGCCATCAAGGCGCGGGAGGTAGAGCCAGCTACCTTGAGCATCCTGAAAGATGTGGACGCGCTGTTCGCCGAGGAAAAGACCCTGAAAAAGCAGGTCAAGGACGACAGTGCCGCCCTCCACCAGCGTACCAAAGGCGTGATTGAACGCCTGACCGATGAAGAAGTGCGTGACATGCTGCATCGCAAGTGGATCCTGCCCCTGATGGAAAATCTGAACAGCCTGCCGGATGCCGTTCTGGACGATTTTGTAAAGCAGCTGGATGCCGTCTGCAAGAAATATGAAACCACCTTTGAGGACGTAGAGAGCCAGATCACCAATACCGAGCACGAATTGCTGGGGCTGCTGGACGATTTGCAGGGAAATGAATTTGACATGAAGGGCATTGCAGAACTCAAAAAGTTGCTGGGAGGTGAATGATTATGCAGGATAACGAGAAGAAACCTGCCCTCCGGTTCAAGGGCTTCACTGACCCTTGGGAACAGCGTAAGGTCGGAACGCTGATTGAAGATTATACTGAAAAAACTGTGACTCAGAATCAATATCCGGTTTTGACATCATCCCAGCAACAGGGAATTGTCCTTCAAGAAGATTATTTTGCAGATCGACAGGTAACAACGGATAATAATGTTGGCTACTATGTACTACCTAAGGGCTATTTTACTTATCGAAGCAGAAGCGATACGGATGTATTTGTTTTCAACCGAAATAACATCGTAGACAAGGGGATTATTAGCTATTACTATCCGGTCTTTGCTCCTAAATCTTGTGATTCAAACTTTCTTCTAAGGCGCTTGAATCACGGAATAAAAAAGCAGCTTTCAATGGCGGCAGAAGGTACCGGTCAAAAAGTTCTTGCACATGCAAAGTTCAAAAATATGGCGGTTGACGTTCCATCTCAATCCGAACAAGAAAAAATTGGAACAATTCTCGAAGAGTTGGATACCCTTATCACCCTTCATCAGCGTAAGTATGAGAAGCTAGTGAATATCAAAAAGTCCATGCTGGACAAGATGTTCCCCCAAAATGGGGCATCTGTGCCGGAAATTCGCTTCAAGGGTTTTACTGACCCTTGGGAACAGCGTAAGTTAGGGGATGCGTTTGAAAGAGTTGTCCGAAAAAACACGAATAACGAATCGCGGTTGCCGCTAACAATTTCTGCACAAGACGGCTTGGTTGACCAGATCACATATTTCAATAATCGTGTTGCCAGTCGTGATGTGAGCAATTATTATCTGGTCTACAACGGCGAATTTGCTTATAACAAGAGCACTTCGGACGGATACCCATTTGGTGCTGTTAAACGGCTTGATTGGTATGAAAAAGGCGTTTTGTCGACGCTTTATATCGTGTTTGCACTAAAGCATCCCGAAAAAGATGACTCGGATTTTATGACAGTGTTTTATGATACTGACCGTTGGCATCGAGGCGTTGCCGAGCGTGCGGCAGAGGGCGCAAGAAATCACGGCTTGCTGAATATCTCGGCAGATGATTTCTTTGATATTGATACAACTATGCCAGAAGATAAGGTGGAGCAAGAAAAAATCGGCAGGCTATTGAAGAAACTTGACACCCTTATCACCCTTCATCAACGTAAGTTGGAAAAGCTGCAAAACATCAAGAAATCCTGTCTTGAAAAGATGTTTGTATAAAAATAAGTGGTGCAATTTGCCCATAATCAGAAGATGGACGTATCGGCGTTTGTTGTTTGGCTAAGGGAGCAACGCAATTTCTCTTGCCCGTTCAGAATATGCAAAACAGGCTGATGAATAAAAATCAAGGCAATGTCAAACGCTTGGAACTGCTGCGTTTTAAAGCTATCGGGAGTCAAAAATCAAAATTTGAACCGAATACGCAAAACCGAGAGTGAAATTTTCAGCGAACATTCGGTAGGCGGTGGAAAATAGCTGCTGAAAGTGTGCATTTGCTCCTACTTGGGAACAGCGTAAGGTCGGAACGCTGATTGAAGATTATACTGAAAAAACTG
>CABQIF010000144.1 GCA_902464115.1 uncultured Ruminococcus sp. | reverse complement strand
TGCAATTTCTTTTTCATGTATTTTATTCAGATAGATAATATAAATAGCACCAAATATCACAGCAACCAATGTAATGAAAGCAATATAGTCTAATACATGGTGAAGCCCGTTTTTGTAAAAATAAATAGTGCCTGCTATCAAGTATATTATCCAACCAACATCACTTAATAATCCTAATATCAGAAACGGAACATCCGGCATCATAGCAGTATAACGAATATCTTGTTTTCCATCTTGCTGAAGCTGTTTGATATGTTTTTCTGTTGTTTCTCTTTTTTCATGCAGAATCTCTTTAATAGTACTCATACAAAATCTCCTTTCCATTTATTTTTTATTATACTACATTTTTAACTGAAAAACAAGTCAATTTCTAAAACAAAAATACCAAAAACTAAACTATTTTATTTTTATAGCCATAAGATAGAGTCTCTTCTGGAACAAAATCCGGCAGAGGCTCATGCTATTATTTTTGTTTCATTACAAAAAATACGAACTACTATTCCGTTTTTTCTTTCGGCAATGGCAATCTCACAGCAAAAGTTGTCCCCTCTTCTGAACTGGATTCCACACATACACTTCCTCCATGCAGAACAGCAATTTCTCTTACAAGGGAAAGTCCAAGACCAACACCGCCCATTTGTCTGCTTCTTGACTTATCTACACGAAAAAATGGCTGGAAAATACTTTCTCGATATTCTTCCGGAATTCCACAACCTGTATCTGCAATATGCAGCAAAACCTGATGATTTTCTTTCCGCATGGAAACAGTTACACTGCCGCTTGCATGATTGTATTTAATTGCATTTTCAATGAGATTAAACAACAGTCTGTAAATCAGCGTATCACTGCCAATCATACAAACATCCTCACAATTTTGATGGAATGTAATATCTTTCTGTTCCGCAAGTGTGGTAAGGTCTGTCAAAATCTCATCAATGAGTGGTGCTAACTCAATTTCATCAGAACGGGAAACAGACTGCAAATTGCTCATTTCCAAAAGCGTACGAACCAGGGCAGTCAAACGGTCTACCTGATCCATTTGAAAGTGCACCAGTTCTGCGGTTTCTGCATCGACATCGGAATGCTCTTCAGCAAACAGCTCTAACTTCGTCTGCATCATTGCCAACGGCGTCCGTAATTCATGTGCAGCATTTCCTGCAAACTGACGTTGTAAATCAAATGACAATGCAAGTCGGTCAAGCATCCGATTCACCGAACAGCTCAGCTGCTGAAATTCTGCTGCTGTATCTTCATCAAGCCGTGTGCTGGTAAGATTGTCCTGATTGATGTTTTCTGTCTGCTGTGAAAATTGCTTCAACGGTTTGAGTGCTCTGCCGCTTACAAAATACGCAATTGCCGCACTAAGCAGTGTGACTATAGCTGTAATACACCAGCCCTTTTTCCCAAAAGCTGCCTTAGCATCATAAACTTCCTGAGAAAACTGGCGGAGAAATGCAGACATCTGCTGATCATCAAATTCAATTTGCACAATATCAGAGTTTCCGGGGTCGTATTTCATGACAAAGCCGTTCAGCGAATCCATGCTGACAGTACCAGAACGATACAACAGAAGATTTAAACAGATACAAGTTCCGGCAATTAAAATAGCCGTCAACAATGTAATTCGCCATTGAAAAGAGAGACGTTTCATTCGCTTCATTTCGATTCTCCTTCTATCTCGTAACCCTCTCCAATTCGATTCCGAATAGGGTCATAACCAAGAACTGCACGAAGTTTCTTTCGGAGTGCAGAAATATGAACACGAATCGAATTGCTGAAACTGTCCACGCTGCTATCCCATACATGTTCAATGAGCTCCTCTTGGCTGATGGGTCTGCCCTGATGTAACATCAGATATTCCAGTACGCCAGTTTCCTTTCGTGTCAGATTGATTGCAACGCAACCTACAGTAGCAATACGGCTTTTGGTGTCATATGTAATTTGTCCGCATTGCAGGCAGACATCCCGCTGAATAAACTGTCTGCGTGTAAGGCTGCGAATTCTGGCTTCCAGTTCGGCAAGGTGAAATGGCTTGGAAAGATAATCATTTGCACCTGCATCCAACCCCTCCACTTTATCATTGATTTCACTTCGTGCCGATAAAATCAGCACGGGTGTTTCTTGATTTTCTTTCCGAAAATTGCGGAGGAGCGTCATTCCATCTATCTTAGGAAGATTCAAATCTAATAGTATCAAATCATAATATTCAACTGCTAAATATTCTGAAGCTGTTTCTCCATCGCCGCAGGCATCCACTTCATAGCCTGAATGCTGCAATTTTTTTGTGATGTCCTCTCGCAAGGATTGCTCATCTTCTATTACCAATAATCTCATAGTATGCTCCTTATATTTTTTCTTCATTATAACAGATGCAAATAAAATCTGTGTTAAGTTTCCCTTAACGCAGATTTTATACTACAGGGTGTATACTGGTGTCATCAAATCACAGGAGGAAAACAAATGGTATTAAAAAAAGCAGCGGTGCAAGTGCTTCTTCTGTTCATCGGAATGGCAATGCTTGTCTTTGGCATCTGGCGTGACGAAGCACAGACGGTTTTTTCAAAGGCAATTCGATTGTGTATGGAGTGTGTTGGAATTGGCTAAGAAAAAACAACGTAACAAAAAGAAGGTGCAGGTTCTTGCACGATTTCGTGGTTGGATTCAGGCAGGGGCAACCCTTTTGACGAACATTCATCTTCCAAACTTTTTGAATGGCTCTTTGAATCAGGGAAAAGGAAAATATGCCTGTGTGCCGGGATTAAATTGCTATTCTTGCCCAGGAGCAGCAGGTTCTTGTCCCATTGGTGCATTTCAGGCAGTGGTAGGGTCATCTAAATTCAAATTTTCCTATTATATCACAGGCATGCTGATTTTATTCGGCGTTTTATTGGGAAGATTCATCTGCGGATTTCTGTGTCCGTTCGGTTGGTTTCAAGAACTTCTACATAAGATTCCATCCCCGAAGTTCTCCACCAAAAAATTGAAACCATTGCGTTATTTGAAATATGGCATTTTACTGATTATGGTGATTCTTCTTCCAATCGTCGTCGTGAATGAAATGGGCATGGGTGACCCATTCTTCTGCAAATATCTTTGCCCACAAGGCGTTTTAGAAGGTGCAATTCCATTATCTATCACGAATGAAGGCATTCGCCGTGCATTGGGCGTACTATTTTCTTGGAAAGCATTTGTTTTGCTGGCAGTCATCGTGGGCAGTGTGTTTTTTTACCGCCCATTCTGTAAATGGCTCTGTCCGCTGGGAGCGTTTTATGCACTCCTGAATCGAGTGTCCCTCTTCCAAATGAAGGTTGACAAAGACAAATGCGTATCTTGTGGTGCTTGTGAAAAGGCATGTAAAATGGATGTCGATGTCACAAAGCATCCAAATCATGCCGAATGTATTCGTTGTGGGATGTGTATGAAATCCTGTCCAACAAATGCAATTTGCTATCAATATGGCTTTGAAAAGTCGTCTAAAACAAAAAAACTTACAACAGAAAAAAAGGAGTTTCAAAAATGAAAAAGAATTGGATTGTTACATTGGCAGCTTGTATGGTATTTTCCCTTTCTCTTAGCGGATGCGGTACTGCAACGGATTCTGCTTCTTCAACCGCATCCAGTGAATCCTCCAGCGAGGCGGAAACATCTGGGAAATCTGCACAGGATTTGATGGAAGAAGAAAATAGTGTTTTAGAAAAGAACAAAGACCTTTGGGAAAAGGTCTTTGCATCCATGGATAAGAACGTTACTAGCGATACGCTGAGTTCAAACTATGGCGATGTTCTGATGGCTGCTTTGGAAAGTGCAAAAGATCAGTTCTCAGATGCAGAATATGAAACGCTAAAGTCAGATGCAGAACAAATTCGCAAGATTGAAGATGAGATTGCGACACTTCCGACGGATTCCAATGATGAATCAACCAATGCCGCAGCAGGCAGTTCTTTTCCGCAGTTTGAGGGAAACGATTTGGATGGAAACAAAGTGGACAGCAGTATTTTTGCAGAAAATGCTGTGACAGTCGTGAATTTTTGGTTCAATGAATGCAAGCCTTGCGTGGAAGAACTCAGCGAAATGAACGCTCTGAATGACCGCATCAAAGAACAGGGTGGAGAAGTCATTGGTGTAAATATCGGTGCATTGGATGGTGACGAACAGAATATCGCAACGGCAAAACAAATCCTTGAAACAAAGGGGGCAAAGTATCGGAACATCTATTTTGATTCTGATAGCGATGCTGGGAAGTTTGCACTGGGTGTCACGGCATTCCCGACCACTTATGTCATTGACAGAAACGGTAATATTGTTGGAGAAGCACTCCTTGGCGGTATCGACAATGATGACAATCTGAATACACTTCAGAGTACGATTGATGAAGTCCTTGCAAAAGATGCTCAAAAATAAAACTAATCTTGATGAATTATGAATTCATCACCCAATAGAACAGAAAAAGCACATGATTTCGAATTTCCAGAAATCATGTGCTTTTTTCATTCAAACAAGTCAATTATTTTTATAGACAGGAGTATAAAGTATTTCTGTATGTGCAAGGTATATGTACCGCTTGGCAGCAATTTCATGAATGCATTGCGAACATGAGTTGCATACTTCGCACGAAACTTGTATTTCTCAAAATGGATTCTTTTGAGAAACCATGCGATTTAATTTTTTTGTTCACACTTGATTCTTAAATTTTTAAGGCGATATAATCAATTTTATTAT
>CABQIF010000143.1 GCA_902464115.1 uncultured Ruminococcus sp. | reverse complement strand
AAAAACGTCTATCTTGCAAAAAAGAAAGTAGCCAATCGAATTTTCTGCAAGTTATCGCACTTCTTTTTTCAAAAAATAGGGGAACGCAGTTGCATTCCCCTGTCTGTTTTATATGAACTTTGTTGATTCCCTTATGGACGCAATCCCAATCCGCCCTCCAGCGTGATGGTTTCGCCAGTCATATATTTGAAATCCGGTGATGCCAGCTGTACACAAACACGACCAATTTCCTGTTCTGCATCGCCCAGATGTCCCATCGGCGGCATCTTCACATTTTTCTCGAATGCATCCGGATATGCTTTCTGGAACTGTTCCAGCTGTGCCGTCCATGCTAACGGGCAAACAATATTGACATTGATATGATCCCGTCCCCATTCTGTCGCTGCAACACGAGTCAAACCACGAATACCTTCCTTTGCAGCAGCATATGCACACTGTCCATAATTTCCGAACAGTCCTGCTCCAGATGCAAAGTTAATTACAGAACCCTGTGTTTCTTTCAGATAAGGATAGCAAGCCTGCATATAGTGGAAGGTTGCATACAGACCGGAATACACTGCCAAATCGAATTGCTCTGTCGTATGGTCTGCCAAGGTCACACCAGAAGCAGAAGCTTGTGCATTGTTAATCAGCACATGAATTGCTCCGAATGCAGCAATTGACTGCTCCACAACCTGCTTGACAACGGCTGCATTATCTGCACCAGCGTGCACGTCTGCCTGTACAGGCAATACCGAAATGCCATACAGACGTTCGAGTTCTTCTTTTGCATCGTTCAACTTCTGTACGTTTCTGCCGGTAATGACAAGGTTTGCACCCTCTTTTGCAAATGCAGTTGCAATGCCGTAGCCAATCGAACCGCACTTGCCGTCACTCAAAACGGCTCTGCCTGCTCCGGTGATAATCACTGTTTTTTTCGTGAAAAAGCCCATGGTTAAAACTTCCTTTCTATGGTTTTCAAACGGTTATACGGATAACACTGTTATTATACCATAGTTCGGATGCATTTGCAAATGATTTTTTTGTAGGGATGTTTGATTGTTGGTCAATGCTCTTAGGGAAACCATCTGCATACAGTTCGGCAAGGCTGGGGCACATCCCCAGCTTGCCTGGGAACCGCAATTGCCTGCGGCGTGCAATTTTGCGATGTTACTGCATCATTGGTTATATTTTTATGGCACAGAATTTTGCCGTTCTGCAAATGTTGCTTCCTGCCCTGCTGCATTCTTTGCGTAATATGTCAGAATCGCTACAGCATCCTCTACCGTTAAATCATCCAATGTTCCTGTTACATCGCCTTGAATCAGCTGCCAATACCGCAAAGAATTTGCTAATCCGGCTGCTTTCTTTGCATAAGTTGTCAACACCAAAACGGCATCTGATACATCTGCATCCCCATCTTCATTCATATCACCCCATTTTGCATGTGGATATGCATAATCCGGATAGGTAATCGTTCCCTGTTCTTCCAACAACCCCATCAATGCTGCAGTAACACGATTCAACAGTCCTTGCTGCATATTTCCTTCTTTCGATAATTCTAATATCGTAGTCGCTACTTCTGCAACATCTGTTTGTTCTGCCGCTTTTGCACAAGTTTCAATGGCTTGCAGCTGTGCAGTATCCAGTTCCTGTTCTTTTGGCAGCATGATTGCATGCAGATTCACATTGTGAAACGCACCCTTTTCCCCAGTTAGCTGTGTGGCATCCAGCCATTCTGTGCTGCCTTGATCCAAAATATAACTCTGTCCCGGCTGGGCAGAAAACTGCATACTATAATTATTGGCATCGAAATCTTCTTCAATGGTCAAATAGCCATTCTGCCAGATTTGATTCTTCTTGATTTTCAACGACAATACGACAGAAAACCGGTCATTCTTCTGCAGAGAAACCGTTTCCGGCAAAGTAATTTCCTGATAACCAAATCCACCGGAATGCCCTGTAGTATCCAGCAATAATTCACCATCGGTCGGGTCAGTTGCTGTTTCTGATAGGCGATAGACCTGAATCTGATATTTTGGATTGTTGCCATTATAACTGGTCTGATAAAAGCCAACACGGGACAGCGTTTCGTCCTCTTCTGCTCGGAAAACATTTGCCACAGCATCGAACGAATAAGCAACGCTATATCCTGCACCGTCATAATAATAAATGTTTCCGCTGTCTTCTCGTGGCTCAAATGTAAAAGAAGCATACTCGCCAAGACTGGTATCTTCATAAGAAATCCAGAAATAGCCATCATCTAATTTCCCATCGCCCCAGCTGTTTTTTGCCAGCCATGCCCCATTATTTTTCGGCTGCTCTGTCGGGTCAAAGTTTTCCTTTGCATAATTGTCATCCCAGCCTACCAACAAAATGGCATGGTTGGCATTATAATAACTGGAATCGCTCTGATAATACGCATATGTTGTTCCGTTGTCATAATAATTTGCACCGCTGCTGTGAAACGCAACATAAATACCACCGTTTTCCATCATGCGTTTTTTAATGGCTTGCCGTTCGCTGTTTGTCTGAACACTCAACGTCATTTCTGAACCCGTCATCCGATAAGCCGCCTGTTTCCGCTGGTATTCCGAATCAAATCCAGAACAACCCTGATAGGGCAAATAGGCTTCCTCCTGTACGCCAACTGTGCTGAGAAAAAACGATGCATGCAAAGCATTTCCGCCAGATGCTCCTTTTTTTTGCTGAATAATGGTATCGCCATAAGTTGGGCTGAGTGGCTGCGGGTCAGGCGTATAAAGATAATAACCCACCTGCTCTTCCGACAAATCCATATCATCCACATCGAAGTTTGTTTCATGATATTTCAGCAAGTAACTTTCCGCTGCCCCCAGTGTTGCAAACGCCCAACACATACCATCAGCCCCTTGGTCTTTTACAGAGGTGATAATGCCCTGCTCCCGCAAATCATAGGATTCCGGTACAGGATCTGTTTCCGCTGCACTGCCATACAGCGGCTGTTCCCAGTCGCTATTTTCAGATGCTGCAACTGCTCCCTGTAACGGCAAATAACCATCCTTAGAATTAGCATCCGCAAAGTCAGAAACGCAGTCCGCCTGCACGGTCTTTCGAGGTGACAGTTCCGCAGATGCTGCCGTAGAAAATGGCATAGAACCTGCAAACAAACAGACTGCCATACAAAACGCAAAGATCCCTTTATATGGAAATTTCATAAACTAATCCTTTCTTTTCCGATTATTACCACAAAATTGCGGAACATTTCTTTTGTATTTTGTCTATTGTAGCATATTTTCAGAGGATTCGTCAATACGATTTTTACAAGAAACCAAAAAAGGCTGCTAAAAACAAAAGACCGCTGGCATTTCTGCCAACGGTCTTTCTGCTGTCTATTTCCCAGTTGTCATTCAGAGCAATTTGATTTTCCAATCACTCCAGTCAGTCGGTTTAAACCTTCTGATTCTTCTTCCGTTTCGGCTTGCTTGCTGCTGCAAACAGGAATGCTGCACTGCTAGTGATGACAATCGGAAGCATCCGGTCATCTGCCGTCTTCGGTGTGGTCTTCGTGCTGCTACTGCTGCCGCCAGAAGAGGTCTTTCCAGAAGAAGAGGTGGTTGTCTTCTTCGTTGTCGAGGAAGAATCATCCTTCGTGGTTGTAGTTGTAGTCGTTGTTGTGGTTGTAGTGGTTGTGGTATTGGTTGTTGTCGTTGTAGTAGAAGTTGTGGTCTTTGTATCCTGTCCACCGTGTACATCACTTGTACCAGTAGAGGCTGTTGTTTCTGTTACAATTGTAACAGTCGTTTCTTCTGGTTGTGTTTCAGTAACTTCTTCGGTAGTCGTTGTTGTGGTAGTTGTCTGATAGTTGATAATCGGATCACCGTTGTTGACTTCAAAGGTAATATCTGCAATGGTCTGATCTTCCGGATAAATGACTTCTACCGGATAAATGGTATCCGACAGTACATAACCATCTGCGGTTGCCAGTTCCTTTACATAATAGTTACCAGCCGGCAGAGCATCTTCAAACAAGATTGTGCCGTCTTCCTGTGCATTGGCAATCCCGATGCAGCTGTCACTCGGAACAACTGTACCATCCAGGAGCGGAATGTCCTGAGCGGTATACAAGCCAAACTGTACCATGGTAATGTCACCAGCATCGCCTTCCAACTGCTTGGAGAGGTGAATCTGGCAACGAATGATGTCGTTTGTGATTTCCAAGTTTGCAGTGTCGCCTTCATTGGTGGTGAAGTCGATGGCATACGGTTCTGTGCTCATCACATAGCCGCTGACCGTCTGCATTTCCTGTACGGTGTAATAATCGCCATTCAGGATGCTGCTTTCTGCATAGCCGTTTTCGTCTGTAATCACAGTTTCTACCAGATTTCCATCTGCATCATAGATGCCAAAGGTTACGCCAGCCATATCGTGCAGGTCATACTGAATCGAATAGATGCCATCTTCAGACTGCGTTGCAGATGCAGCAGCCGGAGCAATCTTATGAATCGTAATCGTCCGTTCCGGAATGGTGGTTTCGGTCGTGGTTTCTTCTGTGGTTACTTCTTCGGTGGTCGTTTCTTCTTCCGTGGTAGTCACTTCCTCAGTTGTAGTCACTTCTTCTGTCGTAGTGACTTCTTCTGTGGTGGTTACTTCCTCGGTGGTTGTAGTTGTTTCTTCGGTGGTGGTTGTTTCTTCTGTTGTTGTGGTTGTAGTGGTGGTAGTGGTTGTTGCTGCCTTTGTGGTTGTTGTAGTTGTCGTAGTTGCTTCTGTTGTGGTCGTTGTTGTCGTAGTTGCTGCTTCTGTTGTGGTCGTTGTTGT
>CABQIF010000142.1 GCA_902464115.1 uncultured Ruminococcus sp. | reverse complement strand
CTGCCGCCGGTGCGCGCACGGGCCTCTCGAACTTGGTGGTCGGCATTCTGTTCGGTTGGATTCCCTCTGTAAAGGCTGCCAACTTGAACCCGATTGATGCTTTACGATACGAATAAACATTATTTTCTATAACAAAAAGCGGACTGCTGAAATGCTCAGCAATCCGCTCTTTTTTTGCGATAAGAAAATGGATTCTATTAAGATGCCATGAAAACAAAGAATGCACGATAGGTCATATAAACGTCAATCTTTGCAACGACTTCAAACGGTGCATGCATGCACAGAACCGGAACACCGACATCAATGGTGTCTACATCCAAGTTTGCAATATAGGCTGCAACGGTACCGCCGCCGCCGCCGTCAACCTTGCCCAGTTCGCCGGTCTGCCATACAACCTGTTCCTTGTCGAGCAGCTGCCGAACTGTTCCGACAAATTCAGCAGATGCATCCGATGTGCCGGACTTGCCTCTTGCACCTGTGAACTTTGTCACGCAAACGCCATGATTCAGGTAAGCACAGTTGTTGCGTTCCATTACATCTGGGAATGTCGGGTCAAATGCTGCGTTGACATCTGCGGAGAGGCACTGCGATGCATGGAGAACGTGTCTGCCCTTTGCACCAAAGCAATCTGCCAAATCTTCAATGAAGTATTGCAGATAAGAGGAGCATAAACCTGTATTGCCGTCGCTGCCTGTTTCTTCCTTATCGGTCAGAATCACAACGGCAGTGTGTTTCGGGGTGCTGGTGGTGTCCAGCAGGGCACGCAAAGCCGGATAAGAGCAAACACGGTCATCATGTCCATATCCACCAATCATGCTGCGGTCAAAGCCGATTTCCTTGACTGGGAATGCCGGAACGGCTTCCAATTCTGCGGAAACAAAATCAGATTCTGTAATGCCATACTTTTCATACAAGATGTGCAGCAGGTTCAGCTTGACAGCTTCGCTTTCTTCGGATTTCTTGAACGGCAGCGAACCAACCAAAACATTCAGTTCTTCGCCCCGAATCAAGCCAACAGACGGGCGTTTCATCTGTTCGGTTGCCAGATGTGGCAACAGGTCGGTTACACAGAATACCGGGTCGCCTTCGGCTTCGCCAATGTTGACTGTCACCTTGCTGCCGTCTGCCTTGATGATCACACCATGCAGGGAAAGCGGAATGGCTGTCCACTGATACTTCTTAATGCCGCCGTAGTAATGGGTCTTGAACAGTCCCAGTTCGCTATCTTCATACAGCGGATTCTGCTTCATATCCAGACGAGGAGAGTCAATGTGTGCTGCACAAAGCCGAACCCCTTCGGTAATCGGTTCAGAACCAATGATGGCGGCAATCATTGCCTTTCCACGGTTGTTCTGGTAAACCTTATCGCCGGCTTTCAGAGCCATGCCCGGCGTAAACGGAACAAATCCATGTTCTTTCAGCAGAGCTTCTGCGTTGGCACAAGCTTCCCGTTCAGTCTTGGACTGGTTCAGGAATGCCATATAGTCCTGACAAAGTGCCTCGCAAGCGGTCTGATCGTCTTCGCTCATCCGCAATGCACCATGTTTTTTGGAAGCAAATAATTTTTCTTTTAACTGTTTGCTTTCTGATTTCTTTTCTTCTGCCATTTCAATAAGCCTCCTATGAAAAAGTTGGTTGGCAGCACAGCTGGTTTCGCTGTGCTGTTCTTATTATAGCACAATTGTTTCAAAAATGCAATACGAAATCAAATTGCTTTTCGGGCAAAAAAAGCAGCTCCCAATCATGCCGGGAGCTGAAATCGTGCGAATTAAGACGGAACTTGATACCGCCGAATATAATATTCTTTGATTTTTGCAATGACTTCCTCGGAAACCACTTCTAAATTCCTGCAATCTTGATTGTTTTTGATGATAAAATCCGAATGTTCTACAAAAAACTGCTCCGGTAATTGGGCATCCATGCGAGCTTGTGCCGCTTCTTCTGTAATCGAATCCCGCTGCAAGATCCGTGTCTTCCGCAGTTCTGCTCTTGCAGTCACGGAAATAATCAACTCGCAGAAATCATCTGCCCGGCTTTCAAACAGCGTTGGAGCATCCAGCAAAATCAATTTTTGACCCATCCTCGAATGATGATGAATCTGCCGCAGAATCTCCCCCATAATATAGGGATACATGATGGAATTCATCAATTCCAAACTCTTTTTGTTTTGAAATGCCTGTTTCGCCAAAGCTTTTCGGTTGAGTTCCCCATTCGACAATAAAATATCAGAAAAACATTCCGTCAATTCCAACAGGCAGCGACTGCCCTTATGTACCACCGCCCGTGCAATCTGGTCTGCATCAATCACACAAAAACCACTGGCAGCAAATAAGCGGGAAACGGTACTCTTTCCGGCTCCGGTCTGTCCCGTCAGTCCAACCACCATGACCCCGTTTAGACTGTTCATAGCTGAATCACCTCGAATCCAGCTGCCCGAATCAGTCGGTTATAGACTGCAAGTCCAATGCCATCCCGTTTCGGGGCACGAACATAAACCGTCTTTGCTCCGATTTCATCGCAGTGCCGCAGACAATCAAATAAATGCTGTGCCTGCTCTGCACTGTTCTTTCCGTAAGTCAGGCATGGAATCGACAAATTCTGCTCCTCACCATCAAATACCAAAGCATAGCAGTCCGGTGTCTGATGCTGAGAAACATATGCACAAAATGCAGCATCGCTGCCCGCTACCAAAATGACATTTGCCTGCGGAGAATAATGCTGGTATTTCATTCCCGGAGAACGAACCGTTTGCCCAGCCTGTATATCGTGCAGAATTGCAGGGTCTAAAATGGCAGTCTTTGCGACCTGCTCCAAATCTTCTTTTGTAATATAGCCCGGTCGCAGAATCCGAACAGTCTGTGCATCCTCAAAGCAAATGACAGTCGACTCTACACCCACTTGACATGCCCCGCCATCAATCACCGCTGCAATTTTTCCGTTTAGATCGTGCATCATATGGGCAGCTGTGGTCGGGCTGGGATAGCCGGAACGGTTTCCGGAGGGGGCTGCAATTGCCGTTTTCGATAATGTGATCAACCGCCGTGCAATGGGATGCGAGGGCATCCGGATTCCGACGGTATCCAATCCGCCAGAGGTAACAGACGGGATGCAATCCTGCTTCGGCAGGATCATGGTCAAAGGCCCTGGCCAGAACCGTTCTGCCAGTCGATATGCCAAGTCTGGAACGGCGGTCACCAATCCAGACAGTTGTTCCATCTCGGAAATATGCACAATCAAGGGATTGTCTGCCGGTCTGCCCTTGGCTGCAAAGACTTTTTTCACGGCTTCCGGATTGCAGGCATCCGCTGCCAGTCCATAAACGGTTTCGGTCGGCATACCGACCACTTCCCCTGCCTGAATCCATGCGGCTGCCCGTTCTAAATCTGTTTCTGTATCGGATAATAAGATTGTTTCCATTTATTGTTCCTCCGTGTCTTCCATGGTTTTTGCTGCCAGTTTCTTCAGCTGTTCTGAAGTTGCAAGGGCTTCAAATACTTCTTCTAAGTTTCCATTCAGCAAATCTTCCAGCCGATACAGCGTCAAGCCGATTCGATGGTCGGTCATTCTGCCCTGTGGGAAATTGTACGTGCGGATTCGCTCCGAACGGTCGCCCGTTCCAACCTGCATTCTTCGTTCTGAGGCAATTTTTTCATTTTGTTCCCACTGCATCGCTTCATAGAGTCGAGAACGCAGAATTTTCATTGCCTTATCTTTGTTTTTAAACTGACTGCGTTCGTCCTGACATTCTACCACAATTCCGGTCGGCAAGTGTGTAATTCGTACTGCGGATTCCGTCTTGTTGATATGCTGTCCGCCAGCACCGCTTGCACGGAACACATCAATTCGTAAATCTGTTGGATTGATGTTCAATTCTACATCGTCTGCTTCCACCAGAACGGCAACCGTAACAGTAGAGGTGTGGATTCTGCCCTGCGACTCGGTTTCCGGCACACGCTGCACCCGATGCACACCGCTTTCATATTTCAGCTTGGAATATGCTCCCTCGCCTACAATCGAAAAACTGATTTCCTTGAATCCGCCCAGTTCCGTCGGGTTTTGGTTCAGAACTTCTTGCTTCCAACCCTTTGATTCTGCATACATGGTATACATCCGGTAAAGACTATTGGCAAACAGTGCTGCTTCTTCCCCACCAGCACCGCTGCGGATCTCAATGATGACGTTCTTGTCATCGTTCGGGTCTTGCGGCAGCAGCAGAAAAATCAATTTCTCGTGCAAGTCTTCACAAGCTGCCTTGGCAGTATGATATTCTTCTTGTGCCAGTTCTTTCAGTTCTGCATCGCCATCGTTTTCTTGCAGCAATTCTTTTGCTTCGTCCCGTTCCTGCATGGCGTGCAGATAAGCATGATAGGTTTCTATGATTGGGGTCATGCGTTTATATTCCCGCATTTTCTCTGCATACAGTCGATTGTCTGCAAGGACTGCCGGGTCTGATAAGGAATCCGCAAGTTCTGTATAATTTTTCTCCATGCGGCTTAATTTTTCTAACATAAATTTGTGATCTCCTTTGATTTTTGCGGTTTTGTCTTATTTCGATGTTGGCGGCGTGTTCGTCGATTCCGCAGAATCGGTTTCCCGAATCACTTGTTTGATTCTCCGTTCAATTTTGTTGCGGGGAACCATAAACTCTCTGCCGCAAGTGGTACAGCGTAGTTTAAAATCCATTCCAGAACGAATGACATAAAATGTATTTCCGCCGCAGGGATGCGGCTTTCGCATCAATAAAAGATCAGCTGGTCTAACATCCATGATTGTTTCTTCTCCCATTGCATTTGATTGCTCATCCATTTTACTGGGTGCATTGC
>CABQIF010000141.1 GCA_902464115.1 uncultured Ruminococcus sp. | reverse complement strand
CATTTCTTGCGGCTCAAAAAAACAAGTTCCCCGTTTCAATCAAACAATAGAAACGGGGAACTTGCATGAAATTTGTAAAATGTTTTTAAACGGACAACCGCCTGTCTGCAAGCATGGGTATAATGGAAGCGTGAATTAGAAACAGTCGAATTCATCGGCGATCCAATTCATGAATGCAAGGGAAAGGTGCTGACCTTTTGGAGAAAGCGAACGAAACTTTTCCAATAGAACTGCTTCCGATTGTGTGGGGTCTGTTTCGCAGACAGAACCCAACAGAATGTGGTCAGGAGTGGTTTCGAGGGCTTCGCAGAGCCGCATGAACACTTCCAGACTGGGAATGGAACGGGCGGTTTCGATACAGGAAAGATACTTATCGTTGATACCGGCACGCTCACAGACTTCATATTGTTTCAGTCGCAGTTCCTTTCTCCGCCTTGCAAGATTTTTTCCGATTTGCTTGTAATCCAGATTCATTTCATCACCTCACAATCATGAAATAGCGTATCGGACAATTTTTCAAATGTAAACAGCATGAAAGTTGAAATCTGATTTTTATATAGAATTTTTGCAGGGACGGAAATCCGCAAAATCTTGACAAGAAAAGCAATTTTGTTTATAATCAGGGGAGAAAAAACTTGCCGAAGAATTGAAAAAGGGGCGGTATGTATGGGAACAGAAACAACACAAATCATAGATTTAAAAGTGGAGGAAGTCAAAGAGGTTCAAGAGGGTGAAAAGGGCTGGAAGTTGCTGGGGAAGTTATATGATGGTGCATTAAAGGGCATTCCTGGGGCGAAGTCTGTGGAGGCACTGGCACAGGAATACTTATCGAACTGTGGCGGAAAGAAAGAACAGGCAGCCGAGCAGCTGATTCGGATGCAGGTTACCAAGTGCACGACAACTGGATTTTTGACTGGATTGGGTGGATTGATTACACTGCCGGCAACCATTACCGCCGATATTGGTTCTTCCATGTATGTGCAGATTCGCATGATTGCAGTCATTGCAGTCATGGGCGGTTATTCGTTGCAGGATGATGTTGTGAAATCCATGGTGTTTGCAACTTTGTTGAAAGTCGAAGTCGGAAATCTGTTGAAACAGGTTGGGGTAAAGACGGCAAACCGAGCCTCTTTACAGCTGTTGAAGAAACTGCCGGGAACGGTTCTGACAAAAATCAATCAAAAGTTGGGCTTTCGGTTTCTGACAAAGTTCGGGCAAAAGGGTGTCATCAATCTGGTGAAAGTTGTCCCTGTTGCTGGAGGTGTTGTCAATGGTGGTTTGAATCTCGTTGAAACAAAGGCCATTGGAAAACGGGCAATGAAAGTTTTTTTCGCTTAAATAGATTCCATTTAAATAGATGAATGACTGCTGTTCGGAGATGGATTCGGACAGCGGTTTTTTCTGTCTGGGTGAAAGTTTCAGGTTGGTTTTGATTTCGGATATATCCATAGTATTTGCAAAGGGCAGAAAGAAACACCAGCAAAAATCACTTTAAATGTAAATAAACTGTAAACAATTGAATCAACGCCTTGACGAATTTAGCACAAGTGCTATAATAGTGTTAGCACTCAAATGGAAAGAGTGCTAATTTCAGAAGGGAGCGGCTGCGGTAACGCAGTCGGGATTGGATATGGAACAGAAACAGTTTAAAGCAGAGTCTAAGCGGCTCTTAGATTTGATGATTCATTCGATTTATACCCACAAGGAAATTTTCCTGCGGGAATTGATTTCTAATGCAAGTGATGCAATTGACAAGTTGTATTTTCGTTCGTTGACGGATGACAGCGTCAATATGAAGAAATCAGATTTTGCCATTGAAATTATTCCAGATAAAGAAAACCGTACCCTGACCATTAAAGATAATGGGATTGGTATGACCAAGGAAGAACTGGAAGAACACCTCGGCACGATTGCAAACAGCGGTTCTTTGCAGTTCAAGAGCGAAAACCAGATGGATGATGACCACCAAATTATCGGTCAATTCGGTGTTGGTTTCTATTCTGCCTTTATGGTTGCTGGTCGGGTCACTGTAAAGTCCAAG
Source organism: uncultured Ruminococcus sp. (assembly GCA_902464115.1). GTDB lineage: Bacteria > Bacillota > Clostridia > Oscillospirales > Ruminococcaceae > Ruminococcus_C. The sequence continues at coordinate 2,805 of CABQIF010000141.1, read as the reverse complement.
GCATTTGGTGCAGAGAAAGCGTATGTATGGCAGTCTGAGGGAACAGACGGCTATACCATTGATGAATGTGACAAGGATACCGTTGGTACAGAAATCACACTGGAACTTCTGCCGGACGAAGAAGACAAGGAAGAGGGAGCAGAAAAGTATAGCGATTACCTCGACCAGTACCGGATTCAGTCGTTGGTAAAGCGGTATAGCGATTACATTCGTTTCCCAATTCGCATGGAAATGACGAAATCTCGGAAGAAGGAAGATTCGGACGAGTACGAAGAATATACAGAACTGGTGACACTGAACAGCATGACACCGCTCTGGAAGAAGAACAAGAACGAACTGACGGATGACGATTACAACAACTTCTACAAGGACAAGTTCAACGATTACAGCAACCCACTGCATCATGCTCTGGTACACAACGAAGGATCAGTTACTTATGATGCATTGCTGTACATTCCGGAACGGGCACCGTTCAACTACTATTCTAAGGAGTATGAAAAGGGCTTGCAGCTGTATGCAAACGGCGTTTTGATTATGGAACGCTGCGAAGACTTGCTGCCGGATTACTTCAGCTTTGTAAAGGGTCTGGTAGACTCCGAAGACGTTTCTCTGAACATTTCTCGTGAAATGCTCCAGCATGATGCCCAGATGCGGTTGATCGCAAAGAGTGTGGAACGGACGATCAAGAACGAACTCAGTCGGATGATGAAGAACGAACGGGAACAGTATGAGAAGTTCTATCAGGCATTTGGCTTACAGCTGAAATATGGTGTTTATTCTGACTATGGTATGCATAAGGATATGCTGCAAGACTTGCTGTTGTTCACTTCTTCTAAGGATCAGAAGTTGACCAGTCTGGCAGAATATGTTGACCGGATGCCGGAAGACCAGACTTGCATTTATTATGCATGCGGCGAAAGCATTGCCAGAATTGAGGCTCTGCCGCAGACCGAACTGGTTAAGGATAAGGGCTATGAAATCCTGTACTTTACCGATAGCGTAGATGAATTTGCAATCAGAATGCTGATGAAGTATAAGGACAAGGAATTCAAGTCTGTTTCTGCAAATGATTTGAATCTGGAGAGCGAAGAAGAAAAGAAGGAACTCGAACAGAAAGAAACCGAAAGCAAGGATATGCTGGAAACCATGCAGAAGGCATTGGATGGCAAGGTTGCAAAGGTCAAGCTGTCCGGCAGACTGAAATCGCATCCGGTTTGCCTGAGCAACGAAGGGGATTTGTCCATGGAAATGGCAAAGACTTTGAATGCAATGCCGGGCGTTGACCAGCCAGTACAGGCACAAACGGTTCTGGAACTGAATCCGGAGCATCCGATTTATCAGAAGCTGAAAACATTGGATGATGAAACACTGGGCAAGTACAGCCAGCTGTTGTATAATCAGGCATTGTTGATTGAAGGCATGCCGATCGCAGATCCGGTTGCATTCTCGAATTTGATTTGTGAATTGATGGAAGCATAAGCGATTCATTGGAATTTTTAAAACTTCTCTGCTTGTTAAAAGGAACAGGCAGGGGAGTTTTTCATTTTGGAGCAGAACGTTATCAAGATTTCTCGCCGCAGGCGAACTGCGGTCGAGCTGGCTCAGCTCGGCGGAGGGGAATTGTTAAGGGGGACAAGCTGTCCCCCTTAACAGACGTATTGATTAGACGGCATTGAAATCTAAGAGAGAATCGCAGAAACCGCAATTGCCTTTAGAAATAAAAAGGTTGTAATGAGACACAAGGTTTCAGGGGCAATTGCGGTTTCCCAGGCAAGCTGGGGATGTGCCCCAGCCTTGCCGAACCGGATTGGGATGGTTTCCCTAGAACAAAAATCCATTCAAATCACTCCCCACACATTGACAAAAATCGACAGAATTTGTATAATAGCAGAAGATTGTATTTTATGATAGAAAGGATTTGTATTCCATGCATCATTCTCGGATTTTTGCAGTTCTGCTCACGCTTTGCCTGACTATTTGCAGCTTGTCCCTGCCCGTATCTGCCACCGCAACCGCACTGCCCTATACGCAGTCACCAGATAGTCTTACCACAAATGGGCTTTATTTGCGGCTGAATTTGCGGAATGAATGGGGCAATTCCAACTGTACCGACTTGCAGCCGAGTTCGGCTTCTGATTATTTGAGCGTGACATTTACGATTTCCGGATTGGGCAAGTTCTCAGAACCTTATGTGATTTCCCTGTTGGGCACTGCGGAAGATCTTACATTTTTCGGAATAGAGGAAGATACAGCAACCCCCGGCAAAGTACATGTTACACGGGACGGAACATATCAGGTGAAAACGCTGCTGCCGCATGCAGTTGCAGAGGTTTCCTGTTTGATGCTGGAAACAAACATTCCACTTGCTGCTTATACGAATACGAATGTTGCAGCAGATACCGGAATTTCCATTACCGTGCAGCAAATTACAACGGAAACAGATGCTCCGGTTGTGCAGTCGGAACGAGGTGACCCGAACGGAGATGGTACAGTTTCTGTGCAGGATGCTGTGCTGCTGCTGACCTATTATGCAAAAAAATCAGTGGGATTAGAGCCGGAAACAGATGCACAATTTCAGCAGCTTCAAAGAGGCGATATTGACGAGGATGGCGTGATTTCTGTACACGATGCGGTTTTGATTTTGACGTACTATGCGAAGAAATCCGCTGGATATGTTCCGGATTGGGACAACCTCTGAAAAAGAATTTGAACAAGCATCTTATGGGGTAAAGTTTTTTTAAGTGGTTTTCCTGTTTTTTATCTATTTTTAAAAGAAAAATTAAGAACAGAGGAACAACTTCATTG
>CABQIF010000140.1 GCA_902464115.1 uncultured Ruminococcus sp. | reverse complement strand
TTTTTATGAGAACTGCCGCTAATTCGGCAAGGAGTTTTTTGTCCGTTTCTGCAACACGGAAACGGTAAGGTGGCGGATATTTCCGCTATTCAGATTGGATTATAATCTCTTTCTGTGATTCTTATGATAATCTAGAAATGTGACAAATAGGTGTACAAAATTCGTATAGTTGCAGAAAATCCGATGAAAGCCAATTTCTTTTCCAACGCCATGATTTTTATGAAAGCTTGGTGAAAGACAGTTGTTCTGTTTGTGATAAATGACGGTAAATTATGTAAAATTCATCTTTTTATTGACAAGTTGCACAAACACCGCTATAATAAGGGCAGAAGTTTCCCATCTCAAAGAAAGGAGCGGTTTTCTCATGAAATCCCAAAAGAAATGGATTGCAGCAATGTGCAGCATTCTACTCAGCAGTTCGATGCTGACACCAGCCGCCTTTGCAGTGGAAGTACAGAGCAACGAAGAAATGATTTACACATTTCTAACCGAGGAATTACAGCTGAATGCAGCGGTCGCCAGCGGCATCTTGGCAAATCTCTATCAAGAAAGCGGATTTGAACCGACTGCCTCTTGCATCGACTCCAATCACCAAATCAGCTATGGTATTTGTCAGTGGAATGGTGCTCGCTATGCAGATTTACAGGCGTTTTGCAGTGAAAACGGTTATGCGTATGATTCGCTGGATGGACAGCTTGCCTATCTGGAAAACGATTTGCTGACTACATACGCACCCTATTATTATGATACGCTGTTGAATGGCTTTGAAAATTCGGAAGATGGTGCATATGAAGCAGCTTATTCTTGGGCAGCCATCTATGAAGTTTGCAGTACGCTGTATCGTTCTGGGCGGGCGGAGTTGGCGAGAGATGTATTTTTCCCGTCTTATGAATCCTATCTCCCACCGGAAGAATCCCCCTCTGACGTTGGATCTGATTTTTATACCACCCTGCAGGTTGGAGATGATTCCAAAACGCTTTCTATGACCGCAGAGAAACAGGTACAGTTTCAAACAGAATCCACGCCGACACAATGGCACATCTCCAAACAGGACGATGGCAGCTATTTTCTCATGCAGTCAGAAGGACGATACTATTTAAATGGGCAAACAGACTTGCTGACGGTATCGGAACAGCCGAGCCGCTGGTGGATTTACCAAACTGAAAACGGTTATGTGCTGCAAGATGCTGAAACGGAACAGGTCTTGCAGGATTCGCTTGCTTTACAAGATACCGACATTGAAACAGGAATTGCATTTTCGATGCAGCCCCTGCAAGCTCCAACAACCGTTCCGCTAACGGTAAAAACAGATACAACACAGGCAACGTTCCAATGGACTGCTGCCGCTGATACGGACAGCTATTCCCTTACCATCTGGAATGGAACAGACTCCACACAAGCCCCACTGCAAAATGAAAACTGTCTGCAAGGAAGTTCTTTCCGTACAACACTCCCAGCTGGAACGTATACCGCTGTTCTGAAACAAATCAATGCAGCTGGTACAACCACTGGCGAACCGATTACATTCACCATCACAGAACCAGTTCTGAAAACCAAACGCAGCAAGGCGGATGGTTTTCACTTTAACAAAGACAAGCAACTCCCATAAATATCAATCGGCATGATTTGAAACCATGCCGATTTTTTTCTATTCTTATAGGATACCCTCTAATTTTAGCAGGGCAATCTTATTTTGCAGACCGCCACCATATCCGGTTAACGCCCCATTTGCTCCGATAACCCGATGACAGGGAACAATGATTCCAATCGGATTCCATCCAACTGCACCGCCGACCGCCTGTGCAGACATGCGAGAAATTCCCTTTTCCGCTGCAATCTGCTTCGCAATTGCACCATAAGTGGTTGTTTGACCATAAGGAATCGCTTTTAAACGTTCCATGACTTCTTGACGAAACGCGGTCAAGTGCAGCATCGTATAAGCTGGTGTAAAATCGGGCTGTTTGCCGGAAAAATAAAGGTCTAGCCAGCGTTCTGTCTCCTGAAAAATAGGCAGGTGCTGCCGAATTCCAGTTGTTGCATGCTTCTTTTCATCTGGAGAACCAGCAAACCAAAGTCCTGTTAAAACGGTTCCGTCACTGCACATTCGCAGATCTTGAAAGGCATCCGGTGTATGGTAATCCCATTGTATCATCGCTATTTCATCCCCTTTGGTGCATGAAGGGAACAAGTGCCCTGTAATTCATAGTGGCAGTTGCAGCATGCATCCCCTGCCCCCAATATTTTTGTTCGAGAAAATCCATTGCCCATATAGTGAGAAATCATAAAGTCTACGGAACAAATTCCTGGCAGCATTCCTTCCACACCATATTTCTTTGCAATGGTGATAAACCCACAGCGGTGAATGTCAATTTCAAAGCTGTTGTCATCCAGATTTCGATAAGTAATCAGCCAGTCATTCTCTGGAAAATTTGGCTGGTTCTGTCGTTGAAGATGCTGTTCTGCTTTCTTGCGGAATCCATTCAAATAGCTTTTTCCAACTGCGTGCAGCAATGGCTTCGGAACAGTCAGCAGCATTTTTTCATTCATTTTCCACAACAATGCATCTGCTTCTTTCGGAGAAAGTTTCAGCTGCTGCATTGCCCGATACCACGCCACATAAGATGGTGCATAGGCATAATTGAACGAAAAAATACTATTGCCGATGTCCGACAGTTCTTTGGATACTTGATGAAAAACAGGGTCTGACAGTGCTTGGAATCGCTTCCAAAATGATTTTCCATAGGTTTTCTGAATGTATCGCTTACTTCATATCATTGTCAAGTGATAAATAAATGCCTGCATGAAACCTTCCTTTCTTACTGCCACATCTGCTGGAAAAATTCAATTTCTTCGCCCAGTGCACCCTTGCAAAAAGCAATCTTTGCAGAAAATGCTGGATTTCCACCAATGGCAACCGTTTTCGGCTCTACTAAAATCGGATAACCGCCAGCTCGCACCGCTGCAACACATGCTTCTACATCTTCTACCGCAAAGGCAAAGTGCCGAATAACGCCTTGTCCCAGTTTTTCTGCCGTTTCATCTTGAAAAATCTCTACAATGCCTGCTCCCGTATCCAGCAAGATTCCCGTTTTCCATTCTGTCAAAACCGGAATCCGCAGCAATTCTGTATAAAATGCCCGTACTGCTGCATATTCTTCCGCATTGCTGCATTTCATAGAAACATGATGTATGCCCTGTATCATATCTGTATTCCTCCTGTTTTCTCAAAAGTTATATGGTTTACCAGATATTCCAACCGATTGCAATTAAGATAATCGGCAACAATACCAAAATCGTATTCCGGTGCATCTTTTTTCTGGCTCGTTTCCATTCTGCGGCGGACATGGCTTTGATTCTTGGTGTCCCCAACAGCGTCAGCATCACATCGGAAGCAATGTAAATAAAATATGCATTGATGATAAACAGGTAAAATGCACCCAGCAGCATCCGAAATTCTCCGTTTGCAAGAGCATATCCACAAGTACAGAGCGGCGGCATCAATGCAGTTGCAATTGCCACGCCGGGAATGATATTATTGGACTTGTCTTTTCTGGTCTGCCCGACAATTCCAGCAACACCGCCAGAAATCGCAATAATAACATCAAAGAAATTGGGATTGGTACGAGCCAGCAGTTGCTCTGTCGGTTCTTTGACCGGAGATAATAGGAAATAAGTGGTTGCGGTCACAACACTCATTACAATCTGCACCGCAAACCCAAAAGAATGCCGCTTGATTAAATAAGCATCATTGGAAACTGTTCCGTAGGAAATCGCCAAAATACTGCCCATCAGCGGAGAAATCAGCATTGCACCAATGATGACCGCAATCGAATTGGTATTCAATCCAACAGATGCAATCAAAATTGCACAAATCATGACGACCATATTTGTTCCGGTAATTTTCCCACCGGATAAAATTCGATCCCGAATTTCCTCGTTTGAAGCAGCATCTTCCGTAATCGAGAACATCTTTTTCAAAATAGTTCTAAAATTTTCCCGTTCTTTGTCCATTTCATATCGGTTCACATAGAAACCTCCTTCTTCAATCAGATATTCTTAGAATACCACACTTTTCAACAAAAGTCAAACCGATGCCACTCCGATTATTTCTAAAAATTCACAAATCCATGGATATTCGTCACAACAATACTTATCGTTTCTTTTCAAAAAAATTAGAAAAGGCTCTTGCTGTTTTTAGAAGAATGTAGTATAATAGAAAGAGCTTACTTTTATTATTTGTGCAATCTCACAAAAGGAGGGATTAGACCATGCAGCAAGTATGCAAATGCTGTGGCAGAACCATGGAGGTTTCCGAAACCGCCTATACCGCAACTTGCCATTTCTGCGGAAAACAACAGACACTTCCACCTTGCCACACCCCAAAACTGCGAAAACAATATGCACAAATCTATGCTCTGCGACAAAGCGGTGCGTTTTCTGCTGCAATCGAACAAATTGAACATCTGCTGCACCTCTATCCCGAAGAAAGTGAATGGTACTGGCAGCGGCTGCTCTGCCGATACGGTATGGTTTATCTGCCGGACATCGGAAAGAAAACATATTCCCTGCAATGCACCCAGCCACTGGACTGCCCCATTTCAGAAAATGCAGATTACTTGGCTGCCCTGCAATTTGCAGAACCAGAAACAGAACATTATTATGAAGCAGATGCCACCCTTTTAGAACAGGAACGTTTGGAAGAATGCCACCCCTCTGACTCAGAAAAAAATGCAGAATGGTTGTTAGAGAGCGGCTTTCAGAGCTTAGAGGCAGAACATTGGCAGCTGGCAACGGCTCAATTTGACTTATTATTACAACGGCAACCAGAAAATGCAAATGCCCATCTGGGAAAAATGATGGCACAACTGCAAGTTCGCCGAGAAGAAGAACTGCTGAAAACTGGAAATGCCATGGAACAAACGGAACAATATGCAGA
>CABQIF010000139.1 GCA_902464115.1 uncultured Ruminococcus sp. | reverse complement strand
CTGTCCTTTAGGCATAAAAATGCCCCCTTTCGTTAGTTTCAATTTCGGTATATTTCTATTATACCACATTGTCTAACAAAAGGGGAGCATTTCACTCCGACAACGGTTTTCTTCCTGGTTTCCTGCAATGATGCAAACGGCTTACTTCTTCAAGCCTTCTACCATTGCCAGTGTATCTCTTGCAATCAGCAATTCTTCATTGGTCGGGATGACCCAAACTTCTACCTTAGAATCCGGTGTGGAAATCTTCTTCAGTTCGCCCTTGAAGTTGTTGACTTCCTTGTCGATCTTGATGCCCAGATATTCGAGGTTTTCGCAAACTTCTTCCCGGCAGTTCGGAGCGTTTTCACCAATACCGCCTGTAAAAATTACAGCATCCAGACCGTTCATGATTGCTGCAAATGCACCAATATCCTTCTTAATGTCATAAACCAGCATATCCTTTGCCAGTGTTGCCCGTGCATCGCCCTTTTCCGCAGCAGCAGTGATGTCCCGGAAGTCAGAGGACAGACCGGAAATCCCCAGCATACCAGACTTCTTGTTCATGTAGTTGTCCATATCTGCAACGTGGAAGCCATGCTTGCCAGCTACATAGGTAACAGCAGACGGGTCAACTGCACCGCAACGAGTTCCCATCAGGACACCATCCAGCGGTGTAAAGCCCATGGTTGTATCAATGGATTCGCCGCCCTTAACAGCAGTGATAGAAGAGCCGTTGCCCAGATGACAGGAAACAACCTTCAGATCCTTCAGGTCTTTGCCCATAACTTCTGCCAGCTTGGCAGTTACAAAACGGTGAGAAGTTCCGTGGAAACCGTACTTCCGAACGTGATACTGTTCGTAATCTTCATACGGGAAGCCATACATAAATGCTTTCTGCGGAATGGTCTGGTGGAATGCAGTATCAAATACAACAACCTGCGGAATGTTCGGCATGGTCTTCTTGCAAGCCCACAGAGCCAGTGCATGACCATGGTTATGAACCGGAGCGAGTTCCTTCAGGTTTTCGATCTCGTCAATAACTTCATCGGTAACCAGTGTGGTCTTGGTGAACAGTTCTGCACCCTGTACAACACGGTGACCAACAGCAGATACTTCATCCATGCTGGAAATGACCGCAGCATCACCAGTGGTCAGAGCCTGTACCAGCCGTTCAAATGCTTCCGCATGGGTCGGGAAATTGCAGTCTTCCTCTACTTTTCTGCCATCCGCAGTTTTGTGGCTCAGATGACCATCAATGCCGATTCGGTCGCAGTTTCCTTTTGCGATTACAGATTCATCTTTCATATCAATCAACTGATATTTCAGAGAGGAGCTGCCAGCATTTACAACGAGAATAATCATAAAAAAATCCAATCCTTTCTGATGATGCCGGTGTTGGAGCACCGTTCATTTCCTGATTCTTTTTCCATAATCCATAAATCATTATGGAATGATGCGGGTGAGAGTCGATCGCCGCCGCAATGAGTTTTCATAAAAAGCCCACAGCGACCGTCATCGACCGACACCCGTTTGTATTATAGCATGTTTTTTTTCGACTGTCAAACTTTTTTGTGGAATTTCTGGGAAATGGGGTGGGGTTTTTGGGAAAAAGGCGAAAAAAACGAGCCGCAGGCAAATAAAAAGTTTTTTGATCCAGCAATTTTTCAAAAATGCTGGCGAGGTGTGGGCGAGTAGCCCACATTTGCGGAGCAAATAACAAAACTGCACAATAAAAGGAAACAAACATCTAAAAGCAAATCGAAAGAACCGCAATTGCCTTCAAAATCCAAAGGATGTAAATATGGGACAAGGTTTCAGGGGCAATTGCGATTCCCTAGGCAAGCTGGGGATGTGCCCCAGCCTTGCCGAACCGGATACAATCGGTTTTCCTAAGAGCAATGTTTCACATGAAACACTGCATAAAAATTGCACCTGCTCCAATGAAACAGGTGCAATGAATATATTTCTTAGAGAAAACAATCTGCATACGATTCGGCAGAATCGCTTCGCTGTCTGCCTTCGTGCTGTTCGCCAGTGGTTGTGTTGTCCAAATTAGTTATGAATTTTTGTTAGATTACAGTTTGCTTGAAATTTTTTGTTTTCAAGATGGCGAACAGCAGTTTATTTCTCTCTGGTTTTAGTACTGTCTAATCAATACCTTCGTTAAGGGGGACAGCTTGTCCCCCTTAACAATCCCTCTCCGCCGAGCTGAGCCAGCTCGACCGCATTTCGCCTGCAGCTCTCTTTTTACAGCAAAGTCTTCTTCCGGTCAATAAAGATGGATTTCGGCATTGCCCATACCTTACCGCTCGCTTCGTCCTGATAAATCACCAGTTCTTCTTGTGTTTCTACATGGCTTGCCAGAGAAACAACCTTCCATACACTGCCGTCTTCCTGCTGATACCGATCGCCTGCTTCTACTGGCTTTTCCGGTTCTGCGATGACTGGAACAGTTTCCGGTTCTTCTGCATGGTTGACAATATCATCTGCAACCAGAATCATCGAACTAAACGGCTGCATGTGTATGTTGACATTGCCATTATTGACATCGATCGGCTGTCCGCTGATCACATCGACCAGTGCCGGCAGGTGTGTACCAAACTGCATGTCAGAGCAGCAATCTTCCAAGTTCAATGCAACATAAACGGTTGTACCATCCCAATCCTTCCGGAACAGCAACTGCCGATTCCGAACGATTACCGTTTCATAGCTGCCTGTCCGCAATGCCGGATATGCCTTGTAAATTCTGCCCAGTTTCACCAGATGGCGGTACAAATCCAGATTGCCGCTTCTCTGCAAGTCTGCCAAATCCAGACATGGACGCAATCCATCATCCGAATTGTTTTCATGCCGACCCTGTACGCCGTATTCACTGCCGTAATAAACGGACGGGATACCCGGCATTGCATACATCAGCGTATAGCACAACGGCAAATACCGCTGATCCACCAGCGTGCTGGCAAGACGATTCACATCGTGGTTATCAACAAAGTTATACAGGTTGATGCCCTGATAAATACCGCCGTTGCCGAACTGCCGATTGATGGAATAGTTGATTTCAAAATAGTTCTTGTCGTTGTGAGAAGAATAGATGCCCTTATAGCATTCATAGTTCGTGACAGAATCCAGCATTTCCGGATTTGCCCAACGCTTATAGTCGCCGTGAATGATTTCACCCATCAGCCAGAAATCCGGTTTCTTGCCCTTGCAGAAGCTGCGAATCCGCTTGAAGAAGTCAAAGTCTACGCAATCTGCTGCATCAAACCGAATCCCGTCAATCTGGAATTCGTCCATCCAGTAGCCAACCGCTTCAATCAGGTGGTCACATACATGCCAGTTCTTCAGATTCAGCTTGACCAGATTATAATAGCCATTCCAACCTTCATACCAGAACGGGTCACCATATGGACTAGAACCGCCAAAGTTCAGACCTGCAAACCAATCGCAGTACGGGGAAGCCTGACCCTTTTCCTGTACATCCCGAAATGCCCAGAAATTTCTGCCGACATGATTGAATACGCCGTCCAGAATGACCCGAATGCCATTCTCGTGCAGTACTTCACAGATGTGCTTGAACATTTCATTCGTTCCGAGTCGGCGGTCAATCTGGCGGTAATCGGTCGTGTCATAACCGTGTTCTACTGATTCAAAGATTGGCCCAAAGTAAACCGCATCCACCTGCATTTCTTTCAGGTGCGGAATCCAATCCAGAACTTTTTCCAGCCGGTTTACAGGTTCTCCACCTTCATTGTGTTTTGGTGCTCCGCAGAAGCCGAGCGGATAAATGTGATACATAATGGCGTTATCGTACCAGTTCATAGAAAAAACCTTCCTTTCTCTTTCCATTGTTGGTCATCATCAGAACGCTGCCCGTCCAAAAAGCAGCGTCAGCGGCGGCTGCCGGATTTGTCCGGTGTCCCCTCCAGAAAATACGATGCTTCCATATCTGCCACATTCAAAGCCAATGCCAGCGGAAACAGTTCCAAAGCTCTGCCGATTTGGTTGCGGTCTTCTGGGCCAGAAAAGCCCATATGATACCGAATGGCAAATGCCTCTTCCCGACTCAGCCGCAGAAAGCCCGACAGCATATAAACGGATTTTTCCCCGTGTCCATACGGCATTTCGTCCCGAATCGTATAATACGGAACTTTCTCCCAAACACCATATTCATTTTTTGCGTTTCGATAGTCGACCGCATAAAAATTCACCTTGCAGATGTCATGCATCAATGCCACCAGTGCAACGGTTTCATCCGAATAATCCATGCCATACAATTCTTTTGTGCGTGGCCGTGCCAGATAATCGACTAAGCAATGATAGACGTTCAAGCTATGTTCAACCAAACCGCCTTCATAAGAGCCGTGATAACGGGTACTGGATGGAGCGGTGAAAAAGTCGCTTGCATCGGATTGCAGCCAAGCTAAAAGCTGGTCTGCACCTCGCCGGTGAATGTGTTCCTGATAGATTTGAATAAAGGTTTCCTGATGGGTCATGCTGTGCCTCCTCTTTTGGGGTGTTGTTCTGTGATGTTTCCCATTTATTGTACCATAATTTCCAACAAATTGCAAGGGAGTGCCGTATTTTCCGCAAAAAGGGGCAAAGTGCAGGATCGGCTGCAAGCTACGAGCCGCAGGTAAAATAAAAGTTTTTTGATCCAGCAATTTTTCAAAAATGCTGGCGAGGTGTGGGCGAGTAGCCCACATTTGCGGAGCAAATAACAAAACTGCACAATAAAAGGAAACAAACATCTAAAAGCAAATCGAAAGAACCGCAATTGCCTTCAAAATCCAAAGGATGTAAATATGGGACAAGGTTTCAGGGGCAATTGCGATTCCCTAGGCAAGCTGGGGATGTGCCCCAGCCTTGCCGAACCGGTTTCGAGTGGTTTCCCTAGAAGCAATTCAAAACGTTTCACGTGAAACATTGCTCTTCGGGAAAACGGTCTGAACCGTCCGGCAAAAGGGGGTTCCACCCCTGCTTTTGCCTACCAGCGTGCTGCAATTG
>CABQIF010000138.1 GCA_902464115.1 uncultured Ruminococcus sp. | reverse complement strand
CTCATATCGTTCTTCAGTTTACTGGAAAAATCCCTTTAAAATTCCAGAACTTCCAATAAATCCTCATTTTTTTATTGACATTTCATCGAACGTGTGGTACAATAAAGTCATTGATAATCGTTCAGATTTGTATATTTAATACAAAAAATCAGTTTTTTTACGAAACGAGTGCTTGAATTTGGAAAGAAAGGAACATAGTGATGGTTTGCTTCAATTGTAAAGAACAATTGCCTCCGCATGCAACAGAATGTCCATTTTGTCATGCTAAAATCACGGATTCCAAAAAACGAAAAAAAGAAATCCCCATTCTAATCGGTGTGATTGCAGTGTTATTGATTGGCATTGTGATTGTTGGTATTTTAATTTTTCGACAGCTTTCTATGGATGCTGTGGATTACCTGAAAAAAGAAAACTATTCTGCTGCAGTGGAATTCCTCAATCGACAATCAGAACCAATGGACGAGGAAACAAGGCAAGCGTTTCAAGATACGATAGAAACTTTGAAAAATAATTATGAAACCGGAAAAGCCGACTATGACCAGACAAAGCAGGCGTTGGAAATTTTAAAAACGGGAAGCGATTCTGATTTACAGACAGCCGTCACAGCAGCAGAAAATGAAATTGCAGCTATAAAATCTGGTAGAGAACATTATGACAACGGGGAAAGCATCATCCAAGAACAGGAACATGCGGTAGAAGCACTGCAAAATGCAGAAACACCGGAAACGGTAGAGCAAACGCTACGAGATTTTGAGCAGGCGTTGGATGATTTCAGCAGTGTTTCTGAAAAAGACCCTGTTTATTATGAAAAGGCAACTGCATCTTTCCAGACAGCGTTGGAACAGGATCAAGCATATCTGCTGGCAGCTTCTGATTCTTATAAAAAACAGGAAGATTATGAATCTGCCTATGCACTTTTGAATAATGTTCCGCAAATGAATTATCTGTGTGAGGATCCAGATTTTGTGCAAACCTGCTCGGACAAGAAAGTTTCTGTTTTGGAAGAATGGGTGGATGCATTGGCAACGAAACATCTTTATTTTGCAGATGGCGGTGCGTTGCCGATTGCAAGAAGTTATGGACTGGAAACATTAGACCCCTCCTATGACCTCTCTTCCAAAATACAGGAAGGCATACAATGGGAGAAAAAGCATCTCTTGTCCTTGATCAATGATGAACGACAAAAGCGAGGGATGTCATTATTGATTTGGAATGATTCCTTGGAATCGTTAGCATCTCGTTCTTTAGAGGCAGTGGATTTATCTGCTTGTATGCAGGAGGCAGAAGCAAGAAAAGAGGAGAATACAGATGGCTTATTGGTCAATCATCTTGCGGAACATACAGCGGAAGAAAAATTAAGGGAAATTGCAGGCGACAGTCAAGCCTATTTCAATAATTCCGCTGGTTATTACAGTGCGGAACAATTCTTCCAAAATTCTACAGAACTTCCGGAAATTCTCTTTCGGGAAGATGTACAGGGAATTGGACTGGCACTGATTTATGATTATGATGTCAATTTAATTCAATGGCTTGTCCTCACGGAAGCGTGAGTCTATAAAGCAAAAACTATTATGAGGTGATTATCATGAAAAAATGGGTAAATGGATTGGCAATTTGTGTTGCAGCAGCAGCTTGCTTTGGAACAGGGATTAGCGGTCACGCAGATGACACAACGGATGTCGCTCCTACAGATCCACCAACAATAACAACAACCACAACCACGACAGGAACAGAATCAACCGGTAGCACAGTTACAGAAACGACTACGCAGACAGAATTCACCACAGAGTCAACTTCACTGACGTCAGGAAGTAAAACCAGTGAAACTTCTGAAACAGGCACAGAAACCACTACATCTGATTCTGAAACAACATCGACCAGTACGACAACATCGGAAACCACTACATCTGGATCAACCACTTCCAAAACTGGAACAACTGCAACGAAACCGCATCAGACGGGAACAGTTACAAAGGTTACACAGGCGAGCGGTAACGGTGAAAACGGAAAACTTTCTGGAACAAGTGTCAAGGGCAATGGCAAGAACGGAAGTTTGAAGGATGAAAACAAAGAACCGATGAATACCGGCGATTATCTGCTGCGTACCATTGTCCCAGTTGCAATTACTTCCGCTGGTGTGGCATTGATTTCCATTCGGAAAAAGAAGACACAAAAAGAAGCGGAAACAACCTCTGAAGAATAACGAAAGGAATGGATAAAAATGCCAGATATGATGCGATGCCCATACTGTGGGAAAGAAATTGATATGTCGGAAGAGCCGATTTTCTGCGAACACTGCGGAAGAAGCCTTTTGGATGTGAAAACAGTCAATGATGATCGGACGGTTCTTGCATCACCGCCAGGACCAATCACCAATGAATGGATACAGCAACATCCGATACTGGATGAAGCAGAACAGGAACATTCGTTTGCACCAGAGGAATTTGAAAAGCCGTCTATGTCTGCACCAAAAACCTATCGCTATATGCGATAATGGAAAAGAGGCTTGCATAAATGTAAAAGCAAATCCGCTCCATATTGTATGGAGCGGAAAACAAAAAAATAAGGAGTGTATCTGAAATGGGAGCAAATTACGCACATCAAGTTACTTATAGTTTGGATGTTGTATTCTGCATTGATTCTACTATGAGTATGCAGTATATGATTGGACAGGTTACACAGAATGCCTTGCATTTTTATGATGATCTTGCAAGAAAAATGGAAGAGATGGGAAAATGTGTGGATAAAGTACGGGTTCGAATCATTTCATTCCGAGACTATAACCACGATATGGATCGTTCAATGGAAAGTACACGATTTTTTGAATTGCCGGAAGAAAAGGAAAATTTTGAACGGGCAATGAAGAGCATCACCGTATTTGGCGGTGGGTACGATGCAGAAAGCAGTTTGGAAGCATTGTCATATGCCATTCGCTCCGACTGGAGAGCAACCACCGACCGGTATCGTCAGGTTATCGTTCTTTGGACAGATGATGAACCGCATCCGCTTCATGATATTTCCTATCAGAGAAATATCTATTCTTCCATGCCAGATAATGACCCAGCTCGGTATTATCCCTCTGATGAACTTCCACGGGATTTGTCAGAGCTTTGTGACTGGTGGGAAGATCCAGATTTGGGGTATATCGATCAGACTGGCAAGCGTTTGCTGTTGTTCTCTCCGTTGCGGATTGAAGGACGATCTGATGTTCGGGAAGCGTATGCATGGGGCGAAATACGAGATTGGTCCAATGTTATTCATAGAAATGTAAGTTCTACTGGAAGCCTGCAGGAACTGGACTACAATGTAATTATTGAAACACTTATAAAATCTGTTTAAGAAAGCAGGGTTATTTTCAATGAGTAATATGTTAAGACCGCTGGCAATTCAAGATTTAAAAAAGAGTGCAGAAGACTGCTATGCAGTCGGAACATTAAAATGTTTTTGTTACATGGGTGTTTTTGATGGCTGTGGCGGTCTTGGCTGCCAGCAGATTTCGTTTCAATCAGAGACATTTCAAAACCATACGGGTGCATGGATCGCTTCTCGCATTGGTGCAGCTGCTGTAGAATCATTTTTCCGGGAAAATGGAAATCAGTCATTTTCCCATGAAAAAGTTTCAGAGTTAGAGCTGGCTTTAAATAAAACTTTTCAAACTTTAAAGAAAAAGTATTGGAAAGATGATGGTGTATCGGGAAGTATGCGTCGAAATTTTCCAACTACTGCCAGTATCATTGTAGAAAATTTTCAGGAGCATAACGGTTTCTTTTTGTGGTCTGGAGATTCAAGAGGATATGTATGTGACAAAGATGGTCTTGCACAGATGACAAAAGATGACGTTCGGTTTCATGCGACAGATGCTTTTGCCAATTTGTATCAAGACAGTGCCATGACAAAGCAATGGAATGCAGACCGTACGATTTCTGTTCATTGCAAGGAAATCAAGAACATTTCTCCTGCCATTTATATCTGTGCAACAGATGGTTGCTTTGGATTTTTATCTTCCCCAATGGAATTTGAACATATGCTATTATCCACTTTGATGGAATCCAATACACCGGAAGAGTGGAAAGAAAATCTGATTCAAAAGTGGTTTGTCCATTTTGGAGATGATAGCACCATGACCATTCTGACTGTTGGATTTGAGAACTTTTCTGATTTAAAGATGTTTTATCAGGAACGGCTGAGCATCATAGAAAAGACCTATGGAGAAAGTTTTTCTGATGAAATGAATGTGCAAGAACGGGAACAACTCTGGCAAAGATATCGAAAAAATTATTACCGTTTTAGAAGTGAAGATGTTAGAGAGGGGGCAGTAACGGCAAATGGAAGAACCAACGCAAATCGGAGCATATAAGCTACTATCTCCTTTTGAAATGAAAGACGGTGGGAATTGTGAATGGACATTTGCAAACAAAGATGGCAAAACCTATTTCATTAAAAGATTATCAGATCCTGTATATCCAACAGTTTCTATGTCTGAGAAAAGCAGAAAAAGGAAACAAAAAATTTGCGATGACTTTAAAGAACGCTCCGAACGGTTATTTCAGGCAGTTCGAGATGCCAGCAAGGGGAATTCCATTGCCCCCATTGATTTCTTTGTCTATGATGGAAGATTTTACATCGTGACAGAAAAAGTAGATGCTGCGATTTCGTTTGAAGAATTGTCCCAAAAATCGGAAGAACAAAAAATGATCATCATGAAAGTGCTTGCCTATGAATTTGGAGCATTGAGTGTGAAAAAAATTGTGCATTCTGATTTAAAACCGGGAAATCTTCTGATCAAAAAGACGATCGATGGATTTTATACGATCAAAATTATTGATTTCGGAGAAAGCTTTTTTCAGGATGCAGTCCCCAATCCGGATTCTTTAAAAGGAGATCAGGTGTATTATTCACCGGAATTTGTAACTGCCATTAAAAAAGAAGAGGGAGAAGCCATTACGTCTAAATCAGATATATTTGCACTTGGCATCATCTTTCATGAGATTTTATGCGGAAAGCGACCGGAAACGGGAAAGTATCATTATTTATGTGAGGCTGTTTTGAATGATGAACCTGTTCAGATCAATAAAAATATTCCAAAAAAATATCAT
>CABQIF010000137.1 GCA_902464115.1 uncultured Ruminococcus sp. | reverse complement strand
CGATTCCAATTTGCAGAGAGAACACATCTTGCCCAGTGAGCGGGCATTCGCCTTCAAAATGAAGCTGGATGCGATAAAAAATCAAGGTGCTAGGTCAGATTTAACTTCGGTGCAAATTGCACCGAAGTTGAGTACCGAAAAAATCGGAGAAGATGCTGGCATGAGCAAGGACAATGTAAAACGCTATATCCGCCTGACAAACCTTGTTCCCGAACTGCTGGACATGGTGGATGAGAAGAAAATCTCGTTTAACCCTGCGGTAGAACTGTCCTATCTGGACGAAAAACAGCAACAGGATTTTTTAGAAGCAATGGACGCTTCACAGAATGCTCCATCCCTTTCGCAAGCCATACGGATAAAGAAGCTGGCGCAGCAAAACGAGTTCAGTTATGATGCTGTCTACGACATTATGAACGAGGAAAAGAAAAGCGAACTGGACACCGTGACCATCAAAAACGAAACCCTGCGGAAATACTTTCCGCGCAGTTACACGCCCCGGCAGATGGAAAGCATCATCATCAAGCTGCTCGACCAGTGGCAGCTGAAAAAACAGCAGGCAAAACAGAAGAAGCAGGAAGAAGCGCGTTGAGCGCAGACTGAACTAAGAGACCCGATTCGGGTCTTTTTATTTTGCAAAAATAACGGAGGAAACGCCTATGAACAACACCATTGATTTCAAAACCGCAAAGACCATCGACACCATGAGCAAGAAAATCGACCACATCGACGATGCCATGACGGGCTTCTTCTCTTTTCTGCACATGGCAATGCAGAACGAACTTGCCAGTACGGATGTCTTTTTCGCTGCCGTGTCACCCGTTCTGGATTTGACCGTGATTCAGCCGAAGGAGGCTCCGCACATCCTGCCCTGCTTTGACGAGAACGATGCCGGCTATGGCATCTCGAAGGAGGAACCGCTGGGTTTCCGCTACAATCCCAAGCAGGTCATCAAGCTGATGGGCAAGCGGTATCTGACCGGGCCGGTGATTTTCCACCGCTTTACGGATGATAGCAAGTTCGCACCCCTGACCATGAGCGATATGTTTGCCATCCAGAAGTATCTGGAAACCGCCAGTGTCACACTGATGGTTGATGAGGATGCGCTGACCTGCATCTGCATCGACTGAGGTGAAACGGGATGGAAGAAAGCACTCTTTCCGTATTGCAGATTTCGCCGGGGCAGTATCCGAAGCAAGTTGAGATCAGCGATGAGCTGAAAGCATTGCAGCAGGCAGTCGGCGGCTCCATCGGTGCCACTTACCCTTTTGATGACCCTGTTGCCATCGTCTACAACGATGATGGCAAGCTGATGGGGTTGCCCCTGAACCGCGCCCTGCGGGATGAGCATAGCGAAGCCTACGATGTAATTGCCGGAACTTTCCTGGTGGTCGGCCTGAGCGAAGAAGATTTTGCATCTCTCACCCCGGAACTGGCTGAGAAATTCGAGAAGCAGTTTCATCAGCCGGAATCTTTTATTCCTCTGGGACGCAGGATGCTGGTCGTTCCCGTTCCCGATGAAGCAGTCCGTACAGATGAGAAGAAAGCGGCTCCCCGCCAGCCAGCCGAACATGACCGATGAAAGCAGTTTTCCGTGCAGGAGGTGGTGAAAATTGCAGGAAGAAATCGAGCAGAAATCATTCAACTTGATGATCTCGACCACGAAGCTGTCTGCCCGGACAGTCCTCAATGCGGTAAAAGCAGCGATACGGCTGTATCAGTCCAAGGCATCCCAAGGCAAGCAGAGCGTCCGTACACTCCTGCGGCAGAATCGCGGCGTGTCCAGCGTAGAAATCAGCAAGACCGGTATCAAGGGCTTTGAACGGTACATTGACAGCGCACTCCTGACCCCCTGCGCTGAATATCAGCGTGTGCTGCGTACCAGAAAAGTGGCGGAGATTTCTGCCACCTTCTCGGAGTATGTTGCCAATGAGCCGAAGGTCAGCTACCGTGATGGACGTTACCATGTTTTTGATGGTCAGAACACCATCGAAGCGCGTGTTGCCTGCAACGGTGGTCGTGACCTCCCGATTCTCTGCAAGGTCTTTCACGGCCTTTCCAAAAAGGATGAAGCCCTTTTGTTTGCTGTTCAGACGGGCATTTCCACCGATCTGACCGCAGGTGAGCGGCTTCGTGCTGACATCGTGGCAGAAGATGAGGATGCCTGTGCATTTGTTGCAGCTACCGAAGCAACTGGTGCTACTTTTGCACTGGATGGCATCCGAGCCGAGTGGAAGATCTACTGCATCCGCTCTGCCTATTATATTTACAAGAACTATGGCTCTGACATCTATCAGGAAGCCCTGAAAATCATCGTGGAGGCATGGTGGGGCGATTCCGATTCGTTCCTGTCCGGTATCCTCCATGGCGTTACCCGCTTTGTGGCAATGTACCGCGATGAATACAGCCGGGAACGGCTGATTATGCGGCTTGGTTCCGTCCACCCCAAGACCATCACCAAAAATGCACGAAAGGACACCGGCAATATCGCAGACCGCCACATGAAGCAGATTCTGGAAATTTACAACGGCTCCAGCCGTTCTTTGAGCCTTCCTGTCAAGCGTTAATCTTCTCTGCCTTTATCGGCATACTCCTTTCCCTGCACAAGCCGCTTCAGGGGTGTGGCGGCTTGTGCTACATATTGTAAAGGGGGCTTGATCGTATCATACCAAAAGAATGGAAATATCTCCGCGGGGACATTTACTTTGCAGACATGGAGCCGCATATCGGCTCTGAGCAGGGCGGCACACGCCCGGTGGTCGTTCTGCAAAACGATGTTGGAAACCGTTATGCTCCCACATTGATTGTGGCAACGGTGACTTCACGCATCGCAAAAAAAGCAGACCAGCCAACACACGTTCTAATCGACCAAAATCCAGCGTTTTCAACGCCCTCTATGGTTCAGGCAGAACAGATATTCACGATAGACAAAAGCCGCGTACAACGCTTTCTGGGGCGAATCACGCCATCTGAAATGTATCGCATCGAAGCAGCCGTTATCAACAGTTTGGATTTGAATGGAGGTTGAGAATGCTCGATAACAAGATTTCACACTCTCATTCCCCTGCTGTTCCTCCCGATTTCTTCAGTACGGATGCAACCGCACTAAAAATGGTAGCAATTTTATTTGACAACGGGCTGATTACTGCCGACACCTATCATCAGGTCATTAGCAGATATTCTACCTAATGTCAAGGATGTCGTTCGCTCTGGCGACATCCTACATATTTTCCCTGCGATTCTCTATACTACAGGCAAAGGAGGCACAGCGTATGAACATCACACAGAGAATGTATTTCGGGCAATCCCCATTAGATAAAGACCGCGACCGCCGCATTGCCTTTTACGGGCGTGTTTCCACTCAGCATGAAGCACAGGTCGATGCACTCGGAAATCAGATGCAGTGGTACGACGATCAGCTTCGGTATCATCCCAACTGGCAGGTCATAAACCGCTATATTGATGAGGGTATCACCGGCACCTCTGCCAAAAAGCGTCCTGCGTTTATGCAGATGATTTCCGATGCCAAACGCGGCAAATTTGACCTAATCGTCACCCGTGAGGTCTGCCGCTTTGCCCGCAACACTGTCGATACCCTTCAGCTTACCCGCGAACTTCGCAATTTCGGCGTTGAAGTTTTCTTTGTATCGGACAACATTTGGACAATGGACGGTGATGGCGAGCTTCGTCTTTCCATCATGGCAACGATGGCACAGGAGGAAAGCCGCAAGATTTCTGAGCGCGTTCTCGCCGGTCAGAAAATCAGTCGGCAGAAAGGTGTCCTTTACGGCAGTGGCAACATCATCGGCTATGACCGCGACAACGCAAAGCGTACATACGTTATCAACGAAGAACAGGCTGCCACCATTCGGATGGTTTTCACGCTCTACTCTCAAGGCTACGGAGAAAAGGCTATCGTCAATGAACTTTCTCGGCTGGGCTGCAAGGATGGGCATGGAAATGTCAGTTGGTCTTGCACCAAAATCAGCCGCATTCTTCGCAACGCAACGTATATGGGCTATATCTGCTACAACAAGTCCAAAGTCAACAACTATCTGGAGAAGAAGCGCATCAATAACCTTGATGAAGATTCTTTCGTCTATGTAAAGGGCAACTTTGAACCCATTGTATCAGAAAGTCTTTGGCACGAATGTGAACGCATCCGCAAATCCCGTATTTCAAGCCTGCGCCTTCCTGATGGAGAAACACGGCGTAAGGGTACAAAAACCACCAAGAATTTGTGGGTATCCAAACTTCGCTGCCGCTGTGGTTCTTCGTACCGCATCTTCAAATGGCGCAAGCTAAAAGATGGTACTCCCGTCTTTGGCTACCAGTGCAATATGCGCACGGTCAACCCGACCCGCTCCTTTGTTCTGGAGCATGGTCTGACCGACCAGCTCAGTTGCGATGCCATTTCTGTTCCCGAATGGAAGC
Source organism: uncultured Ruminococcus sp. (assembly GCA_902464115.1). Classification (GTDB taxonomy): domain Bacteria; phylum Bacillota; class Clostridia; order Oscillospirales; family Ruminococcaceae; genus Ruminococcus_C. The sequence goes on along the minus strand of CABQIF010000137.1, from coordinate 701 downwards.
TCGACCTGATGGCAAAAAAGATTTTTGAAAAGGTCTGGGGCAATCAGAACAAGGCTATCCTCCTTGCCTGCCAGATGATTGAAGGCTGCAAAAGCGGAAAACCCACTACGCTGATATCCGCAGCACCGATTCAGAGCAAGATTGAAAAAATCAAGAATCGCAAGATGAACTATGCTGCAATGCGCGCCGATGGTGAACTGGGGCGGGAAGAATATCAGGCGCTTTGCAAACAGGCTGACGATGAGATCAACCGTCTGGAACAGGATTTGAAATCCATTGCTCCCGAACCCGATTCCGCAGCTGTTTCCGCCAACATGAAAGCCCTCCATGATTTTCTTGAGCAAAAGCTCGATGTTCGCGGTGCCTGTCTTGCCCCGGAACTGATTGAACAGTTCGTTGAGGTCGTCACTCCAATCAGTGATTACACCTACCGCTGGAAGCTCAACACTGGGAGCAAGAAAGAAAAGCATGAACGCGCCGACTTGATGGCTGTCACCGGCAAGCCTGTTCTCACCTTTACCATCGACTTTGAGACCGCCAAGAAGTATCGTGAGGCAAACAAGATGCCGCATCAGTTCCGCCGCGCCGCATGGTCTGACCTTACTGTGGAGGTCTACCTGTGATGTTTCCACTGCATCGAATTGTTTTCAATCTGCTTCACGCCTTACATGAGCAAAAAACGAAGCCCGCCGTCAAAATTG